>NZ_CP114598.1:0-331259 GCF_030848305.1 Akkermansia muciniphila | reverse complement strand
ACTTTGAACCCTCCTATCAGAAAGGAACAGATGTAACCAGCCGAACCGGAGAATATCAAAAAGCCCTGGAAGACCAGAACAGCAAGGCAAAAGAACTTGCGGACAAACTTGCCGATGCCAGAGAAGAAGCCGGGAGGATAGGGGATATTATGGGGGCCTATGAACGCAACATTGTTGATCAGGAGCGGAGCATCAGGACGCAAGACCGGCTCAATTCCGCCAATATTGACCTGTTCAACAAACGGGCTGACAAAAAGGAAGCCCAGGAAGCCAAGAAGGCCCAGGAAAAGCTTGAAAAAGAGCGGGACCGGGAACTGAAGAAGCTTCAGCGGGAACAGCAGAAAGATACTAAAGAGGCGTTTAAAACTTTTGTACAGGGATTGCTCATGAAAACGGGCGAAAGTTCTAGCCCCCAGCAGTCAGACCTGGCCAACAAGGCACTTGATGCCATACGTAAAAATATTGAAGCCGCAGCCGCGGATGGAAACATTGATGAAGCTGAGATGAGGGAATTAGGCAAGCTCTACGTTGCCAAGCTTCAGGAATTAGGACTGGCAACAAAACGTGCCATCAATGGATTGAAAGAGGAATTAACCCAGGGGTTGAGAGGAATCAATGCTCAAATTGACGCAATAGGTAAATGGGCCAATACTACCCAAAGGCAGAAACGCCCCGGGGGAATTGTTAATCTTCCTTACCGTAAAAGATGATGAACAAGCCCCTGGCACCCGCGCCCCTGACCTCAGGGGCACACTCCCCCCCCCAGCGCAGCGGACAATGCAATCACTCTCACAGTAGATGATGCCACCTTTGACGCTTGGAATAATGCCGGTGCTCCCTAATCCTTCGCCCAAAAGAAAACGCCCCGCAACGTTTTGCTCGTCCGGGGCGTTTCTGTGTTCAGTGGATTCAGGAGAAACGGTTATTGCTTATCCGTGGAGTTTCCGGAGTTATATACTCTCTTGGCTATGACGGAAAGCAAGTCAACGGTGCAGGAAAGTAATTTAATGACTTTGGCACACCAGAAGCACCCAAGGCAGGAGAAGGCTCCGGAAAGTAGGTAAATAATACCAATAGCGGCATATCCTGGCCCCGTGTTGCATAAAGCTAGTATCACCCCAGCGAGTAGAGCAAGAATACCCATGATCTGGAATAATCCCTCAACAGTTGGTATAAGCTCTACGTCTGTTGATGTTGCTTCCGTTCGCTCTTGTTTTTTTTGCAAACTGTTTTTTTCAGATTTCTCTTTCCACTTCTGTTCTAAAACCGTTCCGAACTGCACCCACTCTTGACCGCCAGCAATGCAAACAAGGCTTTTTTGTGTTATCTTGCCTTCGGCGTAGAAAGTTTCTAGTGATGCAAAGGAATACGGCCCTTCCGTCTGTCCTTCCTCCGTTGCAATGTAATACTGTTCCATTGCTTTTTATCATTTCCAGATAGTATTTTTCTGCAAGTCCAAAATAGACAAGGCTGATTTTTTCTGGCACTCTTCCTTCTGGAAAGAATTACCGAGAACACGAGCAAGAAGCTGTGACGCACTGCAAGTTGTCCGTAGGTTGTCCGTATAAGGGGTTAAATAGGGTCAAATACGGATAAGTGCGGACAATTATGAAAGGGGGGAGGATTAAATAACCCATTGAAAATGCTAGAAAAGTTAAAATAAGTTTAACGTCCGTAAGTGCCTTCTAAGCAGTGGGTCACTGGTTCGAATCCAGTTGGACGTGCCATTTTTTCAAACCCCGTATTCTTCTCAGGAATACGGGGTTTTTCATGTGATCAAGGCTTTTTCCATCAAAAGCGGGCTATCTTAAAAATAGAGAGGCAAGGCAAGCATGATTTGGTAAACAAGCTGGATAGAGGCATTATTACGCATGGTTCGGCCTGTTTTTTATCAATAGTAATAGCGGTTGGTTTGCGAAACCGGGAGAATGGAGGAATGTGGCTGAAGATTTTTTCTCTGTATTGAGAGAAGTGGAATAGTCTGTGGCTGTTGTGACGAAAATGGCAGAAGATGAAAGGGTTGAATGAAAAATAATGGGGCGGATGGGTAGAGAGTCTTCAATGCTTTTGAAGAGCACTGGCATGGACATGCAAACAGTGTATTTTTATGAATGATACCGAGAAAATTTGGAATTTTGAATATTTTTATTTTATCCGGCGGTGGGGAATCTCTCCGGTATTGGTAATACGGGAGTATGGATGCATCTTTGCATATTCATCCTGAGTGAGTACATTGACGCATAACTCCAGGATTTTATGCATGCCGTACATGGGAAGATCGATGTCCGGATGCAGTTTCTGGAACTTGTGAACAATTTCCATTTCCGTTTCCGGAAAATTCACGGGAATGGTATTGGGAAGTTGAATTTTCCACGATTCGCCTTCGTTTATCAGCTTATCAATAAAAAGATATTGGGTAACAGGAATGTTGCCGCGTGCGGTAAACCAGGTGTGTACGGTGCGGACGGAAACGCGGCATTGTCCCGCAAGCCATTGGCGGGTTTTGCCGTGAGCACGGAGCCATTCCTTGATTCTGATTTTTTTGGGGTCACATTCTTCCGTATGGGAAAGTGGATTCTGCTCTGAATCGGAAATCAGGCCTGGAATGATGCGGGAAAGCGCTTTTTTGGTATGAGCTGATATTTTACGAACGCTCATTTGTGCATAAAAAGTTTGTGGCCGGATACCTATCTCCTCCGCCAATTGGTAGGACTTGCGGTTTTGGCTTTGCAGCCACTCTTTCACCTGAATGCGTATATCGTCGTCAGACATGAATTTGTGCAGATTTGTAACGAAAGAAAAGATAGGGAGGAGGCGGTAACGACACTATGTTCTCTTTCTCTGGAATTGATCCGGGATATGTGATTCTCTTTTTCAGCTTCTGCTTTTGATGCTGGAAAGAGCATCCAGTGCTTCACTCGCCCATTCCGGAACGGTCAGACCACGGCGTTCAGCTTCATTCCTGAATTTTTCATACTTTTGAGGAGTAACGGGAACGTGGATGCTGTTCGGATTTTTTGTTTGAACCAGGCGTGCCTGTTTGGCGTACTCTTCTTTCATAATTCTGATAATCAGGCGTTGTCTGGCACGGGGAATTGGAACAGTGGAAAGCCATTTATCGACCTGACTCTTGCTGACGCCGCAAAGGTCGGCAAATTCGTCCCGGGTCATTTTCGTAAGAGCTAAAAACTTTCTGATACTGGACTTCATTTCATCCATGCGCGCATTTTTCGCATTCAGAAAAATCTGGCAAGCCATTTCTGGCATATTTTCTATTTTAGAAAATAATATTGTCTTTGCGTATCCAAAAAGGTAAATCATTTTTCCTAAATCCAATGAAATTCAAAAAAGTGTGGATGTTGATCATGTTTGTTTTCTTCTTCCATATGAAAAAAATCATGATTAATATTTCTTCTTTTTCGGGGCATTTTGACTTCTGTCCTGGTGGAAAGAACACGGTAACGGGCCTTCCTTCTTTTCTTTCTTTTTTCTATTGGCTTGACGAAGAAGGTTACGATAGTACCGTGTCACCATGTTAAATTCCTCTTTATTGGTTTTGGGATGTTCCGTGTTTCTTGCGGCGGCTGCCGGAATGCCATTGCTGGCAGCTTCTTCTGAAAAAAAGGAAAACAAAACGGTTGCTTCGGAGGGCGCCCTCCCATCACTTGCTCTGGATGGTTTGCCGGATGTATGGATACAGGGAACTCCGGTAAAGGAATGGGAAAAGGACAAAGTGTATATTTTTGAATTTTGGGCTACCTGGTGTGGACCATGCTTGGCTGCTATGCCCCATATGGAACAATTGCATCAGGCCTTTAAAAATAATCCTCATATGCAGATTATCGGAGTTAATGTCATGGACAGGAAATCTCCGGAATCTCTGAAAGAATTTTTAAAAAACCGTCCATCCCCCCTGACTTATGCCATGGCCGTGGATGTGGATGGGAAAAAGACCAGGGAGAAATGGCTGTCCCCAATGGGGGTGAACGGCATCCCCCATGCTTTTGCCGTTAAAAACGGCAAGCTTATTTGGAGAGGACATCCCGGAAGACTTTCTGAAGAAATGATGCGGGCCATGTTGAAACCTGATTTTTCTGCAACATCTCTTCCAGAGGATAACCCCAGAGCGAACGCCCGTGCATGGAAGCTCTACCGTCAGGTTTCTGAGAGAGCGGGAGAACTTGCCCGGAAGGCGGGGAAGGCGGAAGCACAGGCCTTTTTAAGGCAAATTCAGGATTCGGGACAGTTCCAGCAGGATCAGATTATTCAACTGAAAATGGTGCCATTCAGCGTCTTGGCGGAATTGGAAAAATTCCAGGAAGCACAGGCCGTACTGGATGAACTGTGCAAAGAGTATCCGGACAATTACCGTGTACAGATTAATGTGGCGGAAACGCTTCTAAATGGAAAATCCGTGCCTGCCGGGAAAATGGATGCCACCCTGGTGGAAAGATGCCTGAACCGTTGTATTGAAATCTCCAGAAAGAATAACAAGGAAGCTTCCTTGCCTTGGAAACTGATGGCGGAACTTAGGGAAAGGCAGGGAAACATGGGTGAGGCGTTGCTGGATATGGAAAAGGCGCTGTCCTTAACGTCCATCAGCAAAGCCTGGACGAAACTGCAGCAGCTTTCGGGCAATAAGGAAGCCTTTCAGAATATTGTGAATCAGGCGATTGCTGAAATAAGGCCAGAGCCTCCGAGGAAGATGCAGGAAATGGGCGTTGTGCAGGAAGACAAACAGTACACTCCTCTTTTCAGTAAGTTGAAATGGTTCAATCATCCCGGTCTGACAGGACTTCCTGCCGGCAAGACCGTATTCATCAGCTTCTGGAGAGGTCACAATATACTTGGAGAAACAGCTCCAGGAAGAACACTTGATGTTGTTCTTAAAAAACACGGGCTTTTAGATCATCCGGGAGTAAAGGCCGTGGTGTTGGGCGTCAATCCGTCAGCGGAGAAACAGATGCAGGATTATTTGTCCGGGCCGGAAGGATGGACTCCTTATCCTGTCGGTATTCCATCGGATCGTTCGGTTATTGAATTCTGTGATTTGCTCAAACTTGATTCATTCCCCGCCGCTGCCGTCGTTCGTGACGGAACATTGTTGTGGTCCGGAGAAATTAAAAGGATGCCCGAATGGGTGGCGGAAACTGCCAGATTGGACTCTTTTGATAAAAACAGATTTGCGGATGAGGTTGCGAAGCGGAAGGCCCGCCAGCAGGCCATGTATGCTGTCATAAAAAAATCCTTTGAATTGAGGCGGGAAAAGAAATTTGATGAATACCAAAAGTTGATTGAGGAAAATGCCGAACAGTTTTCCGATGATGGATGGTTTGCGTCTACAGTAGCGGAGGTTCAGGCAGGAAAGGCTTGGAAGGAGAAGAATTACCAGAAAATGGTTGAGATTTTTGACAACGTCTTGGAGCGCTTTCCTCGGGAAGATTCGCTTGCCTCCTATATCCTGAAGATCCTTAATGGTTCGGAGGAAATGCGCAAATACAGTTATAAGGCGGCTCGCCATGCTCTCCAGATTATGAGGGATTTTAATACGAGGGATGATGGCGGATACAATGCCGCCTGCTATGAGGTGATGATGAATATGGCAATGGAGGAAAAAGATTACGCCCAGGCGAGGAAAGATGCTGTAAACGCCCTTCGGGAATTGCCTTTGGTCCATCAATACGCAGCCATGAAGAAAAAATAGAGAGAAACTTAGGATTTCTGAAGCATTTAGGCCTCTTTCGTGATGAAAGAGGCTTTTTTATTAGAAAAAAATGAAAACGTAATATGTTGATAATGAAATATTTTTTATGAGTTTGAAATTTTTCTCGAAAAAACATCTCGAAAAAAATTGACAAAAAGGGGGAAGTTGATAAAGTTCTCGGCACGCCAACACGGCGACGGGATGAAAAGCCCGGCGGCAGACGGACTCGGAAGAGTAACGGAAGCGGCTGGAGCCGGCCACCCGGAGAGCTCCCTGGAAGCAGGGGCGATAAGAAGATTTCAAGGGAATGACTACCGAAAACCGCCGAGGGTTTTCCGAGGGCGCCGAGAGGTGCCGGAGGAGGAAAAAGCCCGAAGGAGCGACCTGGCTCTGAGAGGGGTGGTTTGGTAGAAGCGAGGGGAAAGAAAAAAGGTCGTGACGCGCGCCGTGCAAGGCAGAGCGAAGAGGCCTTCAAGAGACACAACTTGAAGGAAGAGCCGGCTGAAGCATGGCGCAAATGAAATCGCAAGATTCCATTTGGTCCAGCAATTTCAAAAATTAATTTGATGGAGAGTTTGATTCTGGCTCAGAACGAACGCTGGCGGCGTGGATAAGACATGCAAGTCGAACGAGAGAATTGCTAGCTTGCTAATAATTCTCTAGTGGCGCACGGGTGAGTAACACGTGAGTAACCTGCCTCCGAGAGTGGGATAGCCCTGGGAAACTGGGATTAATACCGCATAGAATCGCAAGATTAAAGCAGCAATGCGCTTGGGGATGGGCTCGCGGCCTATTAGTTAGTTGGTGAGGTAACGGCTCACCAAGGCGATGACGGGTAGCCGGTCTGAGAGGATGTCCGGCCACACTGGAACTGAGACACGGTCCAGACACCTACGGGTGGCAGCAGTCGAGAATCATTCACAATGGGGGAAACCCTGATGGTGCGACGCCGCGTGGGGGAATGAAGGTCTTCGGATTGTAAACCCCTGTCATGTGGGAGCAAATTAAAAAGATAGTACCACAAGAGGAAGAGACGGCTAACTCTGTGCCAGCAGCCGCGGTAATACAGAGGTCTCAAGCGTTGTTCGGAATCACTGGGCGTAAAGCGTGCGTAGGCTGTTTCGTAAGTCGTGTGTGAAAGGCGCGGGCTCAACCCGCGGACGGCACATGATACTGCGAGACTAGAGTAATGGAGGGGGAACCGGAATTCTCGGTGTAGCAGTGAAATGCGTAGATATCGAGAGGAACACTCGTGGCGAAGGCGGGTTCCTGGACATTAACTGACGCTGAGGCACGAAGGCCAGGGGAGCGAAAGGGATTAGATACCCCTGTAGTCCTGGCAGTAAACGGTGCACGCTTGGTGTGCGGGGAATCGACCCCCTGCGTGCCGGAGCTAACGCGTTAAGCGTGCCGCCTGGGGAGTACGGTCGCAAGATTAAAACTCAAAGAAATTGACGGGGACCCGCACAAGCGGTGGAGTATGTGGCTTAATTCGATGCAACGCGAAGAACCTTACCTGGGCTTGACATGTAATGAACAACATGTGAAAGCATGCGACTCTTCGGAGGCGTTACACAGGTGCTGCATGGCCGTCGTCAGCTCGTGTCGTGAGATGTTTGGTTAAGTCCAGCAACGAGCGCAACCCCTGTTGCCAGTTACCAGCACGTGAAGGTGGGGACTCTGGCGAGACTGCCCAGATCAACTGGGAGGAAGGTGGGGACGACGTCAGGTCAGTATGGCCCTTATGCCCAGGGCTGCACACGTACTACAATGCCCAGTACAGAGGGGGCCGAAGCCGCGAGGCGGAGGAAATCCTAAAAACTGGGCCCAGTTCGGACTGTAGGCTGCAACCCGCCTACACGAAGCCGGAATCGCTAGTAATGGCGCATCAGCTACGGCGCCGTGAATACGTTCCCGGGTCTTGTACACACCGCCCGTCACATCATGGAAGCCGGTCGCACCCGAAGTATCTGAAGCCAACCGCAAGGAGGCAGGGTCCTAAGGTGAGACTGGTAACTGGGATGAAGTCGTAACAAGGTAGCCGTAGGGGAACCTGCGGCTGGATCACCTCCTTTCTATGGAGTAAGCGCACACAAGTGCGCAGGTCGGATCTCTTCCCGAGGGAAGAGAAAGCGGAACCCGCGAGGGCCCGCAACGAACCAAAGATGTGTAAACAGCCGGTCGCCTGGAGCAAAACCGGGCACGACGTGCGTGACGACCTTTTTTCACCGAGAACCGCAACTGGGGGTATAGCTCAGTTGGTAGAGCGCCAGCTTTGCAAGCTGGATGTCCGGGGTTCGAGTCCCCGTGCCTCCACCAGTTTCGGAAAAGAGACCCAAAGCCGGGCCTGTAGCTCAGTTGGTTAGAGCACGCGCTTGATAAGCGCGGGGTCACAGGTTCAAGTCCTGTCAGGCCCACCAGCAAAATCGATTATTGAGGGAAAGCGAAAATTGACATCTGCGTGGCAAAGAAAACGGTTGCTGAGAAGCAATCGCTTTCCAACAAAGTGGGTAGTTGAACAACAACAACTACAAAACACAAAAACATGCATACCAAGCAATGAGACAATACAGTAAGTCACGAAAGGGCTTTGTGGTATTGTGGAAGTGGTAACAAGCTTTTGCAATATGATGAAGTAAGTAAGGGCGTACGGTGAATGCCTTGGTGCCAACAGGCGAAGAAGGACGCGGCAAGCTGCGAAAAGCCTCGGGAAGCTGCAAGCAAGCGATGATCCGGGGATATCCGAATGGGGTAACCTGATCGAGGCAATACTCGATCGTTCATACCTGAATACATAGGGTATGAAACGCGAAACCCGCTGAAGTGAAACATCTCAGTAAGCGGAGGAAAAGAAAGAGAAATCGATTCCGTAAGTAGTGGCGAGCGAAAGCGGATGGAGCCCAAACCGAAGGTATTCCTTCGGGGTTGTAGGACCACGACCTATTCGACCATACTGGATAGTAGAACAGCCTGGAAAGGCTGGCCGTAGAAGGTGAAAGCCCTGTAGACGAAATCCAGAGTGGGAATTAGTGGTATCCTGAGTAATACATCACACGTGGAACGATGTATGAAACCGCGCGGACCACCGCGCAAGGCTAAATACTAGTTGGCGACCGATAGTGAACAAGTACCGCGAGGGAAAGGTGAAAAGAACCGCTGTGAGCGGAGTGAAATAGAACCTGAAACCGTATGTCTACAAAGTGTCAGAGCAGAGCAATCTGCGATGGCGTGCCTTTTGTTTAATGAGTCTGCGAGTCAGTGTTTGTGGCAAGACTAAGGGCTTCCGGCCCGGAGTCGCAGCGAAAGCAAGTCCGAACAGGGCGCAATAAGTCGCAGGTACTGGACCCGAAGCGGAGGTGACCTACCCTTGGCCAGGTTGAAGCATGGGTAAAACCATGTGGAGGACCGAACAGGTGAACGTTGAAAAGTTCTCTGATGAGCTGAGGGTAGGAGTGAAAGGCTAATCAAACCCCGTGATAGCTGGTTCTCTTCGAAATGCATTTAGGTGCAGCGTCACGTGCTGATGCGCGGGGGTAGAGCACTGACAAGGCTAGGGGGCACACCCGCTTACCAAACCTTATCAAACTCCGAATACCGTGCAATGGAACGTGGCAGTGAGACAGTGGGGGATAAGCTTCATTGTCGAGAGGGAAACAACCCAGACCAGCAGCTAAGGTGCCTAAATAACGCTCAGTGGAAAGGATGTGGGATTACACAGACAGTGAGGATGTTGGCTTAGAAGCAGCCACCATTTAAAAAATGCGTAATAGCTTACTCATCGAGTGATCCTGCGCCGAAAATGATTGGCGATCAAGCGTTATACCGAAGCTCTGGACTTTGCCGCAAGGCAGAGTGGTAGAAGAGCGTTGCATGCGCGTCGAAGGGTGATGGCGACTGACCCTGGAGCACATGCAAGTGAGTATGCAGACATGAGTAACGTTAAGCCGGGTGAAATCCCCGGCCGCCGTAAACCCGAGGTTTCCAGGGCAACGTGTTTCGTCCCTGGGTTAGCCGGGACCTAAGCCGAGGCCGAGAGGCGTAGGCGATGGACATCAGGTTAATAATCCTGAGCTCGCGACCCTTAAACTGGGGGGACGCATGAGAAAAGATGACTAGGTTATTGAATTCCGAGTTGAGTCTACGGACTCAGCGCATCATTGGATCGAGTGCCAAGAAAAGCCCCAGCGTATGCTAAGCGACCCGTACCGCAAACCGACACAGGTGGGTGGGTAGAATATACCAAGGCGTAAGAGTGAAACCTGGTTAAGGAACTCGGCAAATTAGCCCCGTAACTTCGGAAGAAGGGGTGCCTGCAGCGATGCAGGCCGCAGAGAAATGGCCCAACCGACTGTTTATCAAAAACACAGCACTCTGCAAAGACGCAAGTCGAAGTATAGGGTGTGACACGTGACCAATGCCGAAAGATTAAGGCAAGGGGTTAGCCGCAAGGCGAAGCTCTGAACCCAAGTCCCGGTGAATGTCGGCCGTAACTATAACGGTCCTAAGGTAGCGAAATTCCTTGTCGGGTAAGTTCCGACCTGCACGAATCGTGAAACGAGTTGGGCACTGTCTCAACCAGGCGCTCAGTGAAATTGTAGTGGCGGTGAAGATGCCGCCTACCCGCAGAAGGACGGAAAGACCCTATAGACCTTAACTGTAAGCTGTCATTGTTTCTTCGGTTTTAATGCTCAGAGTAAGTGGGAGACGCTGAAGACGCCCTTTAGGGGGCGTCCGAGTCATCAATGAGACACCACCCTTTGAAACTGGAGGATCTAACCCTGAGCCGTGAATCCGGCCAGAGGACCGTGTCAGCCGGTCAGTTTTACTGGGGCGGTATCCTCCCAAAGAGTAACGGAGGAGCGCGAAGGTGGGCTCAGCCCGGTTGGCAACCGGGTGTCGAGTGCATGGGCATAAGCCCGCCTAACTGTGAGACCAACAAGTCGAGCAGATGCGAAAGCAGGCCCAAGTGATCCGGCGGTAGAAAGTGGAATTGCCGTCGCTCAACGGATAAAAGGTACCTTAGGGATAACAGGCTGATCACGCCCAAGAGTTCATATCGACGGCGTGGTTTGGCACCTCGATGTCGGCTCGTCGCATCCTGGGGCTGGAGAAGGTCCCAAGGGTCCGGCTGTTCGCCGGTTAAAGCGGCACGCGAGCTGGGTTCAGAACGTCGCGAGACAGTTCGGTCCTCTATCCTCTGTGGGCGTTGGAAAATTGAGGGGTTCAGACCTTAGTACGAGAGGACCGGGTCTGACGCACCACTGGTGCATCGGTTGTACTGTCAAGTGCATGGCCGAGTAGCTAAGTGCGGACGGGATAAGCGCTGAAAGCATCTAAGCGCCAAGCCCTTCCCAAGATGAGTTTTCCCTACAGGTTCGTGGAAGACCACCACGTTGATAGGTCGCAGGTGTAAGTGCAGCAATGTATTGAGCCAAGCGATACTAATTACCAATTGACTTCATCATATTACATCACTCCCCGTCGTGAATGAACACTTGCTCTTGTCTCATTCTCCTATGCATGATCTCAACCACCAGCCACGCAGATGTCAGTTTACGCTGAATGCCCCCTTCCCAAAAATCTTCTTAGACTCATACTAACCCATTAAAAAAATCCCACACTCGAAAGCCCCAATGCTGGGCTCCCGGGCAGGCAGGATGAAGATCGATGAAAGTCCCTTCCCCCTGAAGCCCGGTGGCCAGAGCGCAGTGGTCCCACCCGGTCCCGTTCCGAACCCGGAAGTGAAACGCTGCCGCGCCAATGGTAGTCGGACGATAGGTCCCGCAAGAGTAGGTCGCCGCCGGGATTTTTTCCCATCAGGCCCCGCCAGTCTCCAGACTCGCGGGGCCTGTTCGCTTCTTGCTCTCTCTTATGCTGTCTTCTTGATAAACACTGGCTATAGACGATAGTGGGCTGCCAAAGTGTTTTTGCCATGTCACTGTGGTCACGTCAGTTCTCTTGAACCATTATTCCGATTTGGTTTCTTTTGCTGACCTGAAATATCGTGGACAATGAAGAAAAACCGGTTGGCGGCCCGACAGACGGCCGGAAGCATTCCTGGCCCTGCTTAATTCATGCTTGGAGTTTTGTGCCATTTGTTCACGAATGATATTTCTGAATGCCTGACAGGCATGCCATATTACTGTATTCTGTCGTGACAAAAAGTGTCTGTTGAGATAGTATATTTCCAAGTAAGGTTATGAAGTTTCAAGGTCTTTATACAGCAATTGTGACTCCGTTTGCCGGCAATCGGGTCGATGAAGAGGCTTTTAGAATGCTTGTAGAAGCCCAGATAGCCGCCGGTGTGGCCGGTATTGTGGCTGTCGGCACCACAGGAGAATCCCCCACCTTGACTGTAAAAGAACACTTGAGGGTGATAGAACTGGCCGTGGAGAGCGCGGCTGGCCGCATTCAGGTTATTGCGGGAACGGGAGCTAATTCTACTGCAGAAGCTATCCATATGACCCAGGAAGCGGAAAAGATGGGAGTAGATGGAACGCTCCAGGTGTGCCCCTATTACAATAAACCTTCCCAGGATGGAGTTTATGCCCATTTCAAGGCCATTGCGGACGCTACCCGTCTGCCGATTATGCTGTACAGCATTCCGGGCCGTTGCGGTATTGAAATCAGTGTGGAGACAATCAGCCGTCTGGCGAAGGACTGCCCGCATATTGTTTGTGTGAAAGAGGCCGGTGGCAATGTGGACCGCGTGAACCAGCTGATGCAGGTGGTTCCGGAAAATTTCACTGTTCTGTGCGGCGATGATGGCCTGACGGTGCCTTTTATGGCCTGTGGCGCCAGCGGATTGGTTTCCGTAACATCCAATCTGGTTCCGGGCATCATGAATTCCATTGTAAAAGCTGGCCTGAATCAGGATATGGGAGAAATGCTTTCTCTCCAGAAGACTTTTTATCCGTTGATGAAAGGGCTAATGACTCTGGATTCCAATCCTGTGCCGATCAAGGCGGCTTTGGCGATGAAAGGAGATATACAGCCCGGAGTACGCCTTCCGCTGGTTCCATTGCCGGAAGAAAAGGAAGCTCAGCTTTCCGCACTTCTTCGACGTTTCAACATTCTTTAATATTTTAGTGATATGATTTCCATTCTTGTTACAGGCATTTCGGGCCGCATGGGCCAGGCTATCCAAGAGGCGGTGACGCTGAATCCGGATACTTGCGTGGGGGCCACTCATGACCAGGGGCAGGAGCTGTATCCGGCCCTTGCCAAATGCGACGTAGCCATTGATTTTTCCCATCATGCTTTCACCAGCACTTTGCTGGCGGAAGCTGTCGCCAATAACAAGCCTCTGGTCATAGGCACTACAGGACATACGGATCTGGAACGCCAGGAGATTGTGGATGCCGCTGCATCCATTCCGATTGTGTTTGCTTCCAATTATTCCGTGGGGGTGAACGCCCTGTTCTGGCTGACGCGCAAGGCGGCCCAGATTCTGGGAGGCAGTTGCGATATAGAGGTGATGGAGATGCATCACCGTCATAAGATTGACGCTCCTTCCGGTACTGCCCGGACACTGGCGGAAATTCTGTCCGGCGCTATTGACAGGAATTATGAAGATAGCGTGGTTTTTGGCCGTGAAGGACTGGTAGGGCCTCGACCCGCCAAGGAAATAGGTATGCATTCCCTGCGGGGGGGAGATGTGGTGGGGGATCATACCGTGATATTTGCTTCTGATGGAGAACGGCTGGAGCTTACCCATAAGGCGTCCAGCCGTATGACATTTGCCTCCGGTGCTGTTCGCGCGGCTCTTTGGCTCCAGAATCGGGAGCCGGGGCTGTATACCATGGAAGATGTTCTGGGGCTTTCCCAATTATAACTTTTTGGTATCGTGGCCGTTCTCCTTTTTTAGATCGGCCACGATATTTTTTACTGATGAAGAGAGCCGGCATTGCACTGGGGTCCAACCTTGGGGATAAAAACAGCCTGATGATTCAGGCCAGGGATCATTTGTTGCAGATGAGTCTGTCTGATGACCCTTTTCTGCAATCCTCCCTGTATGCTACCAGTCCCCAGGGGTGTCCGTCCGGTGCGGATGATTATTTGAATGCCGTGGTGGAATTTACCTGGCCCGGTACGGTGGAGGAATTGCTTGTGCATTGCCAGGGTATAGAACGGGCCTTGGGACGCGTTCGTTCCGGGATCCGCTGTGAACCCAGGACGGCGGATGTGGATATTATTTATGTGGGGGACATGGTGGTCAATGATCCTCCTCGTCTGATTCTCCCCCATCCCAGAGCCCATTTGAGGAAATTTGTTTTAAAACCTCTTTCCGATATCAGGCCGGAACTTATCCTGCCGCGCCAGCATAAAACGGTTGCCTGCCTGTTGGCGGGATTGGATACGGATGAAGCTGATCCGCTTCTGGTATCGGAACGCTGGTAAATCGCATGTTTATTGAATGTCATGAATCAATCTTTTGAGAAAGCGGAACGCATCCGCGCCTGCAAGAACAGGCGGCATGTGACTCTGGTAACTGCTTATGACTATCCTACAGGCCGCCTTTTGGATGAAGCCGGCGTAGATATTGTGCTGGTGGGTGATTCCCTGGGGATGGTGGTTTTGGGTTTTCCGGATACCACTCATGTGACGCTGGATCATATGCTTCATCATGTGGAAGCTACTGCGCGCGGAGTGAAGAACGCCCTGCTGGTGGGAGATATGCCCATACATTCTTATGATACGGTGGAACAGGCCGTGCAATCCGCAAAGAAATTGTTTTTGGCTGGGGCGGATGCAGTCAAGCTGGAAGGGGGGGCAGCCCAAGCGGAAAATATCCGTGCTATTGTGGAGGCCGGTATTCCCGTAGTGGGTCATATCGGTCTTCTGCCGCAAAAAGTGCTGGAGGAGGGAGGATACAAGATTAAAGGAAAATCCTCCTCAGAGGAGGAAGCCCTGGTAAGGGATGTGGCGGCCGTGGCGGAGGCGGGGGCTTGTGCCGTGGTTGTGGAGGGCGTAACGCCTCATGCTGCCCGTCAAATTACCGTACATTCTTCCATTCCCACGTTGGGTATTGGTTCCGGCGCTCATACGTGTGACGGCGATGTCGTGGTGATTCATGATCTGGTGGGAGCGTTTCCGTGGTTTGTTCCGGCTTTCGTCAAACCTCGCGCGGACGTAGCCGGAAGCATGATTGCCGCCGTCAAGGAGTGGATGGAAGATTGCTATACGGAGCCCGGTTCCATCAGCTCATAACAATTGATTTTTTATGCTGGTATTTTCTACGTGCTGGAATTCCCACCGTCATCAGGACGGGGAAGAAATGATTGATGAAATTCTTTCTTTGGGTTTTGACCATGTGGAACTTTCCCACGGCATCAAGTTATCCCTTTTGCCCGGTATCATGAGGGCGGTAGAAGCCGGAAAGGTGCAGGTGGCTGGGGTACATAATTTTTTCCCCGCACCGATTGACGAGGTGGGGGATTCTCCAGACAGCAGGCCTTTTACGGCAGATTTGCCGCAGGTGCGTTCCAAGGCTATTGAATTGACGAAAAAGTCTATTGAGCAGGGCGCAGCGCTGGGGGCCGGATATATTGTGTTGCATATGGGAACGGTGGAACCCTTGGCGAAACGCACGGATACGGCTCATTTGCAAAACCTGGCGCGTCAGGGAATGGTGGGAACGGAATCGTTTGCCGGCACCAAGGGCGAATTTGTACGCCGCCGCAACCGCCTGGCTCCCGTTTATCTGGAACGGGCGCGAGAAGCTCTCCGGCAACTCCTTCCGCAAGCCGGACAATTTGGCGTCAAGCTGGGCATTGAAGGTCGCAGCCATTATGAGCAGGTGCCGAGTGAGGATGAAATGAATTTGTTGATGAAGGAGTTTGAAGAAAATCCCTTTATCGGTTACTGGCATGATTTCGGGCATATTCAAAGAAAGCATAATTTACTGATATTAAATCATGAACAATTTCTTCGCCGAATGTCTTCCCATTTGATTGGGGGGCATGTGAACGATGTCAAATGGCCGGCGCGGGATCATCAGGTTCCTCTGTTGGGGGGAGTGGTTCCCTTTGAACGTCTTCTTCCTTTTTTCCCGCATGGAGTTCCGCTCGTATGGGAACTCTCCAGTCGTGTTCCCTCAGAAGATATCCGCGCGGCGCGCAAATTATGGATGGAACAATTTCCGCAGACGCTGGACTGACTATCTTGTGGTTGTAAATCCGGTTCCGTGGGTATAGAGTCGGTACGATGATAGATAAGACGACATCCCGCGTCATTATGGGGCTTTTGGGAACGGCCTGTGTCTTGATTACGGCATTTGCCTGGTACAAGGCGAAATATGCCGCCGTTCCGGAGGCTGGGATGCACCATAATATTTATGATGAAGACATTCCGCAGTCTGCTCCGGTTCCTGTAGATTACCGGATGGTTTTGTTGACGCTCCAGGATCTGGCGAAGGCGCCTCTGGCCGATGTGTTCACGTCGCCCCTCGGAGATGAAAATGGCGCGTTTACCTATGTTGCCCAAGGGGTGGGGGATATGAATGTTGTCCGTAAGGGAAGGCATGCAGGACAGGATTTAAATGGAATAGGAGGAGAAAACACGGATGAGGGACTGCCCGTGAGGGCCGCCGGCCGCGGATTGCTGATTTATGCAGGAGAACCTTCTCCTGATTGGGGCAATGTTGTCGTGCTGCTGCACCGTTTGCCGGACGGGCGTTTTGTGCAGAGTTTGTATGCCCATTTGAAGACCGTCAGCGATATTCCGTTGGGGACTTTGGTGGGACGCGGAGAGCAAATTGGCTCAGTCGGAACTGCGCATGGCAACTATTTGGCGCATTTGCATTTTGAGATGATTGAATCCATAGCCCATGAGGCGGGAATGCCGGGCTATGGGAAGACGACGTTTAACAGAATCAATCCGGATGAGGTGATGAAGCAATATGCTCCCGACCCTGAAATGATGATGCCTGATCCCATTATTGCCTTGAAACAGGTTCAGATGGCGGCGGGGTGGGAAAAACTGCTGGAGAACCTGTATAAGGATAACAGTATGGAAGCTTTGGATAAAATCCTCCCAAGCAGTCAGTCGCCCAAGGAAGAAAAGGAAAGGCGCTGATTACGTTTTTTCCAGTTAAGAACGGGAGTTTTGATTTTTGGATACCAGTTCTTCCTGTTTTCTGGTGATTTGCAGGACACAGATCAGCCACAGGATGCTCGCTGCCGTCATCAGTGCACCGGTGAGCAGAAAGGCCGTTACGTAATGTTCCGCCCCGAAAGGGAAAAGAGTGCACAGAGTTAGAGCCGTAGTTACCAGCAGATACAGGCGCAGGGAGCGGGAGGGTGTTTGCTGCATCCATTCTGCCGGGTTTTTGGATGCCTTATATATTTCCTGGAGAACCAGGGCATTGAGAACCATGCCAACTACCGGCATGCAGCTTAGAAGAACGCTAAGAAAGGGAGTGAACCGGATTCCCGGAACTTGAAATTCCTGAATATTGGCAGATGCCCGGTACAGCCAGATCAGCTGGATGAGCAGGGATGGAATGAACAGGATGCTGAGGAGGAAGACCAACGGCGCCGCAAAAGATGGCAGGTGAACCATATTCTGCTGAATGAGTGTCTGGATCTCTTCATAATTAACGACATGATTGGAAAAAACAAGCCAGCTGCTCCAGAGCATGAAGGGCAGCAATACGAAACATGCCAAAATGGATAATTTGGCCAGCCCGTTTAAAGAATAACGCAAACGGTACTGCTGCTCCTCTGGCTGGTCTTTGCTTTCTTGATTCTGTGTTTCCTCCCATACTGGTGACATTGGCGGAAGAACTTGGTCTACAGGCTGCCATCCTTCCATACCCTGTTTCCAGGTAAGCGTTTTTGAGTCGATTACGCCCTGTCCCAGAAATTCACGGACTTCGTATTCGGAATAGGCTCTCGGCTGGGAATCGCCGGGAAGTTTCAGGAAGTATTCACTCATTACCTGTATTTTAGAGAAAGAAACATGTATGGAGCAATGGGAATTTGAAGGATGACTGATAAAGTATCCCAGCAGGGGCCTTTCCCAGATAAAAGAATCAGCTGCCAGTGGTCTTTTTGCAGGCTTTTGCAAGGGTAGTGTTTTGCCGGAAAAAATACCCGTCCGGAAGAGGCTGTTAGAAAATAATCGAAAGGACAGGATTCGAACCAGCGGTCTCTTTGGTCCGAATGAAGAAAATTTGAAATGTAACTATTGATAATCAATGATTGTTTTTCTGGTGCCCTTTTCAAATCTTTTATTTCCGGCTTGGTTATCGTGCCGTTTTAACCTTTTCCTTCACGTTCCGAATGAGGGTTAGATTACGCGTTAAACGTGTTGATGGGGAGCGAGAAATTTTTCAAGGTGTTTATGAACTGAATATTCAGTTCATTCAGTAGTAAACGATACGAAACATAACATTATGGCTATATCAACAAAACCATTCCACCCGTTGGATGCAGAAAACAACCGCCGTTACAAGGTAACGAAGAAAGAGCCCCCCAAGATTGGATGGCATAAGACGGAAGAAACCGGGGTACATGACTGGGAAGGATATATCCGCGTTCCGGAAGATGGAACCTATAATTTCACGATTCAGATTGACGACAACGGCTATCTGGAAATCAATGGTGAAAAGGTAGCGGAACTGACTGGATCGCATTCGTCCACATCCGTTTCTGGAAGCAAGGAACTTAAAAAGGGCTTTCACTATGCGAAACTGCATCATGAGAACCTTGCCGTACCGGAAGAAATTGCTCCTTACCCCAATGCGGAGGAGTTTGTTCCCAAGATGGGAGATTCCGAAATGGAACTTTGGGAAATTGATGCTCCAAAAAATCTTTGGAATATTGCCAATGTACAACGTCTATTGGGATGCTACAATGTAGTGGATTATCCCACCATGACTACAGATGATGTGTGGATCTATATTGGAGGATGGCTGAACGATAGCCACGTTTCGGGAGATACCAATTACATTAACAGTTGCGCCTTGCGTCTGAGCATTGCTCTTAGTAGTTATGGTATTGACCTTAATGGAGCTCCGGGAACCAATAATATTGGGGCAAAAGGTAATTCCCAGGCGTTGGGGGGTAAAAAGCATGTTATCATCAGCGCAGCTCAAATGGCGGTTTATCTCCGTACCCTGCTGGGAACTCCTGATTATCCGGATGATGGAGAAAATGGGTACAACACTCCCCAGGCTGGAGATATTATCGTATTTGGCGATAGTCTGCATGTGGGAATGTGTCCGGGAAATAACATTGGCATGGGCAGTTTTATTTCCGGCCCCGTGTGGCTGCTCCAAAGATCGACACTGGATGATTAATAACTGATATTAAATAATATATTCATAGGGTGGACATTTTTCTGTGTTAGCCCTATTTTTATTGAATATAAACCAAAAAATCAGTATCTAATATATACATATGAAGTATGTTTCTTTTCTTTGCGTTCTGTTTTCAGGGTTACTTTCAACCGTAGCCTTTGGAGAGCCAGACCGTTCTTCCCATGTTGCTACGCAGGCCGAAGTAGAACAAGATAGTTTTCTCAGGGGTACAGCCCGAAATTTAGAAAAAAGCGATGTGATCCTGTCTGTTATCATTTACAAAATAGTCTCCACTGACCAGGGAACGACGCACTATGCCCGCGTCGTTCAGTCGCTGCGGGGAGATATTCCTGTAGAAGCTCTGGTCAAGTGGAACGGGCACGCCAATAAGCTTCCCAAGGGAAGCGCTCCTAAAACGGAATTGTATTCCAGTTGTAATCTGAGTTATGTCCTTGCGTCTTCAAAGGAGGTAGAAAAACTGCTGAATACGCCGGAAGATTTTATTCCGGCTGACAGCATTTATGGACTGGATTCCTACAGATTGGGCGACCACGTCAGATATTTTCCGATGACGGAGAGTGACCCGGGTCGCGCCATGAAAAAGCTCCTGCACATCGAGCCTGCAAAAATAACCGCCGAATCAGAAGCAGCTCGTTTCAAACCGGAATCCGGCAAGTAACCCGGTCTTCTCTCCCTGATTCGACTTTATTTGAATTATCCCCGTTCATGAAATATGAGCGGGGATTTTTGTGGGGGAGGTTCATTTTCCTGTTTGAGGATTTTGAATGTAATAGAATGTTTCCGCAGCGGCTGTGATGCTGTCTGGCACAGGAGTGAGAATTGGGCATAGATAATTTTTCCTCTGCATCGGCAAATAACCCTGACATCCTCCAGGCTTAATTGAGAAGATTTGCCCGTTTGATTTTGTTCCTGTGAAGAGGGTAAATTCAATCAGCATGACGCTGTTTATTTACCGTGGCGCAAAATAAGAGAAGTGTGGAGTTACTGATAGGCAAAATTATTTTATATCAGTAAATAAGTAATCAAAAAGCCGCCCGGAGGCGGCTTGAAAATTGGTCGAGCTGACAGGATTCGAACCTGCGACCTCTTCGTCCCGAACGAAGCGCGCTACCAGCCTGCGCTACAGCTCGTTGTTTGTGGTGCGGCGAAGTCTAAGATTGAAAGATGGGTTTGTCCAGTTTTTTTTATTCGCCACGGCACTTAGTTGTGATACGGTGCCGGGGTTATGATGGATATGCTGGTGCGGCTGTATGATTTGCCCGATATTGAAGAAGACCTGAGGAGGCTGGAGAAGGAAGGTTTTTTGATCCGCCGTCCGGGTGCTTACGAACGTCATTTGGTAGCTGACTGGGTTGGCCGGAATTTTTCTCCCAAGTGGGTAAGTGAGGCGAAAGCTGCCTTCGGCCGCCAGCCCATTTCCTGTTATATTGCCACACGGGAGAAGAAGATTCTTGGTTTTGCCTGTTACGATGTGACGGCTCGCGGTTTTTTGGGCCCCATGGGAGTGGCGGAAGAGGCTCGCAGAAGCGGATTGGGCACTGTGCTATTGATTTCCGCCCTGAAAGGACTGCGGGAGCTGGGTTATGCATACGGTATCATCGGCGGGGTAGGTCCGGCTGATTTTTATGCCCGGGCTGTGGGCGCGACGCCCATCGAAGGCAGTTCTCCCGGTATTTACGTGGATATTCTGCCGGAGCCCTGATACTGCCTGTTGTGTCTGGAGAATGGAACAGGAAGCTTTTATTTTTTATATTTTACCGGATGGCAGAGCATGGGTATTTGGGAAGAGGTTAGCTTCAGAGCCTTTGCCGGGGCATCCTTGTTCATGCTGGCTCGCGGGTAGGTAGTCGTCCCGTCTTTAGTGCATATGTAATTTTGACGTCCTGGCGGTTTATGGCGGTTGAGGCCATTGGCAGCCCAGAGCAGGTCTGACAAATCTTTTTGGGAGAACGTTTTTCAGAGAAACTCCGAATGGATTGAACGTGCGGGCAGGGCATTCATGACCGAAGCTCCCCGTTCCAGGCCTGATCGTCCAGTTTGACGAAATCTGCGGCGTAAAAAAGGCTGTTCCACAACACCGCTGTGAAGGAGCAAGAAGGAGTTTTTTTTCATAAATTTGCATCAGGAGTGACTGATAGATGCAGATTTCCCGCATATTCTCATTAGCCGGATTTTTAACATGGGAAGGAAGGGGCGGAAGGTTTTTATGCGCTCGTTTTTTACCGCCGTCCACCGGAGGGCCGCAAACTCGGGAAAAAATAGGGGGAGTTTTTCAAGAAAAGCCTTGAGTTCTTGCGTGGAATTGATATTGAAAGCAACCGATTTTTCGCCCGGCGGGGGAAGGCGCCCCGATTGCCCGCCGGTCAACAAGGGGCCATGAGAAAGATCGTTAATACTAACTCATCAACCATTTAAATGAGCACAACTGAACTGGCGGAACTGATTGACAGCAAGTTCCGCGAATTGCGTGAAGGTTCCATTGTTACCGGAACCATCCAGGAAATCCGTCCCCAAGTTGTTTTGGTGGACATCGGCTACAAGTCCGAAGGCGCTATTTCCATTTCCGAGTTTGAAGACGAGGAAATCGAAGTAGGGGACCAAATTGAAGTCCTTTTGGAACGCCTCGAAAACGACGAAGGCATCGTCGTCCTTTCCAAGGAAAAGGCCGCCCATAAGCAGAACTGGGATAAGATCGTGGGCGTGTACCGCGATGGCGGCCTGGTTAAGGGTAAAGTGAAGAGCGTCGTCAAGGGCGGTCTTATGGTTAACGTTGGCGTGGAAGCCTTCCTGCCCGGTTCCCAGGTGGATATTATTCCTCCGCGCGATCTGAACGAGTATGTAGGAAAGGTTTACGAATTTAAGATCGTCAAGGTGAATGACGACCGTAAGAATATCGTCCTTTCCCGCCGTGAAGTGATTGAAGCTGAACGCGCTGACCAGCGCCAGCGCTTCCTTGAAACCGTCAAGGAAGGCGACAAGGTGGAAGGTATCGTGAAGAATATCACGGACTTCGGCGCTTTTGTCGACCTCCGCGGCATGGACGGTCTGCTCCATATCACGGATATGAGCTGGGGCCGCGTGAACCATCCGAGCGAAATGCTCCATATCGGTCAGTCCCTGGAAGTCGTGATTCTGGAAGTGGATCGCGAAAAGGAACGCGTTTCCCTGGGCCTGAAGCAAATGACAGACAATCCCTGGGCGGATATCGAACGCAAATACCCGATCAATTCCCATGTCAAGGGCCGCGTGACCAAGCTCCTGCCCTACGGCGCCTTTGTGGAATTGGAAAAGGGTGTGGAAGGCCTGGTGCACGTTTCCGAATTGTCCTGGGTCAAGAGAATTACCCGTCCGAGCGATGTATTGAAGCTGGACCAGGAAATCGAAGCCGTGGTTCTTTCCATTTCTGTGAAGGAACAGAAGATTTCCCTTGGCGTCCGCCAGTTGGAAGACAATCCCTGGGCGGATATCGAATCCCGTTTCCCGATTGGTACCGTCATCAAGGGCCAGGTCCGCAACCTTACTCCCTACGGCGCTTTTGTGGGGCTGGAAGAAGGCATCGACGGCATGATCCACGTGTCCGATATGAGCTGGACCCGCAAGATCAACCATCCTTCCGAAGTTCTCAAGAAGGGCGACGAAGTGGAAGCCATCGTTTTGGAAATCAAGAAGGAAGATCAGCGCGTCTCCCTTGGTATCAAGCAGCTTGAATCCGATCCGTGGGAATCCATCAATGACCGTTTCAAGGTGGGCGACATGGTGACTGGCCAGGTGGCCAAGATCGCCAGCTTCGGCGCCTTCGTGAATCTGGACGGCGATATTGACGGCCTGATTCATATTTCCCAGTTGAGCGAAGACCATGTGGAACGCGTGAAGGACGTGATCAAGGTGGGTGATGAAATCACCGCCCGCGTGATCAAGGTGGACAGCATCGAACGCCGTATCGGCCTTTCCATCAAGGCCGTCAATTACGACACCGAACAGCTCCGCCGCGAAACCGCTTCCTTTGAAGCCCTCCGCCCGAGCAGCGATATGGTTGGCCTGGAACACGCTTTCAATCTGGCGACCCGTGAAAACGAAGAGTGGAGCCCTTCTGAAGAGAAGTAAGCCCATTTTCGTATTACGCTGATTAATTTAACCGCCGCGAATGGTCATATTCGCGGCGGTTTTTTTCTCATTCCAAAGAAGGCTGGAAAAAACCTTGAGTTAGTTCCCACTAAAGTATTAGCTTCCATTTTATACCATGTTGGAGCTGACCAAGAGCAATGAGGATTATCTGGAGGCCATTGGGTTGCTGTCTGAAAAAAACGGGACGGCCCAGGTGCGGGATATTGCAGAGATGCTTAAGGTAAAGATGCCTTCCGTTACGTCTGCCGTCAAACAGCTGGCGGATATGGGGTTGGTGGAGTATACGCAGTATGCCCCCGTCAAGCTGACTCCCCAAGGCCGCAGAATTGCCGGGAAAATTATTGTCAGCCACGGCATTCTGTTTGATTTCCTGCGGGAGGAACTGGCTCTTCCGGAAGAACGCGCCAATGAAGTGGCTTGCCAGATAGAGCACATCATGACTTTTGAGGAGATTGAAAAACTCAGGTCCTGCCGGATCCGCCCTTTTGAGGGTGGAGAGGAAAATTCCGCCAAGTAGCATGGCTCCGGGCTCTCTTATGGGAAGCCGGAGATATGGATGGCCGAACCACATTCCGGAAAGAGGGGGAAGGGCAGAAAACGGTGATGTAAGGTAAGGGAATGAAATAAGATTTTTGTCTGCTGTTTATTTTTCCGTAGTGCATTGAAATGGGGTTGAGGTGTTGATTTCGGGAATGTTCATCTTCTGTTAGATGTTCTCCTTTCGGAAGAGCGGTTTTGTCCAGCATGCGAATTTTATTCATGGAAATGGCTCGCCGCAAGTCGGGGTGAAAGGGGATGACTGGGAGAAACGGCATTTTGCCCTTTCCCGTTCAGGTATTTCGTGATAGGTTCCCGCGCATGGATCCCCATATCGCTGCAGATCTCTCGGCGCTCGACACGGCTGTCTTGCATAGCCGTCTTTCCGAGCTCGGGAGCTATCTTTGACCTGGACGGCATTCAACAACGAGTGGCCGAATTGGATGAACGCATGAGTGCTCCGGATTTTTGGGATGACCAGAATGCCGCACGGGCGCTGATGGCGGAGGTGAATCCCCTGAAGCACAGGATGGAGGCGTTTTCCGCGCTGAAGTCCCGCCTGGAGGATATTGACGCTGCTATTGAACTGGCCCAGGAGGCGGATGACGATGACCTGGGCCGGGAAGCCGTGGAAGAGTTTGCCAGATGGCAGAAGTCTCTGGCGGATTTTGAACTGCTGACTTTGCTGAACGGACCGCAGGACCAGGCTTCCTGTTATGTAACCATTCACGCCGGTGCCGGCGGCACGGAAGCCTGTGACTGGGCATCCATGCTGTTGCGCATGTACATCCGCTGGTGTGAGCGCCGGGGGTTTTCCGTGACGTATTTGGAGAGTACGGACGGGGATGACGCCGGCATTCGTTCCGTGACATTGAAGGTGGATGGAGAGTATGCCTACGGGTATTTGAAGAATGAACGCGGCATCCACCGGTTGGTGCGCATTTCCCCCTTTGATTCCGCCGGGAAGAGACATACTTCTTTCGCTTCCCTGGACGCGACGCCGGAGGTTTCTGATTCCATCAATATTGAGATCCTGGACAAGGATTTGAAGGTGGATACCTACCGTTCCGGCGGCAAGGGCGGTCAGAACGTGAACAAGGTGGAAACTGCCGTGCGTATCACGCATATTCCTTCCGGCGTCATTGTGGCCTGCCAGAATGAGCGTAGCCAGCTTCGTAACAAGGAAGAGGCTATGAACATGCTGCGCGCCAAGCTATACCAGATTGAGGAAGACAAAAAGCAGGCGGAAGCCGACCGCCAGTACAGTGAGAAGGGAGACATCGGGTGGGGCAACCAGATCCGTTCCTATGTTTTCCAGCCTTATCAAATGGTTAAGGATTTGCGTACAGGCGTAGAGTCCGGCAATATTCAGGACGTGATGGACGGGAACCTGGATCCGTTCATTGAGGCCATGCTGCGCGGCCATAAGCGCGAACGCTGATGTTTTTTTCTTATGGCCGCCAAGTTGACGATTGACGTTTTGTCCCTGTTCCCGGATATGGTGGAAGCCCCTCTGGGCGGCAGCATTCTGGGAAAGGCCCGTGACAGGGGATTGTTGGAGATACGTTGCCATAATATCCGTGACTGGACGACGGACAAGCACCGCAAAACGGACGATTACCTTTGCGGAGGAGGCCAAGGCATGCTGCTGAAGCCGGAACCTATCTTTGCCGCCGTGGAGGAACTCCGCCGACGGGAAACGCGCGTTGTGCTGATGACTCCCCAGGGGCGTACGTTCAACCAGTCATTGGCTGCGGAATTGGCAGCCTCCGGAGGCCATCTCATTATCCTCTGCGGCCATTACGAGGGGGTGGACCATCGTGTAGTAGAAGAGCTGGTGGATATGGAATTGTCCATCGGGGATTATATTCTCACGAATGGGGCCATTGCTTCCGTGGTGGTCATTGACGCCGTAGCGCGCCTGATTCCCGGCGTGCTGGGGGATGAGCGTTCTTCCGTGGAGGAATCTTTTTCCAACGGGTTGCTGGAGGCTCCCGCTTATACCAAGCCGAACGTGTTCCGGGGCCTGGCTGTTCCGGAGATTTTGCTGGGCGGCAACCATCCCGCCATTGAAAAATGGAAGCACGGGAAGTCTCTGGAACGTACGCGCCTGAACCGTCCGGATTTGTGGAGGAAGTGGCTGGAATCGCATCCGGAGGATGCCATCGAGTGATATATTTGAACATTGCGTCAAATTTGTCTTGCCAAGTTCGGAACCTTCCGTTATAAGGTCCCGCCTGCCACCGCGAGGGTGGTGTAAAGTATTTTTTTGAACCTTTTACAAACACAAGATCATGTCCAAGCATTCCAGCCTCAAAGCAACCGGTACCGTAGGCGGCAAGCGTTCCGTCCTGAAGCGTTTTGAACGTGTCAAGCTTCTGAAGGAACGCGGCGAATGGAAGAAGGGCCAAAGCCCTCTCGGCCTGCCGAAGACCAAGCATGAAGCTTAAGTCTGCCTTTATCCTCTCCGGAGAGTTTCCCGGCGGAGTTTGCACGGCAAGTCATTTTCCTAATACAGGAAGCCTCTCGGATGTCTATGAACCGAGAGGCTTTTTTCTTCCGGCAAAAGAAAGCCTCCTCCTTTTGAGGACGTGAATTGCCGTAATATAAACAATACAAAATCATCCGCTGAGATAGCGGACATTATACCAATATGAGTGAAGAACAACATGGCTCCGAAGAAAACGGAGGTATCCGCATTAATAAATTCCTGGCCTCCTGCGGCATTGATTCCCGCCGGGTGGCCGACAGGCTGATTGGAGAAGGGCGCGTGGAAGTGAACGGGAAGGTTATCGATACGCCTGGGATGAGGGTGACGGAGAAGGATTTCGTGAAGGTGGACGGTCGCCATATGACCCCTATGGAGGAGGTTGTAGTGCTGTTGAACAAGCCCCGCGGGTATGTATGCAGCCGAGAAGCGCAGGGAGCCATAGGCACTGTTTATGACCTGCTGCCGCCGCGCCTGCGCCATCTGAATTACGTTGGACGGCTGGATGCTGATTCCGAAGGTCTTCTGATTATGACGAATAAGGGGGAATTGACCCAGGTCCTTTCCCATCCTACCGGCGGCATTGAAAAGGAATATTGGGTGACGGTAGATCAGAATTTTGATAATTCCGTACTGATGCAGTTTTTGCGCGGCGTACGCATTCCGGAAGGAAATGCCAGGGCCAAATATGTTTGCCGCGCTTCCGCGCGCCGTGCCTGCATTGTTCTGGAACAGGGGTTGAAGCGTCAGGTGCGTCAAATGTTCCAGTGTCTGGGCCTTCGCGTCCGCAAGTTGGTGCGCGTGCGCATCGGCTCCCTGTGGGGGGGGGATTTGGAACCCGGGAGCTGGAAATTTCTGGATGACGCGGATGTGGCTCTGACGCTGAAGAATCCTCCCCGCCAGCGTAAATACCTGGGTGCTTCCCAGCTTGTCGCCGGAGGTGGCGCCAAGGGTGAGCAGGCAGGAAGAGGTGTTGATTCCGATGAAGATTATGTGTTTAATCCGGAAGATTTTGAAGCAGGGGATTCTTATGAACCTACTCCGGAAATGAAGACTCGTTTTGTAGAGACGGAGGATGAACGTGAAGTCAAGGAAGATGGATATTTCCGGGGAGATTCCGGCTTCCGTTCCCGTGACCGCCGCGGAGATTTTCATCGTCGTGAAGGTGGGTTCCAACGCCGTGAAAGCGGTTTTGGTAGAGACCGCCGCGAAGGAGGTTCCCAGCGTCAGGAGGGCGGTTTCAGGGAAAACCGTCGAGAAGGAGGATTCCAACGCCGTGAAAGCGGTTTTGGTAGAGACCGCCGCGAAGGAGGTTTCCAGCGTCGAGAGGGCGGCTTCAGGGAAAACCGTCGTGAAGGAGGGTTCCAACGTCGTGAAAGCAGTTTTGGTAGAGACCGCCGCGAGGGAGGGTTTCAGCGTCAGGAGGGCGGTTTCAGGGAAAACCGTCGTGAAGGAGGATTCCAACGCCGTGAAAGCGGTTTTGGTAGAGACCGCCGCGAAGGAGGTTTTCAGCGCCGTGAAGGCGGTTTTCGTAAACCGGGCTTTGGAGGCAGGTCTTCCGGCAGTTTTTCCCGCGGAAACAGAGGCCATTAATGAATGACTTGTTCCGGTATGAAGAAACATTGCAAAAGGTGGCTTTTTGCCGGATTGTGGGGACTGTCTCTTGTTCAGTGTCCACTTCTTGCTTCTCAGGATATTTCCTCTCCGACGCCTGCCGGGGAGGAAAATTTTGAGGTTTACCTGTCCGGTCTCCGCGAAAAAGCTCTGCATGGGGATCCAGCTGCCGCCCGGGAGCTGGCTGTGCATTATGACGTGGAGGGTAATGCGTCGGAAACATCCAAATGGATGTCCGAGTATGTTTCCCTGGCGGAGAAAGAGGCCAATAACGGAGATGTGGATTCCATGCTGGCCTTGGGCAAGCTGTTTTATGCAGGCAGCCGCCTGTACCCAAAAAATCTGGAAAAGGCCCGGTACTGGTTTACCCGCGCAGCTGACAACGGTAATGCCGCGGCACAGTACCAGGCGGCTGTAATGGCTTTCCAGGGAGCAGGAGGGCCGAAGGATGAGGCAACGGCAGCCCGTTATTATAAAAAATCTCTCCAGACGTGGAAGAAGGAGGCTGATGACGGCGACTCCAAGGCAGCGTTATGGGTAGCTCTTGTTTATGAACGAAAGCTGGTTCCGGATAGTTCTCCGGAAAAATCAGTCCCATATCTTCTTCAGGCAGCGGAAAGCGGCAATCTGACGGCACAAGGACTTCTGGCATTTAAGTACCGGGATGGGCTGGGAGTGCCGCAGGATGCGTCCAGGGCTGTGGAATGGTTTGAAAAGGCGGCCTCCCGTAAAGATTTGGGAGCCGTGATGGAACTGGGCATGATGTTCCGGGACGGCAAGTATTTGCCCCCTGACCGGGAAAAGGCCCTTTACTGGTTTGAAAAAGGGGCGGAATGGAAGGATCCGTACAGCATGGCTGCCCTGGCGGATATGCTGCTGGAGGGAGCTCCTTCCGCAGAACAGGCGGCCCGGGCCCTGGCTCTGTATCGTGAAGCTGCCGCCACCGGGTATTTCCCTGCGGCCCTAAAGGCCGCGGAGCTGCTCCAGAACGGAAAGGGTGGGGAACTGGATGCGGACGAAGCCTACAGGCTGCTGCGGCGTGTGGCTGACGCTACAGGGGATCCCAAGGCCATGTATATGCTGGCTCAGGTATATTATACACGGGGGGACGAGGTTCAGGGTGATTCCCTGATGAAAGCATCCGCCCAAGCGGCCTATCTGCCGGCCATGAACCGCATGGCGCGGCTCCATCTTCTGCCGGACAGTTCACTGCCCTGGAATCCTCTTTTATCCTATTATTATTGGAACCAGGCTGGCGAAATGGGGGATGAAAAGGCGGCTTCCGCCGCTTTTTGGCTGTTGTGGGGCGGCTCAGGCATCTTTTTATTGGCGGTATTGATTATTGTTTGGCGTTTCCAGCGTTTCGCCTCCAGAAGGCTTGCGGAACAGCAGAAACAGGAACAGCGGGCCTCTGATGACGCATGAAGCGTATTATGAGGTATCCGGCATGAAAAAAATCTGTTAAAAATACTGTAGTACTCCATGATGAACATGTTAGCTATTTTTGGACTGGGAACACCGGAAATTATCGCCATTCTGGTGATTGTCTTCCTTCTGTTCGGCGCTAAGAAACTTCCGGAATTTGCCCGCGGACTGGGCAAGAGCCTGGGAGAATTCAAGAAAGCCAAATCTGAATTTGAGGAAGAACTGTTAAAGACGGAGAAGGAAACGATGAGTGATGTCTCCGCCTCCAAAATGGAGGTCCGGCCTTCTCCCGAGCTTTCCCGGCCCATTGATGTGGAGGTGGAGAAGACGACGGACTCCAAACCGGAAGGTAAGTAAGTTGTTGCAGTTTGACGGCAATATAAGAACAGGGCGGGAATCTCCTGTCCTGTTTATTTTGGTTGAAAGGTTTTATTAAAATGGAGCGGGCCTTTTTTGCCAACCGCTTTGTTCAGAAGGCGGGAGCAATTAGAACGGAAGTTTTTTAATAGCCTGCAGGTTTTATTTTCCGGCAGGATACGGGCGGGAAAGAAGAGAAATTGAATGTTCACAGGAATACTGTGCAGAGTGGGGAGCTGTTCAGTTTATCGCGGTCCTTTTTTCAGGGCCTGGAAAAAAGAAAAGGCATGGATTTTTTTACGGCGGATGTTTTTCGTTTTTCAAAGGGTATATTGAATGCAGGGCTTCAAGTATTGATTTCTTGCGTTGTCCGTTGGCTTGTTGTACACATGTACTAATGAAGATTCATTTTTGCGGAGCGGCGGGAACGACGACGGGATCCCAGCATTTGCTGGAGGTGAACGGATGCCGGATTCTTCTGGATTGCGGCATGTACCAGGGTCGGCGTGAGGAGGCATGGCATATCAATAAGGATTTCCCCTATTTTTCTCCGGCGGAGGTGGACGCAGTGGTTCTTTCCCACGCTCATATTGATCATTCCGGCAATCTTCCCAATTTAGTGAAGCAAGGTTTTCAGGGAAATATCTACAGTACATTTGCAACCAGAGATCTCTGCCAGCTCATGCTGGCGGACGCCGCCCGCATTCAGGAGCATGACTGCGCATTCATCAATAAGATGAACAAGCGCCGCGGTGTTCATCAGCCAGACGTTTATCCTACTTATTCCGAACAGGATGCGGAGCGGTGCATGCGCCAGTTCGTGAATATCGGATATGACCGGCCCATTCCCGTTGTTCCGGGGGTGACGCTCACGTTTTATGATGCGGGCCATATTCTGGGCGCTGCACAGGTGTGTCTGGATATTGAGGACAGGGAAGACGGGCGGAAAAAGCGTTTCCTGTTTTCCGGGGATGTGGGGAGGGGAGATAACGAATTACTGCGCGATCCCGTTCCGGTTCCGGATGTGGATATTTTGCTGATGGAGAGCACTTACGGCGGCCGTTTCCATGAGGCTCCCTCCCGTGATGACGAGACGTTCTGCCGGGATATCAAGGAGGCTCTGGAACTGGGCGGCCGCGTTTATATTCCGGCTTTTGCGGTGGAGCGCACCCAGCAGCTGCTTTATCTGCTGAACAGGGCCTACCATGAAGGCACTCTGCCCTTGCTGCCTGTATATGTGGACAGCCCCATGGCAGTAGGCGCGACGGAGATTTTCCGCATTCATCCGGAGTGTTTCAATAAGGAGGTGTACGATTTCCTGTTCCGGGAGAAGGATCCGTTTTGTTTCGAACAGTTGCGTTTGATCCGTTCCGTGGGCGAGTCCCAGGAGTTGAATAAAATGAACGGGCAGGCTATCATTATTTCCGCTTCAGGAATGTGTGAGGCTGGGCGCATTCTTCACCACTTGGCGAATAACATCGGCGATCCGAAAAATACGGTTCTTTTTGTAGGCTATTGTGCTGAACATACGCTGGGCCGCAAGATTATGGATGGGTGGAAAGAGGTTCCCATCCTGGGTAAACAATATCCTGTCCGGGCCAGAATACGGGAGATGGATTCCTTTTCCGGCCATGCGGACCATGGAGAACTGCTGGAGTATTTTGACAGGACCGGGGGGCCCAAGAAAAATATCATTCTGGTGCATGGGGAGAAGAAGGCTACCCAGGCTTTGGCGGAGGCGCTCAGGGGGCGTCAGAGCAATCCCGTTTCTATCGCACAGTTGGGAAGCGCCATGGTGCTTTAATGTGCCGGAATACAGAATTGTTGCAGTATCCGCACGTGGTCCGGGCTCTCTTTCCCTGGTTTTGTGTTCAACGGCGGATACGGTCCTAGTATTCCAATCAAGTCATGACGCCGGGATGGCTGCTCTGGCCGCTTGACCCGGTGTGTTTACGGGGCTAGCGTGCAGGTATGTCTTCATTATTTATTGAATATCCCAAATGCACGACCTGCCAGAAAGCAAAAAAGTGGCTTGATGACCAGGGAATTTCTTATGAGGATCGCCACATTGTGGAACAGAACCCCACGGCAGAAGAACTGCGGAGGTGGATTGAAGAGAGCGGGTTGCCAGCCAGGAAATTTTTTAATACCAGTGGACTGCTTTACAAGAGCATGAAGCTGAAAGACAAGCTTGCCGGCATGAGCCTGGATGAGCAGATAGCCCTGTTGGCTTCCAACGGCATGCTGGTTAAACGCCCCATTTTTATTGCCAACGGAAAGATATGCGTCGGTTTCAAGGCTGACGAGTGGAAGGCCGTTCATCATTCCTGATTCCCGCCATGCCGCTGATTACCCGCACCAAGCCGGGCTCTGCCAATTTCGGCCCCTGGGAGAACATCGTCAGGGTTCTGATTCTGGTATGGTTCATGCTGTACACGTTGAATGCCATCCCGGATATTCATCCTCTGGTTGGCCGTATTGCGGTCAAGGTGAATTACTGGATCAGTTATTTCTTCATGTTTGAGTATATCCTGAGGGTGCTGTGCGCCAAGCCCCGGAAGGCTTATATTTTCAGCGGCATGGGGATTCTGGATTTTATTGTCTGCGTGCCGTTTCTGGCCATGTTTTTCGGGACGGACTGGCAGATTCTTTATTCCCTGCGGATTGTCCGCATACTGGCTATTTTCAAGTTGGCCCGGTTTAATGAAACCGCCGCCAGTTTCAAAAAAGCTTTTTACCTGATCCGGGATGAATTTTTTCTGTTCTTCTCCGTTATCCTGTTCATGCTGTACGTCACTTCCCTGGGAATCTATATTGCGGAACACGATGCCCAGCCCGAGAAATTCCGTTCCTTTTTTGACGCTCTCTGGTTTGCCGTGGAAACTTTAAGCACGGTTGGATATGGAGACCTGGTGCCTATTACTCCCATGGGGCGTATTTTTACCGGGGTAATTATGTTTATTGCCGTGTCCATCATTGCTATTTCCACAGGGCTGATCACGTCTGCTTTTTCCCGCGTATGGCAACAGGAGAATGTTTTTGCGCACCGCCATAAAAGGGACGCAGACAAGGTGGCGTCTGAGGCCGGAGGGGAGGAAGAAGTTCCCAAATAGGCTTGTTCCGCTTCCCGTGGATTGTTGACAACGGTTTCAAAAAGAACGGCCGCCTTTCTTGAAGAAAGGCGGCCGTTGCATAAGGGAAAGCAAGGTTGTATCCTAGCTGTTGTACATTTCCGTGTAGTACTGATCCGCCATGCGGTCGGAGTCGAATTCGGGATAGATGTCTGTCATCGCATTGAAAACGATGTCCATCCACTTGTCGTTGTGATCGTAGTAGAGGGGAAGAATCTTGTCGTCCAGAATGTTGTAGAAGTTATCGCGGTCGGAGCGGTCGCGGGCTTCCGGGGAGAGATGGGCGGGAGCTTCCGGAATGACGAAGCAGTTTTTCCCATCCTTGGCGAATTCGCAGATCCAGCCGTCATTGGTGGAGACGGAGATGGAGCCGTTCATGGCGGCGGACATGCCGGAGGTTCCGGAGGCTTCCCGGGTTACCACGGGGTTGTTGAGCCATACGTCGGAACCGTTTTTCAGGTAGCGGCTCAAGCCCAGTTCATAGCCGGTGAGCACGGCGGAACGGGGGTATTTGGCCGTCATGTCGTTCAGGCGGTTAAAGATTTCAATAGCGCCATGATCCATCGGGTAGGGTTTGCCGGCCCAGATGAACTGCACCGGATAATTGGTGCGCTGGAGCATGCGTTCGAACATCGTGGGATTGCCGGTGACCAGGTCCGGACGCTTGTAGGCCGCAAAACGGCGCGCCCATACGATAGTGAGGCAGTTCGGGTCAAAAACGCGGCCCGTTTGTTCACCCACCATGCGGAAGAGGGCTTTTTTCAGGGCCCGCTTGCGGCGGATGAACGCTTCCTTGTTGCGGGCCTGGAAGGCTTCCGCCAGTTCCGGGTCCTGCCAGTATTTTTGGTTCTGGGCATTCGTGATATGGATGATGGGGCATATGCCCTCATAGTCCTTCCACATCTGGCGGGACACTTCTCCATGGAGTTTGGAGACGCCGTTGGCGATGTGGGAGAGGCGTAAGGCGGCCAGCGTGTAGTTGAACGTATTGTCCGTCATGCCTACGGCGGCGCGCACCTGTTCCATGGAGAGCCCGTCGAAGAAGGAGAACGTATTCATGGTGTTTACGTCCATCTTTTCGTTGCCGGCTTCTTCCGGGGTATGGGTGGTGAAAACGAAACGCTTGCGCACTTCTTCCACGCTGCCGGTCTTGGCAAGCACGTGGAAGGCTGCAGCCAGGCCGTGGGCTTCGTTTAAATGGTAGATTTCCGGTTCAACGCCCAGTTCGTCAAAAAGGCGGGCGCCTCCCTTGCCCAGCAGCACGTACTGGGCGATGCGAGTGAATCCGTTGGCGTCGTACAGGCGGCGGGAGATGTTGCGGCTTTCCTCGTCATTTTCCTCCAGGTCCGTGGAAAGGAAGAACATGGGCGCGGTGCCGAATGTTTCCGGATTCAGGAAGTAGGCTTTTACCCAGACGGGCGCTCCGCAGACATGAATGAGGAATTTGATGTTGTGATCTTCCAGGAACGGGTAGTTTTTACGCATGTATTGCGTAGCCATGGACCCGTCTTCCGCACGGATCTGGTTATAGTAGCCGTAGCTCCACAGAATACCGACGCCTACGAGGTTCTGGCGCAGGTCATGCGCGCTGCGCATATGGGAGCCGGACAGGTAGCCCAGACCGCCGGAATAGATTTTAAATGAATTATCAATGGCGTATTCCATGGAGAAGTACGCAACGCTTTTCCCATATTTGGGGTCTATTTCATACGGGTGCTCGAAAATGGTGGGTAAAAATGATTTCGCCATGGTTCTGTAAATAGAGTAAAGTGTTCAAAAGGAGAACTCGCACGCCTTGGTATCATGATTCTTTCCCGTTGGAAAGGGCAAATTGCGTGTGTTTTTGAATTGTCGATTGAACAGGAACGTCTTTCCGGCGTTTGCCGTCCGCAGTTGTTCCGAGGCGTTTTCCTGAGAAGGGAAGGAGAGGCGGGAGCCTCCGTTCCCTGGGCTTTTCGGCGTTCCGAAATGAATTTTGAGCTTGCCGCCGCAGGGGAAAAAGAGCATGAATGGGGGGCATGAAAGCTCTTGTAAAAACGCAGGCTGGCCCCGGTTTGGAATTGATGGATGTTCCTATGCCGGAAGTCGGCCCGAATGATGTTCTGATTAAAATTCATAAAACAGCCATTTGCGGCACGGACCTTCATATTTGGAATTGGGATAAATGGGCCCAGCAGACTATTCCGGTGGGGATGCATGTGGGCCATGAGTTCTGCGGCGTGATTGAGTCCGTAGGCTCTTCCGTGACGGAATACAAGCCCGGGGAGATTGTTTCCGGTGAGGGGCACATTGTCTGCGGCCATTGCCGCAGCTGCCGTTCAGGGCAGAAGCACTTGTGTCCCAACACAAAGGGAGTGGGGGTCAACAGGCCCGGCTGTTTTGCGGAGTACCTTTCCATTCCGCAGGATAACGTGGTGCGCATCCACAAGAGTATTCCGATGGAAATCGCCTCTATCTTCGACCCGCTGGGCAACGCCGTCCATACGGCTTTGTCCTGGGACCTGGTAGGCGAGGACGTCCTGATTACCGGGGCCGGAGTGATCGGCTGCATGGCCGCCGCCGTTTGCAAGAAGGCCGGAGCCAAGACGGTGGTCATTACGGATATCAATGATTTCCGCCTGGGCCTTGCCAAAACGCTGGGTGCGGACCGGACCGTGAACGTGACCCGTGAAAAGCTGGAAGACGTGATGAAGGAACTGGAAATGACGGAGGGTTTTGACGTGTGCCTGGAAATGAGCGGAGCTCCGTCTTGCCTGAAGGACATCATCGACAATTCCCGCAACGGAGCCAATATTTCCCTGCTGGGAATTCAACCCGACGGTTCCAGCATCGAATGGAATAAATTCATTTGGAAAGGGCTGAAGATGAAAGGAATTTATGGCCGTGAAATCTTTGAAACGTGGCATAAGATGGATTCCATGATCCGCAGCGGCCTGGATATAGCGCCCATCATCACGCACCGTCTGCCCTATACGGAATTCCGGGAAGGGTTTGAAGCCATGAATTCGGGAAAATCCGGCAAGGTTGTTCTGGACTGGATTGTTTGATTCCCTTTTTTCTTTCCATGTGATTGTGGATGCCCCGGTTTTCCTTCAGGAAACCGGGGCATTTTTTAGGGGACAGGGATAAAGGGGGACAGGGATAAAGGGGGACAGGGATAAAGGGGGATAGGGATAAAGGGGGATAGGGATAAAGGGGGATAGGGATAAAGGGGGATAGGGGTGTTGTTGAAACGTCAGGCTGTTTTTCCGGGAGGATGCGGCATCCGGGCTTCCCGGGCATGGGCGCGGCGTTCTTCTTTCATGCGACGTGCATAGCTGTCGTCGTCTTCTTCAAAAGCGTCCGGATGAGTCAATCTGAGCCTTCGTATTACCTTGTCATGGTCGCCGGGGGAAACCAGGTCCGTAAACAGGCCTCCGTGAAGGTGGTCTACCTCGTGCTGCAGGCAGCGCGCCAGCAGTCCGTTGCATTTCACAGTCACAGTCCGTCCGTCCATCATGGTTAGAATTGCCCGTACGCAGGAACGGCGCATTACGTCCGCATATACTTTGGTGATGCTCAGGCAGCCTTCCCGGTACGGCACTTTTTTGCCGAAGGGATGCAGGATGGGATTGATGAAATTCAAGGGCATGATTTGGGACAAAGTAGCGGGGCGTCCGTCCACTTCCAGCCAGGTAGTGGTTGCATCTGTGGAGGGGATGTTGATGGTGACCATCTGAATGGGCCGGCCTACCTGCGGCGCGGCCAGGCCTATGCCTCCCTGGGCCAGGGTTTCCTGCATATCGTCCAGGAAGGAAAGGATATCTCTGTTGATATGAACTACGGGCCCGCATTCCTCTCTCAAAAGAGGATGTCCGTATTGAAGAATATCAAGAATCACGGCTGACAGGATGATATGGATAAAAAAGTGTGACATCCCGAATCAGAAAAGTGTTCACCATATTAAATAAATATTTCTTCCTGTCGAAGGAACGGGAATGTTTTTCCCGGATGAAATGAAAAGACCTTGAACTTTGATGACGCTTTTTTACGGTAGCTTCGGCGCCGCGGTGCGGGCCGGAGTTTCATTCTTCTTCTTCAATGCTGCTTTCTTATGAAGTTTAGCTCCTGTTTTTCTCTGTTCCTGAATTTGCCGTTGATGGGAGGCGCGCTCCCGCTGGCGCTGTGTTTGTGTTCCTGCGGAGATAAGGGAAAAGATGCCAGGTCTGCGGAAGCAGGGGCTTCTGAAGAGCTTTCCCCGGTGGAATCTTATGAAGAGCTGCTTTCCCTGCGACTGAAGGAAGTGGAACAGATGACGGATCTGGTTATTTCCATCCAGGACCGTGCCGCAGGAGAGGCCCTGATGGATGAACTTGGACGCCTGACGGAGAAATTTAAATTTTACGATATGAATTGCGGGCGCCTGATGGCTCTGAATCTGCGCGTGCATGAAGAATCGCGTAAAATGCATCCCGCCTTTCATTCCATTCTCCGGGAACGCGTGGACAAGGCCCGCGACCGGATGATGTCGGGAATACTGAAGCTCCATGAATTCAGGTATTATGATTCCGATGTCATCAGGAATGATCTGGAAAAGTGCGGTCTCAGTCTGACGGACGAACGGGTGGCCCTGTATTTGAATAACAAGATAAAGCCGTTTCTGAAAGCTTATCTGGAACAGTATTCCACCATGGTGGACATGCTGGAGGGGATTGACAATAAAGTTGCCGCGGAAGCCTATGCCGTATCTGTAGCCCTTCAGGGCCGAATGGTCAGGGAACAGATGAACAACATTGCCAGAATGGAGAAGAAGTATGGTGACTGGATTCCCGGTTTTGAACGGCATTTCCATGAGGGGCTGGAAAAGATGAGAAAGCAGGCGGAGGATGAGCGTAAACGCGCTTTCCGGGCGCTCCTGAAGCTGACGACGGCCAGGATGTATGGTTCCCCTTCCATGCAAAAGGCTGTGGCGGGGCTTAAAATAGAGCAGCCCAGGCTGATCGATTTTCAGGAGTTCTGGTCCGACCCTGTCGTGACCATGGAGGAGTTCTGCCTGTGCCTGGAGAGAGTTGACTTTCTTCTTCGCGGCATCAAGGATGCCGGAACGGCTGACCGGTGCGCCATGGAGTTGGTGGAAGTGGTGGCCAAGTTGAAAAGGCTGCGCTATGTTGTTGATGATTTTCAGAAATCTGGACGTATGAATCTGGTGAAAACCAGGGAAATGGAGCGTATCAGCCGCCGTGCGGAGGAAGCGGAAATGGCCGTTTCCAGCACCATAGCCCGTCTTATTGCGGAGACGGACGTAGTAACCCGTTCTCCTCTTCTTTTCAGGGCCATGGGACTTTACCGCGATGTAATGTACGCGCATTGAGCGCCGTATGCGCGGAAAGCGATGATTGACTTTCTTGGGCGGGATATGACAATCAGCCTATGAAGGATGTTGATTTTTCCGGCAGTACCGTGGTGGTGACGGGAGGAGCCTGCGGCATTGGCCGCGCCATTGCGGAAGCCTGCGCTGCGGCGGGAGCCCGGGTGGCGGTTTTGGATGTGAAGCATGAGGAAACGGCCTCCCTGCTGGAGGAACTGCCGGGAGAGGGGCATCTTTGCGTGACGGGCAATGCTGGCGTGGAAGAGGACGTGCGGTCTTTTGCGGAAAAGGTGTTGGAATGCTTTGGGCATGTGGATGTGCTGGTAAATAATGCGTGCATCACGCGTCGCGGCATTCTGTCCGGCTGTTCCTTTGAGGAATTCAATGAAGTTTTGCGCGTGGGAGTTTCCGCTCCCTATCTGCTAAGCCTTTTATTTCGCGACCATTTTTCCCGCGGCGCTTCCATCGTGAATATTGCTTCCACCCGCGCATCCATGTCCCAGAAGGATACGGAAAGCTATAGCGCGGCCAAGGGCGCCCTCACTTCTTTAACTCATGCTCTCGCCATGAGCCTCGCCCCTTTCGGCGTTCGTGTGAACAGCATCAGTCCTGGCTGGATTGACACGGGGGCTTTCGGCGTCCTGTCTCCGGAAGACGGTTTTCAGCACCCTTCCGGACGTGTCGGTTCGCCGGAAGATATCGTGAAGGCCGTTTTCTTTCTCTGCAGCTCCGGCTTTGTCAATGCGGAGAATCTGGTCATTGACGGCGGCATGTCCCGTATGATGGTGTACCATGGGGATGAGGGGTGGTCATTTCATCCGGAACAGGCAGACAGCGCCTCCTCCTGATGGGCTTGCGCTTCCGGCATGCTTTCCATTACAGCTGTTTCAAACAGGTTCCGCGCGTTCCTACGCTTATTTCTCCAGGAGCCCGGAGAACAGCGGCAGGCAGGCCGTCTGCCTCCATAAAAAAGGGCCGTCTCCGGGACGGAGCGGCCCTGTTATGCCTCGGAGGAGAATAACGTCAGCGAATCGTGACGCGGGGGTCGTTCGCCAGAACTTCGGCCAGTTCATCCCAGCCGTCTTCCGTCTGGAGCTGGAACATCTGGAGGTATACGGACGCTACGCCGGCAGGGTATTTTTCAAACAGTTCGTCCACAGCTTTGGCGAGTTTGTCCTTGTCCAGCGTTTCCGGCAGTTCATTGACAATGCCGTTGCCGTCATGGGGGATGCCCAGGGTATTCAGGAACGTAATCAGCATGTCCTGGTGTTTGCGCAACAGCCAGACCTGAAGCAGATGATCACCGATTTCATTGCTGGGTTTCCATGACAGCATTTTCTTGATGAAGGAAAATTGTTCCTGAAGAGGTTTGCGCTGGATAAATTCGGGGCGCAGTTTTTTCAGGGCTCCAAGTTCACGCACGGCGGCGCGGTAAATGGCGCGTTCCTGGTTGCGCATCCAGTCCAGAATGTTGCTGATTGTTTCTTCGTCCGCCTGCTGGAAAATGTAATATGCCTTCATGATAAGTAGGGAAAGAAAAGCTCTTTGAGGACATGAACTCCACCATGTTTCCCGCGCCTATGCAAGCTCTTCTACTGTCACCTGCCGCTCTTGGCTTCTATTCCGCATTCAAGGAGTAAAAAAACGGTCTTATTGCAAAAAAGACTTGCTAAAAGGGGACTCTTATGATTACTTGCTCGTGCGCTTCTCGCGATGCCACTGTAGCTCAGGGGTAGAGCAACGCATTCGTAATGCGTGGGTCGTCGGTTCAATTCCGACCAGTGGCTCCATCTTCATGGGTGGTGCTTGTCGCGGGGAATCACCGGATACATGCCTCGTTAGCTCAGTTGGTAGAGCAGCTGACTCTTAATCAGTTTGTCCACGGTTCGAGCCCGTGACGGGGTACCATCCGGTCGTTCCTGCAAGGGATGCCCTTATTCCAGTGCCTCGTTAGCTCAGTTGGTAGAGCAGCTGACTCTTAATCAGTTTGTCCACGGTTCGAGCCCGTGACGGGGTACCATCTCTTTTTTAGTCCGGCTTGCTGATGGCAAAGCCGGATTTTATTTATTCCAAAATAAGGGAATAGAGAAACGAATTGAGAAACCTGAAACCTGATAGGGAAACCGGATTTATGAAATGGGGTGTTGCCTCCATGGAAACAGGCATTGCCGGTGTAAGCGCGCCGGGATTGTCGAGGAAAGGGCATTCCGGGCATGAATGTTCTGAAGCTGGCTTCCCGGACAATTTCTCCTTTTGATTGCGCGGCCCGTTCCAGTAGTGTACGAATGCCGCAGTGAAGGAGCGGAACGTTCAGGATTGTTTTATAGCTCAGTGTTTCGCCGTGGAGAAGGGCGGCGGGGGCCGTCCTGAAACCTGGGGGCGGTTGAAAGAGGCGGTGATGAATAATTTGCTGAAACGGCAGGCTGGCCGTGAGGGCCGGCTGCCGGGGGGATTCGCTTTTTCCTTGAGGGAAGAGGAGGCCCGCCGGGCTGTTACTCCTTCCGTGCTGGAAGGATTGCTGGGGCGTTTCCTGACGGATGCCCGCCGTTCCGGGACGGTGTATACCCCCGGCTTTCTTGTTCGCTGGATGGCCCGGGAAGCGGTATCTTCCTGGCTGGAATCCAGATTGCCTGCTCCCAGGAGCGGTGATGAAGAAGCCGGGTTGCTGGGAAGTGTCCGTGTGCTGGATTTATCCGCCGGGGCCGGAGCATTCACCATGGGAATGCTCCGGGAGCTTGTCTCCCGCAGAAAGCGTCTGGAACCGGGGTGTCCGGAGTCCGATTTAATCCGCTCCGTTTTGGAAGAGAATATTTATGGAGTGGATGTCTGTGCGGAGGCGTTGGAAGTGGCCCGTTTCCGTTTTCGTTGCGCATGGCTCGCCGCCGGAGGAAAGGGGGAGTTACGGGATCGCCTGCTGTGCGGGGACAGTCTGGATATGTCTGCGTCCGGCGTCTGGCGGCAGGGCCTTTCAACGGTCATGGAGGAAGGAGGCTTTGACCTGGTGATAGGCAATCCCCCTTTTGTCGGGGAAAAAGGGAACAAGGAATTATTTGACCGCTTGAAATGTTCTTCTCTTGCTTCCTACTGTTCTTCCCGCATGGATTACTGGTACGTGTTTGCCTGTGTGGGGCTGGATGTCCTGAAGCGGGGGGGCGTGATGCATCTGGTCGTTCCCAACAAGTGGATGGCTAATGCCGGAGCCGCCTTTCTCCGCCGCAAGCTGCTGGAAGATTGCGGTTTGCTGCGCTTGTCGGATTTCGGAGCCTGCCGGGTGTTTGAATCCGCCCGCGTCCATACCATGACTGTTCTGGCGGAGAAAAAGGGAGAGGAAGGCAAGCGTCTGGTTCCGGAATACCGCCGTTTTGGCGGCTCCGTGAATGAAGTGGAATCATTTCTGGAACATGAGCCGTACCGTCGGTTTCCCCTGCCGGAAGATGTCGGAACGTGCGTCAGGGAAGGATTGTCCTTCTGCTCTTCAGCAGAGCGGCGTCTTCTGGAAAAGATGGAAGCGTGCCGGAATTTCAGGCTGGATGCCGCAAAGGAAATGACGCAGGGGATTGTGCCGAATCCTGACGTCGTTTCCTCCCGCGCTCTGGAGAATCTGGGGCCTGAAACAGTGCGGCGGTTCGGAATCCGGAGGGGGGATGGGGTATTCGTCGTGCCTAAGGGGTATGTTGACCTGCTGCCGGAACGGGAGCGGCGTTTTCTCAAGCCTCTGTATGAACCTGTTCAGGCAGGGCGGCATGCGCTGAACGCTCCTGAAAAGGTGTTGTTATATCTGACCCCGTCCAACGGAGCGGAGCAGGCCGTTACGCTTTTGCGCCATTTGGAAAAGTTCCGTCCCCTGATGGAGGCCCGGCGGGAAACACGCATGGGCCGCATGAAATACTACCATGTGCACTGGCCCCGGCAGGAGCGTTTTTTCCGTCCCGGCCCCAAAATCCTGGCCGTCAGGAAGTGTGCCCGTCCAACCTTCTCCTATACGGAAAAGGAGGCTTATGTGATGATGGCATTCAACGTGATTCGCTCGGAACGCGTGAGCATGAAATATCTGGCGGCTCTGTTCAATTCGCGCCTGATGCAGTTTTGGTTTCTCCGCCGGGGAAAAATGCAGGGGGATTTTTTCCAGATGGATACCGCCCCTATCCTCCGGGCCCCCATCCGCGTGCCCGGCCTTCCCCTGTTGCGGGAGGCGGAAAGGCTGGCGGACGCGCTCGCGGTCCGCTATTGTCCGGAAGGGGATGAGCGGATGAATGTGCTGATGGAAGACATTTACGGCCTTTCCCCGCAGGAGCGGGAGGTTGTTATTCAGGCATGTTCCTCCATGCGGGCCGGGAGGGAAAGCTTGCCGGAATGATGCGCTGGAGCCGGTAAACGTTAGCGATGATGCCAGGGAACTTCATTATGGTTTCGCCATCGCGTCGGGAATGATGAGGAATGGCCCCCATTCGTCAGGCCGATAATACGCAGGCTGATGTCGCCATAACTCCAGTCCGTGCCGAAACCTGCATCCCTAAGCCTTTTGATAGTGGCGCTCCGTAAGGGCGTACCGCTGCGTTCACCATTACCGTTCTTTGTAACAACCCTTTCAGAAACCTGTGATGTCGAAAGGAACATCCGGGCTTGATTTTCAAAGGCGGCTCCTTAAGATGTGCGCCCAATTTGTTTGTTTAGCCTATGATGAAGCTTGTTTTTCCGGGGATGTCCCTGTTGGCCGCTTGCTGGTGTGCCGCCTTTCCTTCGGCGGAAGCCGGTGTGGGAGCAACTCAGTTCCAGCCGGTTTCCGGGGAATCTCTGCCGTCCCTGTGCCGGGTGCTGGACCGCGGTCCCGTGCTGTACCGGAATGATTCCTCATGGATCAGGAAGGTGAAGCTGACGCTGATCGGCCAGTATCAGGCAGCAGCCGTCAGCCCCAATGGAGCCAATAAATTCTGCGCTTCTTCCGGCGGCCATAACAACGGGTGGAGGCGCGCTTACTTGGGCGGCGACATCCTGATGGGGGACGGTTCCTGGCGTCTGTCCAATCTGACGAATGTAGGGGATTTGGAAGGCCGGCACCGCGAAGTGCGGGGAGAATGGATCGGCAGCCACACGGAGTGGTCCCTGTATGAACTTTATCTGGAAAAGACCATGTCCGGCGTCAAGCTCAGGGCCGGCAAGCTGACGCCTCACCTGACGTCGGAATATTGCCTGGCTTCCTCACGGATTAAAACAGTGGAAAGGTCCGCCCTGTGCAATGAATTAATCCCTATTTCCAACTGGGGGCTGGAGGCCAATTTTCAGAAGGATGCCAAGAGCCTGTACCATTCCTACGGCGTTTACCTGAATGCGAACGGTACGGATTTGAAGGATGAAATCCAGTTTCATTCCGCGGACAACCTGTTTCTCCTGAACGCCATGAAGTGGAAGGTGGCTTCTCCCATGTGGGACAGCCAGTTTCTGGGGTACCAGTATGCCCATAATTTTACGGATTGGCGGGGAAGGAAAATCCCTTCCTCGTCCGATTACTGCGGAACGGGGGCGCAGGACGTGATTTCCCTGAGCTGGGACGCCAGCCGCGGCGCTTTCTCCATCATGGGGAATTTGCTGGCAGGCGTGGGAATTGTAGGCCAGCCTGGCGCAAAGAATGTGTACGGACTGGTGTTGCAGCCCATTTACCGGATTTCCCCGCATCTTGAGGGCGTCTTTCAATACCAGTGCTCTTTTGGGAACCGTTCTGTGAAGCTGAATACCCGTTATGTGCCCAGCGTCACCCATTACCCCGCATGGGTGGACAGCATGCATTCCTTTTACCTGGGGCTGAATTGCTATCTGTGTCCGGAGGCCGTCAATGCGGTCAAGCTGATGCTGGCTGTAGAGTATGTCACCAGCCATGTGGATTCGGCAACGGCCAAAGCCTTTAACGGATGGTCTGTTTTCGGGGCTGTCCGCTTCAAGTTCTGAGGCTTTCTGCCCCCCTCCTATTGTAATTTCTTCAATATAGCGGGCTGATAGGCCGGAAGAGCCGGAATAGGAACGTATCCGGGCGGGAGCTGATCCCAGACGGGATGCATGGGCTGCGCATCCGCTTCAAAAACGGTTCCGTTAAAGGATTTGATGATGGTGCGGATGGCTCCGGACGGAGCCGGCTGCACTACCAGGGGGCGCGGCGCCGATTCCGGAAGGTTCATGTGCAGGTTGACTTCTTCTTCATTCCAGGCGGGCCAGGAATCGGAAAGCGTGGCGGTTCCGCGAGTTCCCGTATTGGCGGCGGAACGGGGCGTATGGAAAAAGGGACTGTCCGGATCCCCGGCGTTCAGCCAGACTTCCTCGTCCGGCGTCTCGGTTGTGATGACAATGTCTTCCTGGTTTTCCGCATGGTGAAATTCATAGCCTGACCGCTCATGGACGTCCCTTTCCATTTTGTCGTCATTCATGTGGATGCTGATGGCCGGTTTGCTTTTGGAGGCCTCGTGAGAGGCCTTGGACTGGAAGAGGGCGGCCTGCCGCTTCAGGGTTTCCGGAGACGTGCCGCGCGCGTATTTGGGGAAGAAAACGCTTTTGGTATCTATTTTGCCGGGATGCACTTTCACCGGCTCATCCGACAGCTCGAAGACGTATTTTACGGGAAGTTCCGTCGCGGAACCCCGGCAGGAAAAACTTACCAGGAACGCCAGGCCCAGGCATGTCAAGAGATACAGGGGCAGAACGAATTTCATCAGAGGTTGAACTGGTTTCAGTAGAGCAAAAAGAGGAAAATATTCAATGCAAAAAGAGGAAATCCGGCTCTCCGGCTTCTCCCTTCCGCGGCGTGCGGAGGCGGCGTTTCCGTCATTTCTCTTCTTGGCAGCCTGATGAGGCTGTCTTATGGTAATGGCCATGATGAAAAAAATTGTCTCTTTATGGGCGGCTTCCTTCGCTTTCTTTTTTTTGAGCGGATGTGACCGCGCCCCTTCTTCCGGGGAAAAGCAGGCTGCTCCTTCAGCGGAACGGGAAAAGCCGTCTGCGGTGCGGAAAGAGGCGGAAATATGGAGAGAGCGCCTGGACGCTGCTGTGGCCGGCGCCGGCCGCGAGAAGGAAAATGGCAGCGAGCATGTAAAAGCCCTCAATGATGTGGCCGCTCTGTATGCGGAGGGGTTGCAGAATGGCTGGGTTCATCCGCTGGACGTGCGTTCCTGGTGTGATTCCGTGGCGGAGACCGGTTCCGGGTACTCCGGGGAAACGGTTATCGGCGCCATGTTCCTGTATGGAACGGGAATCAAGCGTGATGCCGTAGCGGCCAGGGAGTGGTTTGAGTACGGGCTTGCCCGCCCGGGTACCCAGCGGGGGAACGCCCTGTACATGTTGGGAATGATGTATTTCAAGGGGGATGGTGCGGATCAGGATCTGAACAAGGCGCTGGGGCTGTGGCGCAAGGCGGCGGATGAGGAACATCCGGCTGCCATGGGGCTGCTGGGCCGGGCTTACATGGAGGGGAAGATGGGTTTTGAGAAGGATGCCGCTTCCGGCCTGGCGCTGCTGGAGAAGGCCGCCAACGGAGGGAATACGCCTTCGTCCGTCTATCTGGGGAACATTTATGCAAAGGGGCAGGGAGTGGAGCGGGATATGGAGCGAGCCATGAAGTGGTATGAACAGGCGGCTGCGGCCGGAGACGCCCATTCCCAGTATATCGTGGGACTGGCTTATCTGGAAGGTTCCGGCGTGCCTGTGGATGAGGGAAAGGCGTTCAGCTGGCTCCGGCTGGCCGCCGGGCAGAATCACGTCAACGCCATGCTGATGCTTTCCGTCTGCTACAGCACCGGAAAGGGAACCTCTCAGGATGCGGATATGGCGGAAGTCTGGAAAAAGAAGGCGCTTCAACTGAATGCGGAGCGTGAGGGCGGTTCTGCTCCGCAGACGCAGAAACGTTAACTTTCCCGGATTTCCCTGTTCAGGAAATCCAAAGCTTTCTTCCGTTCCAGAATAACGTTCCCCCGGGAGTCCGGAATGACCAGCAGGCCGTCCCGTTGTTCCAGTATGGCGTGAATCATGGCGAATACATGGCCCAGGGCATATTCGTCCTCCAGAATGAAGCGCAGCATTTTGGTGCGGTTCCCTATCTGCCGGAGGGCCGCGTTGTCCCTTTTGAACGCCTGGCGCGCGTCGTCCGTTTCCATGACCCAGAATACGTCCAGCTGGGATTCTCCCTCTTCATCCAGATATTCTCCTTCCAGCACATGGTCCGGAGCGTTTTCCGGCGCACCGGAAAGGTTCAGCCGGAAACAGCCGTCCAGGCGGAACATGCTCTCCTGCAATTCCTCTGCGGCCGGCAGAGGGGCATCCTGAATGAAAAGCCAGAATTCCTGTTCATCCGGGGCGGGGGAGGCGTGCGTCATGAGATGATTGTGGCATTCTCTCCTTGTTTTCCCACCCGGATTTGTGACATTGAGGCGGTGCGTGCGGATTTTTGGATGTTCAAGAGCTTTCTTCCCGATTAAAAACAGGGCCATGAGTATTCCCGTAATGATGACGATTGCCGGTTCCGACTGCTCCGCGGGGGCCGGTCTCCAGGCTGACCTGAAAGCGGCCCATGCCATGGGGGCGTTTGCGCTTACGGCCGTTACCTGCGTCGTGTCCGAGGCGCCCGGGACAGTGCGCGGCATTCAGGAGGTGGACCCTGCGCTGGTGGCTGACCAGGTGCGCATCAATCTGGAACATTTTCCCGTGCGCGCCGTGAAGACGGGCATGCTGTATTCCCCGGCTATCGTTCGTGCGGTGCATGAGGTGCTGGCCGGGGCGGATGTTCCCGTTGTGGTGGACCCGGTTATGATCGCTACGGCGGGCGACCGCCTGATGCGGGAAGAGGCGGTGGCTGTTTATGAAGAGCTTCTGCTGCCGGGAGCGGCGTTGCTTACTCCCAATCTGGATGAGGCTGCCGTCCTGCTCCGCTCTTCCGTGAATCCGGGAAGGGATGAACTGCCGGAGGCCGCCGCGCGCCTCGCCGTCAGGTACGGATGCCCCGTCCTTCTGAAGGGCGGCCATCTGGAGGGGGACTGCCGGGACGTGCTGGTCGGCCCGGACGGCTGTCTGCTGGGGCAATGGGAGCGCCCGCGCGTACAGGATGTGAGCACTCACGGAACGGGTTGTTCCCTGTCCGCCGCCGTCGCGGCGCGGCTGGCTGCCGGGGATGGACTGGTTGCGGCGGTGGAGCGCGGCCTGGAATTCATCGCTTCCGCCATCCGGAACCATCTGCGCTGGGAACAGCCGGTCCGGGTGGATGCGCTGAAATTGTGGTAAAACCTCCTTCGCCCCGGTTGTCTTCCTCTCCCGCACGGATTGGGGAACCCGGGGACTGCCTCCGCCTTTCTGTGCCTTAATAACGCTTTGTGCTTGCGTAAGGGAGGTGGGGTTGGTAGTTGTATCCACGCCCATGTGCCACATGGAGCTCGTAAGAATTAGTAAATATCATAGCAATCATCACTATGGGACAGCAAATCCGCAAAGTCACCAAGCGCCGCAGACGTATTGAATACCTCAAGCGTAAGAAGGAACAGTCCAAGTTGAATTCCAATGCGCCTATCCGTCTGGCCGTTCCCGTTGCCAAGGATGCCAAGCCTGCCGCCAAGGAAGCTCCCGCCAAAAAGACTGCGGCCAAGGCCCCGGCCAAAAAGACTGAAACCAAGGCTGCCGCCGCCAAGAAGGCTCCCGCCAAAAAGCCGGCTGCCAAGAAGGCTGCTGAACCCGCCGCCGAATAATTGCCCGGGCGGAGGTGGTCCCTTCGCGCGTCAATCAAACAGTTTTTTACAAGCCGCCGTGCAATGGCACGGCGGTTTTTTTGCATATCTGGATTTCCTGCATTTTTCAGGAGCGGGAAGAGGTGGCGCGGCTTTCCCGGTGATGCGCGCCGTGCGTATTCTCAAGCCGGCGGTTGATTCGTGTTTCCCTGTTTCCGGGGAAGGCTTTTTCCGGGGTTTTATGGAAAAGGATTGACACTGTTTTTCTGATGCGTACAAAGAAAATAGCGTCGTTTATCTTTACTTTATGCGCCATCGTACTACAGACACTCCCAAAGGGCACCGCAATTACATCATCATTGCGTGTGACGTGCTTCTTTTCCTGGCCATGCTCAAGTGGCTTCCCGTGGAACCGGAGGTAGCCAGGGGGCTGGCTGTTCTCACCTTTATCGGCATCCTGTGGCTGACGGAAGCCCTGCACGTAACCGTAACTTCCCTGCTGGTGCCGGTGCTTGCCATGTTCATGGGGATTCTGCCGGGGGCAAAGGCGCTGTCCGGTTTTGCGGATCCCACCATTTTCCTGTTTTTCGGGGGCTTTGCCCTGGCCGGCGCTCTCCACGAACAGAAAATTGATGCCTGGCTGGCGGGAAAAATCCTCCGGATGGCCCGCGGGAGTCTGGGGATGGCTCTGATTCTGATTTTCCTGGCTACGGCGTTTCTTTCCATGTGGATGTCCAATACGGCCACGGCGGCGATGATGCTCCCTCTGGTGATCGGCCTTCTGGACCGCATTCCGGCGGAAAGACTGAAAACGACGGCTCCTTTTGCCATCCTGGGGGTGGCGTACAGCGCCTCCATCGGCGGCATGGGAACGCTGGTAGGGTCTCCTCCCAACGCCATTGCGGCGCATGAACTCGGCATGGGGTTTGCAGAATGGTTCCGGATTGCCATGCCCATTGTCCTGGTGTTCGGGGTGATTGTTTTCTTCCTGATGTATCTGTTCCTCCGCCCGAATCTGGGGATGCATGTGGATATGGAGCCGGCGGAAGGGGAAAACGCGGAGGCCCGGTTGAATGCCAGGCAGGTGCGTGTTCTTATTCTCTTCGTGCTGGTGGCCGGGAGCTGGATGTGCAGCAGTTTCCTTTCCTCTGCTCTGGGCGGCATTCCGTCCATGGACACGCTCATCGCGCTGAGCGCTGCGGTGCTGCTGCCGCTGTGCGGGGTGATCAACTGGGGCGGCATCGCCAAAAATACGGACTGGGGCGTCCTGCTTTTATTCGGAGGCGGCATCACGCTCAGCAGCATCCTCGTCCAGACGGGGGCGGCAGGATTCCTGGCGGATCAGGTATCTTCTCTCGCCATGGGGCAGAGCCCCATCATCATCCTGCTCATCATCAGCCTCTTCATCACGTCGCTGACGGAATTCTGTTCCAATACGGCCAGCGCGGCCCTGGTGGCCCCGCTGATGGTCACGGTGGCCTCCGCCATGGGCATGTCTGCTACGCCGCTGGTGCTTCTGGTGGGCATAGGAGCTTCCTGCGCCTTCATGCTCCCCGTTTCCACTCCTCCCAACGCCCTGGCCTTCGCTACGGGGAGATTCCCACAGATGACCATGGTAAAAGTGGGGCTGCTGATTAACGTGGTGCTCGTGTTCGTGAAGGCGTTCTGGGCCTGGATATTCTGGATGTAAGGGGACGGGAAGCTGTGCGGGAGCCGGTTTGCCCGTTTCGGGAGCGTCATTCGGCCAGCTTCGCAGGGGCGGGGGCTCCCTGCTCCTTTTCCTGAAGTTTCCGCGCCGCTTTTTTATCCAGCCCGGCGAGCTTGGCAATCAGGTAGAAGAAGGAAGGAATGAAAAATACCCCGATGAAGACGGCCGTCAACATGCCTCCGATGACCCCGACGCCCACCACCTGCCGCGCAGCGGCGCCCGCTCCCGTGGCGACGGCCAGGGGAAGGCAGCCCATGATAAAGGCGATGCTGGTCATCAGGATGGGGCGCAGGCGGATTCTGGCCGCGTCCAGGGTGGCTGTGAGCAGGTCCGTTCCCTGCCGGAGCTCCAGCACGGCGAATTCCACGATGAGGATGGCGTTTTTGGCCGCCAGGGCAATCAGGACGATGAGGCCGATTTCCGAATAAATGTTGAGGTCCAGCCCGGTAATCCACAGGGCCAGAAATGCTCCCAGGATGGCAATGGGGGCAGTCATGAAGACGGCTACGGGCAGGGACCAGCTCTCATACAGGGAGGCCAGAATCAGAAAGACAAACACGGCTGATGCCGCGAAAATCATGCCGATGGTGATGCCTTTCTGCGCCTGTTTTTCCTGGTAGCTCATTCCGGAATAGTCGTATCCCATGCCGGAAGGCATGGTCTGGGCGAAAACTTCTTCCAGGGCGTTCATGACCTGGCCGGAGGAATAGCCCGGAGCCGGGGTGACGTTGAGCTGGGAACTGTTGAACATATTCTGGCGGATCAGGAATTCCGGGGCCCAGCCGTGCGTGACGTTGATTACGGAATCCAGGGGAACCGGATCTCCTTCATTGTTGCGCACGTAGAACATGGAAAGCTTGTCGATGCTGTCCCGGTACGGCGCGTCCGCCTGCATGTACACCTGCCATTCCTGCCCGTAAATATTGAAATTGTTCAGGAAGGCGCTTCCCATGTAGGCCTGGATGGTGGCGTAAATTTCATCCACGTCCATATTCTGGAGGGTGGCCTGCTCCGTGTTTACATTCAGGTTGTACTGAAGGTTGGAGGGAGACATGAAATTGCTGATGTCCGCTATTTCCGGCCTCTTTTCCGCCGCCTCGATGAATTTGGACGTATTGGCGGCCAGGAATTTTTCCCCGATGCCCTGGCGGTCTTCCAGCAGGAACGTGACATCCCCGGACGTTCCTACGCCAGGCAGGGGCGGAGGCGGGACCACATACGCTACGCCGGAGGAAATTTCCGCGTTCAGCCTGCTTTTCAGGCGCGCGGCGATGCCGTCCGCCGTCATGCCCGGAGCTGTCCGTTCGGACCAGGGTTTCAGGGAAATGAAGAAGAAGGAGTTGGAGGAACTCTGGACGGAGCTGATGAGGTTGAAGCCGTTTACGGTGGTGACCACGTCCACGCCCGGATCCTCCCTGATGATTTGCTCAATCCGCGCGGCGGTGTCCGCCGTGACGTTCAGGGATGTATTGTCCGGCAGTTCCACGCCGCCGAACAGGTAACCCTGGTCTTCATTGGGTAGGAATCCGCTGGGAATAAGCCTGGCCAGCGGAAAGAGAAGGGCGGTCATGACGGCCAGCAGCAGGATGGACAGCCACATGTGCCGGATAAGCCCGGCGCAGATTTCCACGTACCAGTCGCGCGCCTTGTTGAACCCCTTGTTGAACAATTTGAAAAAGGGCCCCAGCAGGGGAATGGAGTCCGCTTTTCCCCCTTTCAGCAGCCCGGCGGACAGGGTGGGGCTGAGGGACAGGGCGCAGAAGGCGGAAATGATGATGGACATGCCGATGGTCACGGCGAACTGTTCAAACAATTTGCCTGTGACGCCGGGCAGCAGCAGCGTGGGGATAAAGACGCAGGAAATCACCAGCGCCGTGCTGACGATGGGGCCAGATACTTCCTTCATGGCCGCAATGGTGGCCTGGAGGGGCTTTTCCCCGTTGGAAATATGGTTCTTTACTGCTTCCACCACCACAATGGCATCGTCCACGACCAGGCCGATGGCCAGCACCAGCCCCATCAGGCAGATGGTATTGATGGAAAAGCCGAACAATGGAAAGGCGATGAAGGCGCCCACGATAGATACCGGAACGGCAAAGGCCGGAATCAGCGTGCCGCGCCAGCCCTGGAGGAAAATGAAGACGACCAGCACCACCAGTCCCAGGGCAATCACCAGCGTGCTGACGATGTCTTCAATCCCGGCGCGGACGGCCAGCGTAGAGTCCAGGGAAACGAGGTAATCCATGCCGGGCGGCATATCCGTATTTTTCAGCAGGGCTTTGATGTTGTCCACCAGCTGGATGGCGTTTCCGCCGGGCGCCTCGTAAATGCCGATGGAAGCGGCGGGCATGCCGTTTACGGAAGAACTGAGGCTGTAAGTTTCCGAACCCAGTTCCACGCGGGCGATATCTCCCACTCTTACGATGGAACTGTCCTGCCCGCGCACCACGATATTTTCGAATTCCTTCACGCTGGTCAGGCGTCCGGGCGCTTTTACGGTGAAGGAAAGCTGCTGGTCCGGCGGGGCGGGCTGCGCGCCTATCTTGCCCGCGGGATTCACGGCGTTCTGGGCCTGAACGGCCAGCATCACGTCACGGGCCGTAATATTCAGTGCGGCCATCTTTTCCGGGTTCAGCCAGATGCGCATGGCGTAGCGGCCGGCTCCGAACACCTGCACGTCTCCTACTCCGGGCACGCGCTTGATGGCGTCCACCATATTGATATAGGCGTAATTGGCCAGCCAGAGGCCGTCATAAGTTCCCTGGGGGGAATAGAGGCTGACGACCAGGGCGGGCAGCCCGCTTGTTTTGCGGAGGGAGACTCCCAGCGCGCTGACTTCCGACGGCAGCTGGGAGGTGGCCTGCCCGTAGCGCAGGTAGGAAAGCACCTGGTCCATGTTGGCTTCCGTGCCGATTTCAAAAAGGATCATCATGCTCATCTGCCCGTTGTTGGTGTTGACGGAAGTCATGTAGGACATGCCGTCCACGCCGGACATTTGCTGTTCGATGGGGGATGCGATGGATTTGACCACCGTTTCACAGTCCGCCCCGGGATAAGTGGCCGTCACCTGGATGGAGGGGGGAATGATGTCCGGGTACTCGGAGATGGGCAGGCGCAGAATGGAAAAGGCCCCCAGCAGGACAATGATGACGGAGAGGCAGATGGAAAGAATGGGGCGCTTGATGAAGAAATCAGCCATGGCGGGAGGAGCTTATTGGTTGCTGGAGGGTACCGCTTTCAGGCGGGCGGCCGGATTTCTGGAGGCCGCTTCCGCCTGGAGAAGGCCGTCCACGACCACTTTGCTTTGAGGGGTGAGGGAATCCGGTTTCAGGGGAATAACCTGCTGCCTGTCTCCAAGCTGCGTCCCGGCCTGTACGGGAATGATGGAAGGGTGGCTGCCCTCATCCAGAACAATGACGAAAAAGCGCCCCTGCGTGGAAAGAAGGGATTTCGCCGGAACGGTCAGCGCGTTCTTGACGGTGGCCAGCCGGGCCGTGGCGATGATGAACATGCCGGGGCGCAGCAGGTAGTCCGCATTGGGAAGGTTGGCTTGCACGCGGATGGTGCCTGTCTGGGGATTGAACGCCCGGTCAATGGCCACTACCGTGGCCTGTTCCGGGTATTTGGTCCCGTCTTTCAGCGTGATGTCCAGCTTGCTGCCCGTCTGGACGCCCTCATTCCCGTTCTTGCCCGCCTGCTGAATCCATTCCTGCTGGGTGACGGCGAAATTGACGCGGATGGGATTGACGGAGGAGACGACGGCAAGGGGGCCGCTTTCCGGGCTGACCAGGTCGCCGATGTTTGTCCTGGAAATGCCGGCTATTCCGTCAAAAGGCGCGTACAGCACCGTATAGGAAAGATTTTTTTCAGCCAGGGCCAGGGCCGCCGCAGCCTGCTGCACCTGCGCTTCCGCGGCCAGGGCGGAGAGGCGCGTATCCTCGTATTTCTGTTTGGAAATGGCGTTCTCCGCGGCCAGGGGCCTGTAAATCTCCGCGTCGTAATTCAACTGCTGGAGCTGGGCCTGCGCCTGCGCCAGGGTGGCTTTGGCCTTGGATACCTGGTCCCTGAATGTGGAATCGTCAATGCGGAAGAGAACTTCCCCTTTCTTCACAATAGCGCCATTGGCGTAATTCTGCGTTTGCAGGTAGCCCGTAATCTGGGGGACGATGGAGGCGTTGTCCACGCCGTCCAGGTGGCCCACCCAGCTGCCCGTCACCGGAATATCCATGGTAACGGGGTGTTCGTAAATAATCGTGGGCGTTTCATGCGGCGCCTGTTCCGTCTTTTTACACCCGGCAAAAAAGAGGGAAAGCAGGCAGAGGAAAACGGCGGGGCCGGAGATAGAGCCCGTCAGGCGTGTCAGGTCCATGCAGGGAGTGACACGCCCGCGGGCTTCTTTGTTGAAAGAAGGTTTTCCGGGCGGCGTCACCGTCCGTGTCATGCGCGGGAGGCTGCTTCCGGACGGTTTACGGGCGGCCTGCGGATTTGTCCGGCGTGAATGCCCGCGCCAGTTCTCCGAACCACAGGACAAGGGAGGTGCCTGCGAAGATGAGGCCCCAGTCCGTCCAGCTCAGGGGCACCACGTTGAACATCTTGCCGCCGAAGGTGACGATGAGGTATTGCCCGGCCAGGATGAGCAAAGCCACCACCCCGAAGCCCCCGATGCTGGCGCCCATGCGTGCAAAGGCGCTCCGGTGCGTGTTGAATGCTTTGGCGTTAAACATGTTCCAGAATTGGAGCAGGACGAAAATGGTGAAAAACAGGGACAGTTCATAACCTGTCAGTTCATGTTCCGGGGTGGAGAAGTCCAGGTAGCTGCGGAAGTAGCCGCTGAGGCTGAACTGCGTGAGGCTGGTAATGTCCGCATGCTTGAAATATTGCAGCAGGCCGAACAGGAAAGCGACGAACAGGATGCCCACGCCCAGAATGTTCCGCCCCATGGGGCGGGTGATGATGTGGTCCGTCGTCTTGCGCGGCGGGTCCCGCATCACGCGTTCGTCCGGCGGCAGGGAGGCCAGCGCCAGCGCGGCGAAGGTGTCCATGATGAGGTTCACCCAGAGCATCTGCGTGACGGTGAGGGGGGATTCCGTGCCCAGGAACGCGCCGATGAGCACAATGAGGCAGGCCGCCACGTTAATGGTCATCTGGAAGACGATGAAGCGCTGGATATTCCTGTACAGGGAACGCCCCCACATGACGGCGCGGGAAATGCTCATGAAGGAATTGTCCAGAATGGTGATGGCGCTGGCTTCCTTGGCTACGGTGGTGCCGTCCCCCATGGAAAGCCCCACCTGCGCGGCGTTCAGCGCGGGGGCGTCGTTGGTGCCGTCCCCGGTGACGGCCACTACCTGGTCCTTCTTCTGGAGCAGCTTGACCAGCCGTTCCTTATCCATGGGCCTGGCGCGGCACATGATTTTCAGGTCCATCACGCGGTCCAGCAGTTCCGCATCCGGGGTCTGCTCAAACTCCACTCCCGTCATCAGGCGGTCCGGCGTGTCCTCTTCCGTCCACAGGCCGATCTGGCGCCCTATTTCCCGTGCGGTGCCGGGGGTGTCCCCCGTGACGATCTTGATGCGGATGCCCGCGTCCATGCAATCCTTCACGGCTTGGGGCACATCGTCCCGGACGGGGTCGGAAATGGCGGCGATGCCCAGATAAACCAGATCCTTGCGGATGATGCGGCCGTCCTTGAATACCGGGGCGTCATCCTCCAGAACGCGGTACGCGAAGCCCAGCGTGCGCATGGCCTGGTTCTGATAGGCCAGGAGCTGTTTCTCAATGGCGGGGCGCATGTCCGCGGCGGGAACCTGGCCTTCCGGAGTCAGGACGGTGGAGCAGAGGCCCAGCACGATTTCCGGCGCGCCTTTCACGTAAAGGACTTTTTTGCCCAGCAGGGGGGATTCCGCCACGGTGGCCATGTACTTGCGTTCCGTGGAGAAAGTAAGCTGTTCCTGCACGCGGGCGTTTTCCCGCAGGTCCAGGTAATTCACGCCCAACCCGTGCAGCCACAGGAGGAGCGCTCCTTCCGTGGGATTGCCCAGGGCCCTGATATGTTCCGGGTCCGCGTAATCCAGAAAGGCGGTGGAGTTGACGGCGATTCCCTCCCGGATCAGGTTCCCCAGCTCGTTTTCCGCCGGGGCGGCGTCCCCCAACCCGTAAAAATCAGCCTTGTACACGTTCATCTGGTTGCGCGTCAGGGTGCCCGTCTTGTCCGTGCAGATGACGGTGGCGGCCCCCATGGTTTCGCAGGCGTGCATCTTGCGCACCAGGTTGTTGTTGGCGAGCATGCTCTTCATGCTCAACGCCAGGCTCAGGGTGACGCTCATGGGCAGCCCCTCCGGCACCGTGACGACGATGACGGTTACGGCGATCATGACGGTATTCAGAATATAGGTTCCCGCGCCCAGCCATTCCACGGGGCCGGGCAGGTGGGAGAAGTACAGGGTAAGCCGCCCGATGATGATGAGGGCGGAGATGGCGTAGCTGGCCCAGGTGATGAGGTCGCCCAGCCTGGAAAGCTGGCGGTTGAGGGGCGTCTGCACCTTGTTGTCGATCTGGGAGCCTTCATAAACCTTGCCGTATTCCGTCCTGTCCCCCACGGACGTCACTTCCATGACGCCGTGGCCGTCCGCCACGGTTGTTCCTTTCAGAACGTGGTTGGAGGGGTAGGTGGCGTCCTTCTTGAATTCCGCCTCATTCGTGGTTTTGCCGATGAGGGGTTCCCCCGTCAGCGTGGATTCGTTGACCTGGAGGGAAACGGCTTCCAGCAGGACGCCGTCCGCCGGAACCTCCTCCCCTGTGTTCAGGATGACGATATCGCCCACCACCACGTCCCGGCGGGGCAATTCGCAGATATTGCCGCCGCGGATGACCTGGACCATGGTGTCGTCATTGACCTGGTTCAGGATTTCAAACTTTTTGTTGGCGCTTACCTCGAAGGCGAAGCCCACGCAGGTGGCCAGCAGGATGGCCGCCAGGATGCCCGCGGGCTCCAGAAAAACGCTGGCCGGTTCCGCTCCGGTAAGGAACTGATAGCAGGCTACGCCTACGGACAGGAACAGAGCCACCAGCAGAATTTTAATGATGGGGTCTGAAAATTTCTCCAGAAATTGCTTCCACAGGGGCTCCTTTTCCGGGGGAGTCAGGATGTTGACTCCGTATCTGGTCCGGTTTTCCAGAACCTGCTGTTCCGAAAGCCCCTGATGATGTGCTGCGCTTTTCATGGTTCAGATGCTTCTTTACCTGATTGGAGTCCGTGAGAAAAGTGCGGAGGAATATTTTCCGGGGTCATGACGGGAGTTTTTCAGCGGGGCGCGGCCCGCGGGCCGTGCTTTGAAAGGCGGCATTGTTGTCTTGACTTTGACCATGTTCCGGAGATTCTGGAGCGCCTATGTGGAATGATCTTTCTCATGGATTTTCCGTGCTGGCGGATGCCCTGGCCTTCCTTTCCTGTTCCTGGGGGTTCTGGGTTTGCGCGGGCAGCGTGGCTGGGCTGGCCGCCGTTTATGCGTGGTGGAGGAAGCGGCTGGCTCTGTGGGCGTTTGTTCTGGCGTTCCTTTCCCTGCTGGCCGTGGTGGGGTTGGCGTGCCGCCAGGCGGCGTGTCAACAAACTTTCCTGTGGATTCAGAAGCCGGACCTGCGGGACTTGTCCGGAAAGTATGAGGTGGAATCCTCCCCCAGGGAGCGGTGGTTTTTCCGCCCTCCGGAGCTGAAGCGTTTTTTCCAGGTCAGTTCTTCCACGCTCCTCCTGAATGAAGACGGGACGTGCGAGATTTCTTCCTTTCCCCGTCCGGAGGCATGGGGCAGGTGGATTTCCCGCCCGGAGGAGAGGGAGAACCTTTCCGTGCTGGAGGAGGACCTCGTTTCTTCCTGCCGCGGCACCTGGTCTCTGGTGAAAAAAGGGGGATATTACGGCATCTCCATCGTCTATTCCTCCGGTGGCAGCCTGACGCTGTACCCGGGCGGGGAAGGTGCGGAATGCCTGGTGATGCCGGTCAACCCTGCCAATCCGCTGGAAGCGGTGACGTTTGAAAAAACATTCTGACCCGGGCTCTGTGCGGGCGGGAAAAAAGAAGGGAGGCGGGTATCCCGCCTCCCTCAACATGTTTTTCCAGCGCCGTTCCGGCTTGGCCGGGCGTGCGGACCGGCCGGTTTTATTTGACCTTGCCTCCTTCGTACACCAGCACTTCAAAGGGCTTCAGCGTGAAGGAGAGTTCCTTGTCAATATTTACGGAACTGCCGGAGAAGCCGTCCAGCGTCCGCTGGTCGTCATAGGAATCCTTGAAGGTGATGGAGCCCTTGACGTTCGCGGGAATATCCAGGATGCTGCGCAGGGTGCCGGTCAGGCTCTTTTCCTGGTCGGAGGAATTGCGGAGGGCCAGGGTGGCCTTGTTTTTATTCCATGCGGCCCAGCCGTATACGGACCCTTCGTTAGTTTCCCTGTTCCACGGATTGCCGCCTACCCAGTGCACATCGTCCAAAACGTCCGCATTGCGGCGGATCCATTTGATCCCCTTGGCCAGTTCGTCCCACAGGACTCCTCCGTTGGCGTTCATCAGGTCCCGATCCACGTAAAGCTCCTGGAGGGAAGTGCCGCAGGCGGTGGCGCAGCGGAGTTCTTTCTTGACGTTTTCCGGGTCGCGGGGCATGCATGCCGGAGGGCCGAATTTAGTGACCATCAGGCCGTGAGTCATCATGGAATTGATGGGCATCAGCGGGGAGCCCTGCACAAAGACTTCATGCACCAGGCGGTCGCGGTAGGTAATCCATTTGTCGCGGTTGTCGCCCGTTCCGATGGTGCCGAAGTCATTCTCCTGCCTCCATACGGAATCCGCGTAACGGAACCAGAAGGGGGATGCCCAGGTCCCTACGGTACAGTTGATGTAAAGATCCCCCTTTTTCTTGCGCAGGGCGTTCAGCACGCGGATGATGCCTTCCGCATCCTCCTCGTTGCCGGGTCCCTTGGCATGGAAGTGGGTGCTGATGCCGTCGAATTTGAAGTACTTCATATGGTAGTCCTTCACCATCTGGGAGCAGCGGCCCACAAAGGCGTCAAAATATTCCTTGTTGGAGAGCTGGAAGTTGCCGATTTTGTTGTCCGGATGCTTCACGTTCCAGTGGGCGAGCCGCTTGCCCTTGGAGGCTCCGTAGCCCCCCACCGGGCCCAGCCACGTGCCGATGCCGGCCTTTTGTTTTCCGGCGGCGGCGTCAATGCGCTTGAAGCCCTGCGGGAACATCTTGTGGAAATCCCACAGGCTGTTGAATTCATCCCAGCCGTCGTCCCAGACGAAGGCGTCAATGGACATGCCGCGTTTCTGGAAAAACTGTTCCTGCCAGTCTTTCAGGACGGCCAGGCATTGTTCTTCCGTCATGCGCTTGGCGGGGTCCGAATCATTGTTGCGGTTGATGTTCAGTTCATACCAGGAATTATAATGGATGAAGGGGCGGTAGGGCATCACGCGTTCCCGTTCCATATAGGCCAGGAAGGAGCGGCGTTGCTGGCCGGGGGCAAAGATTCCGAGAACGGAGGATACGTCCCATATTTCCCCGGGCTGCATGGTGGTTTTACGGCTCCAGAGACCCTGGGCCAGCCGGGATTCGCCCGCCTGGGCTTCCTGCTTTTCCTCCAGCGTGCGCACGGGCAGGGAAAAGGTGATTTCCCCCTTGCTGGCAATCGGTTCGCTCTTGGTCTGAGCCCAGTAGCGCAGAATGTAATTTCCCCTGGAGGGAACTTGCACCGTGTAAGTGTTGCCGGCATTGGAATCTCCGGTGCTGCCGTTGTGGAAATCGGAATCAAGGACGGCCCCCTTGGAGGAAAGGAGCTGCACGCCGGCGAGGTTCAGCTTGTTGTTGCCCTTGTCCCCTCCCTTATACTGGAAGGTGACGGCGCATGCGCCTTTGCCGTCAATGGAAACCGGGCCTTCCGCACTGGAAACCTGTTCTCCGTACTGCTTTTTCAGTTCCTGGGGAACATTGAAATTTCCTGTCCATGAAGCTGTGGACCACTTGTCCGCTCTCCAGCTGGCGGTTTCTCCCCCTGCCGTATTTCCGGCGCCCCCCACAGTATTGATGCCCATGGGAGTTTCCAGGGCAGTGAACGCCAGGTCATTGACGATGAGCGCGCCTCTGGCGTTGCCGGAGACGGAGGGCGCTCCGGCTTTCCCTTCTACCAGGTCATATTGCATCGCTATGATGTTTTTCATCTGGATGGGCTTCGTACATGTCAGGCGGAGTTCCTGCCGCAGGTAATGGGAATGATCCCTGAGCACGGCGCGCCAGGAGATGCGAAGGGCGCCGTTCAGAGCCTGAAACGTGGCGCTGACGGCTTTTCCCGGGAAGCGGTCAGCCAGTCTGAACGCTTTGGGATTGGGCTGGAGGGCGGTGAACTTGACGTTTCCCGCTTTCAGATCGGAGGATTTAATGCTCCGTCCATCCTGAAGATTGATGATAAATAAGTCTCCCCCGGCCTTGGCGACGGGCCCCAGTTTGGAAGTCATTCCCCCGAAGGAAAGACTGCCGTTCCGAAGGATAAATTTGGCCGTCAGGATATTATTGGAAAGAGTATAGCCGGAAGCGGATTGTTCCGCGTTGGCTGTTCCGGGAGCAGGCCCCGGAAAGGCAACTTCTGCCGGAGACGTGGGCAGACAGCCCAGCAGGGTTGCCATGGCAATGGTTGTTTTGAAAAATTTCATGATGAAATGATATTACAGCTAGCGGGAGCATAATTTGGGGCAGGTTCTTTTTCAAGAAAAAGGTCTTGGAAGTGGAGGGGAAGAAGAATAATTCTTATTGAATATGAAAATATTATGTTGTTTTTTGAGGGCTGGAGAAAGACAACCGAATTCCTAATCCGAGGTCAACCTAACATTTCAGATATGAAGATATTATCACGATTTTTCTCTTCTGAGAAAAAGGATTTCTGTTTCTAAACAGCAATTTCAAAGCGGCTGCAAAAAAAAATTATTCTGCGCTTCATTTATATTTTTTCATAAGTTGCAGAAAATAAGCATATTGAAAATTTGTTTAGAGAATAAAAAAGAGTTCTTTCCATCTTTCCCAGTTGAGAGAAAAAAGGGCGGATTAGGAATCCGATATATGAAGGGCAGAGAATATTCCTCTAACAACTCAGTCCATCATACATAAAAATGAAAAAGACTTTAGCATTAATGGTTATTGCTGCTTGTTGCTCCGTGCCGGCATTGGCGGACCCCGGCTCTGTTGCTCCAGAGGCCGGAACGCTTTACAATTCCGGTACGATGACAACAACTGAAGGTGTTGCGCTGGGAAAAGAGATGACGTTCGGAAGTCTTTCAAGCAGCGCTATCCCTGCTGGTTCCATTCCTTATGGTGCTAATTTTTATGCTTCCAGTTACACGATCTCCCTCTGGCTGGACACCTCTTCCTTAACGCAAGGAGCCCAAACCGCTCTGTTCGGTTATTATGGACGCAACGCAAATCAAAGCTATGGGGCAAATGCCCTGTATCTGACTTCAGATGCCAGGCTTGGCATGGGAGATGGAAACCTGAATACTTCTAACGGGTTTTTTACTCAAGACCGTGGGGACGTTTCTGAAACTTCCGTTGTTTTGGGTGGAGGTCTTCTTAACGTTACTTTGTCCGTCACGGGCGCAGACCAGAGTCAGTCTGTGGATGTCTATGTGAATGGTTCTCTGCTTGACACGTTGTCCTACAACGGCAACATGAACGGCAACGCCAACCCCATTAGCAGCTGGATTAATCCCAACCTTACATGGGGTGAAGTTAAATGGACGAATGAAAAACTTGGCGCGGAACAGATTGCCGGTTTTGCCGGGCTTCAGGTTCCGGAGCCGGCCTCCGCTTCTCTGGGAATCCTGGGCCTGGCCGCCCTGATGATGCGCCGCCGCCGTTCCTGACGGTTTCCCACTGGAAAACCCGTCAATTCATGGGCCGCTGCCTGACAAAGGCGGCGGCCTTATTGTTTCTTATATCGGGAGGGTAACCGCAGGTATTTTCTCCGGTGCGGAAAAGGCGGGAGGATGACACATAAGAATGAATCCGTGGGAGATTGGACGGTGTCTAAGCTGCATGCACAGGGTAGCCGATCAGATCGTTGAAATTTTGGAAAAGGCGGGAATTAAGCGAATTTACGGAATTGTGGGGGATAGCCTGAACCCCGTTACGGACGCTTTGAGAAGGAGGAAGACCATTGAATGGATTCATGTGCGGCATGAGGAAGCGGCGGCATTTGCCGCGAGCGCGGAAGCCCAGCTGAGCGGGAACCTGGCTGTATGCTGCGGTAGCAGCGGCCCCGGCAACCTCCATTTGATCAACGGCCTGTTTGACGCCCACCGGAACCATGCTCCGGTGCTGGCCATCGCCTCCCACATCCCGCAGAGCCAGGTGGGCATGGAATATTTCCAGGCCACGCATCCGGAACAGCTTTTCAAGGAATGCAGCGCATATGCGGAACTGGTTTCGGAAGCTTCCCAGGCTCCGGGCATACTGATGTCCGCCATTCAGCACGCGTGGGCCAGGCGCGACGTAGGCGTCGTCGTCCTGCCCGGAGACATTGCGGATGCCCCCGCGGAGATGAAGCACATGGTTCATCCTCCTTCTTATACCCGGGAGAGTGTTGTTCCTGAGCATGAATCCGTATCCCTTCTGGCGCGGATGCTTGATGACCACCGCCGCATCACTTTCTTCTGCGGCGCCGGGTGCGCGGGCGCGGAAGACAAGGTCGTCAAGCTCGCGTACCGTTTGAAAGCCCCGATTGCCTACACCTGGCGGGGCAAGGATTATTTTGAGCATGACAATCCCCTGGGCATCGGCATGACGGGGCTGCTGGGGTGGGGAGACGCCTACAAGGCCATGCATGAAAGCGACATGATCGTGTTGTGGGGAACAGACTTTCCCTATTTCAATTTCATCCCCACCAAACCTGAAATCGTGCAGATTGACAGGCGCGGGGAAGTGATGGGCCGCCGCTGCCGCCTGGACCTGGGCATTTGCGGGGATGTTTCCGTCACGGCGGAGGCGTTGCTGAACATGGTGCAGGAAAAAACGGATTCCGGGCATTTGGACGCCTCCCTGAAACGCCACGCCAGGGACGTGAGGGATATGAACGCCTATATGGAAGGAAATGACAAGGAGTCTCCCATCCGTCCGGAACAGCTCACGACCGCCTTGAACAGGCATGCGGCATCCGACGCCGTATTTACGGTAGATACCGGCACCCCCTGCATCTGGAGCGCAAGGTTCCTGTGCGCTACGCCGGGCAGGAGGACGCTGGCTTCCTTCAATCATGGCTCCATGGCCAATGCCATGCCGATGGCCATCGGGGCGCAGATGGAATACCCCGGACGTCAGGTAATTGCCCTGTGCGGAGATGGCGGCCTGTCCATGCTGCTGGGGGATCTCATCACGATTGTGCAGTACAGGCTGCCGGTGAAAATCGTGGTGTATAACAATGACTGTCTGGATTTCATCCAGTTGGAAATGCAGGCGGCCGGGCTGATCCCATGGCAGATCAATCTGAACAATCCCTCTTTTGCCGCCGTGGCGGATGCCGTCGGCATCAAGGGATTTTTATTGGACAAATCCAGCCAGGTGGATCAGATGGTGGACATGTTCTTGAATTATCCCGGCGCCGCTCTGCTGGACGCGCATGTGGACAGGGACGCCATTGCCCTGCCTCCTTACATCAGCATGGGCCAGGCCGCGGACTTTTCCCTTGCCATGATGAAGCAGACGCTGGCCGGGGAAGTGAAGCAGGTATGGAATACCCTGGCCGGAAACAGGAAGCTGTTCAAACCGTGATGCCCTGCGGGCTGGAGCCGGAAACCGGGAAGGAAAGCGGCTCTTTGTTTGGGGTCACTTCAGGGAAAGGGCCTGTTTCAGCGCTTCCGTCACGATTTTCGGGTTGGCCTTGCCTTTGGCGGCCTTCATGACCTGGCCGGTGAGCCAGTTCAGGAGCTTCTCGTTGCCTCCCTGTATTTCCGCCACCTTGTCCGGATTGGCGGAAATAACTTCCCGCACGATGCCGTCCAGAAAAGAGGAATCCGCCTTTTCAAAGCCCAGCAGCTTGGCGGCCTGCGCTGCGGCGAGGGCCGGTTCATCCCACATCTTGGCGAATACATCCTTGGCCTGGTTGTTGGAAACGGTGCCGTCGTCAATAATGGCGATCAGCTCCCGGATGGCGCCGGGTTTTACCGGGCATTCAGACGGCCGCATGCCTTTTTCGTTCAGCACGGCGGAAATGTTGTTGATAACCCAGTTGGCGATTTTTTTGCCGCTGGCGGTTCCCCGCGCCGCCTCTTCAAAAAAGCGCGCCAGCTCCAGATCCCCCACCAGCACGTTGGCGTCATACTCGCTCAGGCCATATTCCTCCATGAAGCGTTTCTGCCGTTCCTGGGGCAGCTCGGGAATCTGTCCGCGCACCTTCTCCACCAGGGGGGCCGTGCGTACGGGAACCAGATCCGGGCAGGGGAAATAACGGTAATCGTGCGCGTCTTCCTTGGTGCGCATGACGACGCTTTCTCCGCGTTCGTCGTCCCAGCGGCGGGTGGACTGGACTTGAGGAATGCCCATGTCCAGTTCTTCCGCCTGGCGCCGGATTTCATCATGAAGGGCTCTGCGGACGGCGGACATGGAATTGATGTTCTTCATTTCCACCTTGGCTCCCAGTTCCTTCTGTCCGTGGGGACGCAGGGAAATATTCACATCGCACCGCATCTGGCCCTTTTCCATGTCCGCGTCGGAAATATCCCCGTAATTCAGAATCTGCTGGAGGGACTTGAGATAGGCGTAGGCTTCTTCCGGGGTGTCGATGTCCGGCTCGGAAACGATTTCCATCAGGGCGGACCCCGCGCGGTTGTAGTCGATCAGGGAATAATTGGCGTGATGGGTAATCTTCGCCGCGTCTTCTTCCAGGTGGATGCGGGTCAGCTTCACGGTGCGGAAAGGGGGGACGCCGGCTTTGATTACGTCATTAGGATAGGACCAGGGGTACAGGGGCACTTCCCCGCCCAGGCACAGCGGAAGATCCAGCTGGGAGGTCTGGTAATTTTTAGCCATGTCCGGATAGAAATAATTCTTGCGGTCCCACTGGGAAATCTCCGGGCTGGAACATCCCAGCATCAGGCCGGTCAGCAGCGTGCGTTCAATGGCGAATTCATTCAGGACGGGCAGGGCGCCCGGCAGCCCCAGGCAGGTGGGGCACACACGCGTATTGGGTTCAAAGCCAAAGCCGGTTTCGCAGGAGCAGAACATTTTGCTCTTTGTCTTGATCTGGCAGTGGACTTCCAGGCCAATGGTCACGATGTAATCTGAAATTGCCATAAATTCGGAACGCTTGAAGATCGCGGAAACTGTACGGAACCCTTTTCTCCCTGTCCAGTAAAAAGGCCTGCGGGGGAGAGCGGAGGGTTTTCCGGCTAAAGATGATGATTGGTCTGGCGGAAGGCTGTTTTTGCAATGGAGGCGGGGAGGCGTTTATGTCCTTCTCCGCCCCGGTGACGCCGGCGCCGCGTCTCAATCATTGTTTGAAAACACGGGCCCGCTCCCGCCGTGGCGCGGGAATTGCCGCAGGTGAACAGCATGAACCGCAAATTTCCGGCTTGTTGCTCCGGTGATTCCTTTCATGTCACGGAACTCTCCGCTCTAACCTCCCCATTCTTTATAAAATGCCCAGTTCCTTAAGCTGCTGGATGGGGCGTTCCGGCCAGAGTTTGTTGGCGATGGGGCTGGCGGGGCTTGGGTGGAGCAACGTGCCGATGGTGAAGTTCTTGCCGGGGAGCCGGGAGGCGGCGTCCCGCAGTTTCTGCGTGGCGTAGGCTCCCACCCCTACCAGCGTATGGGGATTCAGGATGGTGATGAGGGAAAGCAGGTGCTCCATGCATACCGCGTCCACGGCGGCGCGCTGTTCCGCCGGCAGTTTGTCCGGCGTGATGTTGGCCCCGGTGGCGCCCATCCAGATCAGCGGGCAGTAATTGGCCACGTAATTGTGCCGGAAGAAGTTTTCCGCGGTGCCGAAAGCTTCCGCGAAAAGTCCCCACAGGCGGCGGCCGCTGACTTCCGACCTGGGGCAGCCGAAGCCTTCCACGGGACGTTTGGGATGGGTATGTTCCGGCCGCCCCACCTCTCCGCGGATGTGCAGCCAGTTGACGACGGCATCCACTTCCCCGAAGGGGACGCCCGTCTGGGCCATGCCGAAGGGGCCGGGATTCATGCCCAGGAACAAATGGCCCTTTTCCCCGTTTCCATAGGTGCGCACATACTGTTCATGCGGGTTCCATGCATAAGCAAGAGGATTGTAGGTAACATGGACCGGAGCTCCGAACCGGAGCCGTTCCGTGCCGTCCCGGAGGGCGGCCGTGGCTTTCAGAATGGCTGCTGCAGTGTCGTTCATGCCTCCGCATCATGAAGCGTTGCCGTTTATTGCGCCAGTAAAAACTCCGCGCTTGCATTATTTGTTCCGCCCGGTAACATTTCCCCCGGACAAGTTAACCTTATTACTTATGAGTGGAATAGCCATTATGACATCTGGCGGCGACGCCGCCGGAATGAACCCGGCGATCAAGGCGGCAGTGGACCATGCCCGCCAGCTTGGAATGAATCCGTACGTTGTTTATGACGGTTTGGAAGGACTGATTGATGGAAAAATCAAGGAAGCTACCCGGGAGCTGACCAGCGACATGATCTACAGGGGCGGAACTCTCCTCCGTTCCTCACGGTCCAAGCGCTTTTTCGACTACGAATTCCGCAGGCAGGCCTACGAGCATCTGAAGGAACGCAACATCGACAAGCTCATCATTATGGGCGGAGACGGCTCTTTCCGCGCCCTGAACGACTTTTTCAATGATTTTGAAGTGCCTTTTGCCGGTATTCCGGCCACGATTGACAACGACATTGCCGGTACGGACTACTGCCTGGGCGTGGACACGGCCCAGAACGTGATTCTGGACTGCATTGATTCCGTCCGTGATACGGCCCGTTCCCATCACCGCGCTTTCGTGATTGAAACGATGGGCCGGGACTGCGGCTATCTGGCGATGACCACCGCTCTTTGCAGCGCGGCGGACATCTGCATTGTCCCTGAAATTCCGTATGACCTGGAATCCATTTACAAGCGCCTCCAGCCTGTCATCAATGAGGAGGGAAGCTGCATCATTGCCGTGGTGGCGGAAGGCACCCGCGTGGCGCAGTACCTGACCCGCTGGCTGACGGAACGCGCCGGCATGGATACCCGCCTGACCGTGCTGGGCCATGTGCAGCGCGGCGGTTCCCCCACCGCCCGTGACCGCCTGATGGGCACCCGTTTTGCCACCCGCGCCGTGGAAGCTCTTAACAACGGGGACATCAACCAGATCATGGTGTATCATGACGGCCAGTACGGCTATGCCTCCCTGGATTCCGTGGCCGGGCAGCAGTACTCCGTGAACCAGGATATCATCAACCTTTGCCGGGAGCTGAGCTGCTAGCCGTCTCTGCGGTTACGGACCCCCGCTTTTCCGCGCCCATGCCGCTGCGTTCCCGCGGCATGGGCGGATTTGTTTTGAAAAAAAACGCCGCTGTTGTATGATGACGCCGCATCTTTCCCTGAAAATAGTGCTATGAAAGTTATCGTTACGGGCGGCGCCGGATTCATTGGCTCCAATCTGGTGAGGCTGCTGCTGGAGCGCGGCCATGAAGTCCTGAATATTGACGCCCTGACCTATGCCGGCAACATCCATTCCCTGGACGGTTTGGCGGATTCCCCGGCATACCGCTTTCTGCACGCCGACGTCCGGGACGCTTCCCTGATGAGCCGCACCCTGTGGGAGTACGGGCCGGACTGGGTAATGCACCTGGCGGCGGAGTCCCATGTGGACCGTTCCATTGACGATCCGGGAAACTTTATGACCACCAACGTCATGGGCACTTTTTCCTTGCTTCAGGCCGCCCTGGAATATTACCGCTCCCTGGAAGGGGAGAAAAAGGAGCGCTTCCGCTTCCACCACATTTCCACGGATGAGGTGTACGGCTCCCTGGGAAAGGAAGGCCTGTTCACGGAATCCACGCCGTATCGCCCCCATTCCCCGTATTCCGCCAGCAAGGCTTCCAGCGACCACCTGGTGCGCGCCTGGCACGATACGTACGGGCTGCCCGTGCTGATCACCAACTGTTCCAACAATTACGGCCCTTACCAGTTCCCGGAAAAGCTGATCCCCGTCGTTATCCTGAAAGCGCTGGGCGGGGACCCCATCCCTGTATACGGCAAAGGGGAAAACGTGAGGGATTGGCTGTATGTGGGGGATCACTGCGAGGCGCTGCTGACGGTCGTTTCCTGCGGAAAACCCGGAGAGACGTACAACATCGGCGGCAATAACGAGAAGACCAATCTGGAACTGGTGGAGCTGCTGTGTTCCCATCTGGATGAATTGCGGCCGCGAACGGACGGCCGGAGCTACCGGGAGCAAATCACCTTTGTTCAGGACAGGCCGGGCCATGACCTGCGCTATGCGATTGACGCTTCCAAAATACGGAGGGAATTGGGATGGGCTCCGCGCCAGGACCATTCTTCCGGATTCAGAAAAACCATTCAGTGGTATCTGGACCATGAGGAATGGTGGCGGGGCATCCTGTCCGGGGAATACCGCCTGGAACGTCTTGGAACCAATGGCTAGGAGGTTGATATGAAAGGTATTGTTCTGGCCGGGGGAAGCGGCACGCGGCTGCATCCCGTTACGCTTTCCGTCAGCAAGCAACTGCTGCCCGTTTACGATAAGCCGATGGTTTATTATCCCATCTCCGTGCTGATGCTGGCCGGAATACGGGAAATCCTCATCATTTCCACGCCCCGGGACCTGCCCCTGTACCGGGATTTGCTGGGGGACGGCAGCAGGTTCGGCGTCTCCTTTGAATACAGGGAACAACCCAGGCCGGAGGGGCTGGCGCAGGCCTTTATTATTGGAGAGGAGTTCATCGGAAAGGATTCCGTAGCCCTGGTGCTGGGGGACAATATTTTTTACGGACGCGGCCTGACGGAGAAGCTGAGGCGGGCCGCCAAACTGACGAGCGGAGCGACCATTTTCGGGTACCAGGTGCATGACCCGCAGCGTTTCGGGGTAGTGGAATTCAATGAGGAGGGGAAGGCGGTATCTATTGAGGAAAAACCGCTCAGGCCCAAATCGGACATGGCGGTGACGGGCCTCTATTTTTACGACAACCGGGTGGTGGAGATAGCCAAAAGGATTCCCAAGTCCTCCCGGGGCGAGTTGGAAATTACCTCCGTGAATCAGGAATACCTGAAGCAGGGCCTGTTGCGCGTGGAAAAGCTGGCGCGCGGCTATACGTGGCTGGATACGGGCACGCACGATACCCTTTTGGAGGCTTCCATGTTCGTTCGCACGTTGGAGCATCACCAGGGGTTCAAGGTGGCGTGCCTGGAGGAGATAGCCTTTAATAACGGCTGGATTTCCCCGGAGACGCTGCGTTCCCAGGCCGGAGCCATGAACAATAACGGTTATGGCCGGTATTTGGATGAATTGGTGAAATAGGGCTGTCTGAGGTCAGCAAGGGAAATGGAAGGGGCGACCCTGCAAATCCCTTGGTTTTCGGGGAAGGGGGCGGTTTGCTTCCCGGCGATGTTTTCCATGCGGTGGCCGTGCCGGCGGAAATTTCCGGACGTTGTCTGCTCAAGGCCGTAAAAGCCTTTCATGCCGTGAGCGGTTCACGTATTCATGCCGCGGACTGGGGGATAACCCCTTCCAACTGGCTGTAAACATGAAGGCAGGGAGGAAGTCAGGGACGGTTGCCCGGCATGGCGGGATCCATTGGCTCCGGCATGGACGCTATGGACATGACATTTTTGAACAGGCGCCGCGCCAGAATGATGGAAAGAGCCGCCAGCATGATTTCCAGGCCGCAGGACAGGAGAACGGCCAGCCATGCAGTTGGCGCTGCCAGGGAGGGAACCGCGGTGGACAGGAACTGCCGCAGCAGGACGGCGAGAAAGAACAGGGCGCTCTGCAACCCGCAGCCCGCCGCCGCAATTCCCCAGGACAGGAATAATTTCCTGCCTGCGGCGCCATATCCCGCCGTATAAGGGAAGGAAAAAAAAGAAGTGACGGCCGCCAGAAGGAGGAGGATCTCCCAAACCCTGTCCATTTCCGTGTATTGCGATGGGGCGGGCATGCCCGCAAAGGGAATAAGGAGCGCGTACAGGGCGGGCAGCAAGGCCAGCACGCTCAGATTTCTTGTTATCCTGCTTCCCCGGGAGGCCAGCAGAACTCTGGCGCCCCAGAATAGGAGGAGGGACAGGGAAAGGATGGAGAGCAATTCCGCCCCTGTCCCCAAAAGCAGGAAGGGCGCGGCTGTCCGGGGAGAGCGGAGGAACCAGGGCATGAACAGATGGATAAGGACAGCCGTTGCGACGCCCGAGCCGAAAAGGACGGCGCAGACTTTGATGAAAGCCCTGGCGGCGGGGTAAATCATCCAGTTCATGGTGAAGAGACGGGGGAGTGGGGAACGGAAAAAAGGAAAAGGACCGCTCCCTTTGCGGAAGCGGTCCTGAGTAGTCAGCGTGAATTCATGGATGCCAATGCGAATGACGGCATGCGGGAATTACTTATACTGGGCCCAGTCGACATTCTTCATGTCTCCGCTCCTGGCCAGTTCGGCATGCATGCCCAAAGCGGCCTTGATGGATTGCGGCGTCTGGGCTTTGCCGTCGGACAGCTTCAGGTAATCCCAGAGGATGTTTTTGTAATCCGGGTGGACGCAGTTTTCAATAATGGTCTGGGCGCGTTCTTTCGGGCTCTTGCCGCGCAGGTCCGCGACCCCCTGCTCGGTAATAATGATATTGACGTCATGTTCCGTATGGTCATGGTGGGAAACCATGGGGACGATGGCGCTGATCTTGCCGTCCTTGGCAACGGACGGGCAGGTGAAAATGGAGATGTAGGCGTTGCGCGTGAAGTCGCCGGAGCCGCCGATGCCGTTCATCATCTTCGTGCCGCCGATGTGCGTGGAGTTGACGTTCCCGTAAATGTCGGCTTCAATGGCGGTGTTGATGGAGATGACGCCGAGACGGCGGATAACTTCCGGGCTGTTGGATATTTCCGAGGGGCGGAGCACCAGTTTGTCGCGGAAAAAGTCCATATCCCTGTAAATGCCTTCCAGGCAGTCGTTCGTTACGGTCAGGGAGCAGGCGCTGCCGAACTTTACGCGGCCTTCCCGGATCAGGCCGATGACGGAGTTCTGGATGACTTCCGTGTACATCTCGAACGCGGGAATCGTCTTGTCGCGGCCCAGGGCGCCCAGCACCGCGTTTGCGATGTTGCCTACGCCGGACTGGAGAGGCAGGAATGTGGAGGGAATGATGCCCCGTTTCATGTCGGCGGCCAGGAAGTCGGCCACGTTCTGCCCGATTTTATCAGTCAGGGGATCCGCTGCGGCGAAGGAGCGGGCTTCGTCCGGCCAGTTGGTTTCCACCACGCCCACAATCTTCTTCGGGTCAACCTGGATGTACGGCTTGCCGATGCGGTCGCTGGGTTTGAAGATGGAAATTTCACGGCGGTAGGGAGGATCCAGGGGTTCGTAAACGTCATGCAGGCCCATGGCGCTCTTGCTGTGGGCGGCGTTTAATTCCACGATAATTTTGTCTGCCAGGCGGCAGATGGTGGGAGCGATCCCGCCCGCGGCCGTCAGATAAATTTTGCCGTCAGCCGTGACTTCACAGGCTTCAATAATGGCGATGTCCACGTTGCCCATGAACCCGTAGCGCACTTCCTGGGCCATCTGGGACAGATGGATGTCATTATAGGCGATTTCCCCGTTGTTCACCGCCTTGCGGAAGTCAACGTTGGTGGTGTAGGGAGCGCGGTAGCGGATCGCCTTGGCCCGGGAAAGGATCCCGTCGCAGGAATCGCCGGTGGAAGCGCCGGTGAAAACGCTCACCTGGAAGGGGTTCCCCTTTTCGTGTTCCGCTTCTGCAATTTTTGCCAGCGCGGCCGTAACGGCCTTGGCCGTTCCGGCGGGGGTGAATCCGCTCAGCCCAATATGGTGGCCATGCTTGATCAGGCTTGCTGCTTCTTCTGGTGTCAGTACCTTGTAACTCATGTCAGTGATTTTTGTTGGATGAAAAAGAAAGAAACCCCGTGTAAAAACGGAGCGGCAGGCTCATTCTTCGAGAAGCCTGTTGATCAGGTGCGCCGGCACGGTGCGGACGGCGCCGGACGGCAGGGATAGCACAGGATTGCCCTGATCGTCAATCCCTGTAAAAATGCCCCGGACGGTTTCATCATCCGTAAGAATGGAAACTGGCCTTTCTCCGGCCCATGCCCGGGCCAGACCCTCCTGGAGAGCGGGGATGCCGCCGCGGGAAAAGACGGAGAGAACCTGGTTCAAATGACTGCCCAGGGAAGCCATGACGGCATGAAGCGAAGGGCAGTTCCGAACAAGATCCGACAGCCTTGCCGGAGGGTCCTTGATTTCCCCGGCGATGGAGGCTACATCATTGAAAACATTGATGCCGATGCCGATGACGGCCATGTGCTCCGCCGGGCGTTCCACCAGTATTCCCGCCAGTTTGGATTTGCCCGCCAGCAGGTCGTTCGGCCAGCGCAGGCGTACGGAATCCAGCCCCATGCCGCGGAGCATGTTGAACAGGGCCAGTCCCGCAACCAGGGGCAAATGGCCCCAGTGCACGCCGGCCGCTGCATCCGCGGGAGCGGTCAGGGGAACGGTGAAGGATGCCCACAGGCCGCCTTTATCCCCTATCCATTTGCGGTTGAATCTGCCCCGGCCTCCTGTCTGGACGCGGCAGACGGCAATATGCCCCGGGGGTAGGGAGCGGGCCAGGTCATTGGTGGAAAAAGCCTCGGCCCATTCATGATAAGTCCAGTCGCCGCATGGTCCTTCCTCCGCCGGAGGGCTGGAAAATGGGGCTGCCGAATTCATGGGACGGGCCGAGGCCGGTAATAATTTTAATTCTGGTTATTTCGCCAGCGTGGCGATGTAGTAGCCCGCGATGACCGCGGTGCCGATCACGCCTGCAACGTTCGGACCCATGGCGTGCATGAGCAGATAGTTGGAGGGATCGTACTTCTGGCCCACATTGTGGGAGACGCGGGCCGCCATCGGGACGGCGGAGACGCCTGCGGACCCGATGAGGGGGTTGACCGGATTCTTGCGCCAGATGAGGTTCATGAGCTTGGCGGCGATGACGCCGCCCGCAGTGGCTACGCCGAAGGCGACAATGCCCAGCAGAATGATCAGCAGCGTTTCCGCCTGCAGGAAGCGGTCTCCCTGCATCGTGAGACCCACGGAGGTTCCCAGGAAGATGGTGACGATGTTGATGATTTCATTCTGGGAGGCCTGAACCAGGCGTTCCGTCACCTTGCATTCGCGCAGGAAGTTGCCGAGCATCAGCATGCCGATGAGCGGGGATGCGTCCGGAATCAGCAGAATGGTGACAATGGTTACCAGCACGGCGAAGAACAGTTTTTCGCTCTTGCTGACCGTCCGCAGGGATTTCATGCGGATGAGGCGCTCCTTCTTGGTCGTCAGCAACGCCATGATGGGCGGCTGTATCAGCGGAACCAGGGACATGTACGTGTATGCGGCCACGGCCACGGCGCCCAGCAGGTGCGGAGCCAGCTTCATCGTCAGGAAGATGGAGGTGGGGCCGTCAGCTCCGCCGATGATGCCGATGGAGGCGGCTTCATTCGGGTTGAAGCCCATGAACAGGGCCATGAAGAATGTGGCGGCTACGCCCACCTGGGCCGCCGCGCCCAGAAGCAGGGTGCGCGGTGCGGCGAGCAGCGGGCCGAAGTCCGTCAGGGCTCCTACGCCCAGGAAGATGATGGGCGGGAAAATTTCAGCCTTGATGCCCAGCCCGATCCAGTCATACAGGCCCCCGTGGATGGAGGTGACCAGAAGTTCCTGGGTATGCTGTCCTACGGCCACGTATTTGCCTGCGGCGGAAACCACCAGGGGCTCCAGCTTCTGCGTTTTCAGGTCCACGGGAACACGGTTGCCGGTGGTGTCAAAGTAATTGACTCCCTGCTGGCGGACGACGGTGGTTCCTTCTCCGTTCGTGAGCAGGAAGACCGGCTCATTGCCGTTGTCTTCCGTCACGTTCAGGAAGTCTTTCAGGTTGGGGTCCACCGTCAGACTGTCGTCTCCCAGACGGGCGGCGTCAGCTTTGGCTTTTTCCTGGGATTCCCGCACGGACTTGATTTTGGAAACGGTCAGCTGGCTGCCGGGATAAACCTGCATGGGCTGCTGCATGGTTTCCAGATACTGGGCGCGGGCTTCCGGCGTGGTCAGATTGGCCGGCACCTTGGCGGGCGTCTGCTGCAGAGGAGCCACATGAACGCGCAGGTAGCCCACGTTGTTCAGGGACGTGGAGGTTACTTCCCCCTGTTCATTGGAGGAAATGACCTGCTGGTTCAGCTGGGTGATGAGCATTCCGTTGTCCGGAATGTTGGCGATGAGGGCGCCGAAAGCAATGGGAACCATCAGGAGAGGTTCATATTGCTTGGCTACACCCAGATACAGGAGCAGGATGGCAATGCCCCACATCCCTACCATTTGCCATGATAGGGAGAAGACGCCCATCCCCTGTAAAAAGGTGATTAATGAATCAAAAAGACTCATACGGAATGTTATTGTAGCGGTTTGTTATCTGAGTCGGAGCCCGGAACTGTTGGAGGTCCCGGGCAGTTGCCGCCGGGATTAACCGATCTTGGCCAGAGCCTGTCCTTCCTGAACCGTATCACCCGGGTTTACGCAGAAAGCGGTGAGCGTGCCGGAGGCGGGAGCGTAGATGATGGTGTTCATCTTCATGGCTTCCAGCGTCAGAATCTGGTCGCCGGCCTTCACGGAGGCGCCAGCGGCCACGTCCAGGGAAACAACCTTGCCGGCAAGCGGGCTGGGCACGTCTCCGGCGCCGGCGGCGGCCGGAGCGGGCGCAGGTGCGGGAGCCGGGGCCGGGGCGGCTACGGGGGCGGATGCGGCAGGAGCGGGAACGGCCGCGGGAGCCGGGGCCGGGGCTGCGGTAGTGGAGGATACCTGGTCCAGGAGTTCTACGGATACGTCAAATACCTTGCCGTCTACGGTGATGCGAAGTTTCTTCATGATAATGTATGGTATGGAGTATTAAGTTAAATGGTTCCCGCCGGGGCGGGGGTAAGGGTGAATAATGCTGTAATTCAACGGGAAGGCCGAATGCGGTGGGAGGCGAAGATTTCCGCCCTGCCTGCGGCCGCATAGCCGGAGCCCGGGGATTGCTTGATTTCCACAATGCGGTGGCTCATGCCGTCCAGGCCCGCGTCCACGGCGGCGGAGATGACGGCCACCATTTCCGGCGTGAGCTCCGTCATGGCGGAGTCCACCGCTGCGGAGAGGATGGCGAGCATTTCCGGAGTCATGCCCGGTTTGGCCGCCGCAGCGGGGGCGGCGGCAGGCGCGGCCACGGGAGCGGCGGTTTTGGCTTTGGCCCTGTTCTGAATGGCGGCGGCGATGGAGCCGCTGATGGTCAGAATGACGGCCAGGCCACCCAGGCACATCATGACCACCATAATGCCGACAATCTGATAGTTCAGATTGTTCATGACGTTGGCGATGCCCTGTGCAAAGGCGAGTGTTGTGAGTAACATATGATCCGTTGAGATGGATGTTAGAGCGGAATGTTGCCGTGTTTCTTGGCCGGGCGCACTTCCTTCTTGTTCAGCAGGGTGCGCAGGGCGAAGGCGATTTTGGCGCGGGTTTCTTCCGGATTGATGACTTCCGTGATCTGCCCCATGCCGGCCGCCACATACGGGTTGTAGAAGGCTTCCCGGTATTCTTCAAGGAGTTCTCCCTGACGCTTGGCTTTTTCCGCCGGGTCTTCCACAGCCTTCAATTCACGGCCGTAGAGCACCGGAACGGCGCCTTCCGCGCCCATGACGGCGATTTCCGCGCCGGGCCAGGCGAAGACGGCGTCAGCACCCAGATCCTTGCAGCACATGGCGATGTAGGCGCCGCCGTAGGCTTTCCGCATGATCAGGGTGACTTTGGGCACCGTGGCCTGGGAATAGGCGAAGATGAGTTTGGCGCCGTGGCGGATAATGCCGCCCCGTTCCTGGTTCTTGCCGGGCAGGAAGCCGGGCACGTCCACCAGGTTCACCAACGGAATATTGAATGCGTTGCAGAAGCGGATGAAGCGTGCGGCCTTGTCGGAGGAGTCGATATCCAGGCAGCCGGCTTTCACGTTGGGCTGGTTGGCGATGATGCCGACTACTACGCCGCAGATGCGGCCGAAGCCGACGACGACGTTTTTGGCGAAGTCCTTATGCACTTCCAGGAAGTCCCCGTTGTCCACCAGGCGGCTGATGATGGGCTGGACGTCCAGCGGCGTGCGGTTGTCGCCGGGAATCAGGTCGCTCATGCCTTCGTCTGCGCTCAGGTCAAGCGGGGTGTCCAGTTTGTGAGGCGGTTCTTCCGTGTTGTTGGAAGGAAGGAAAGAAAGCAGCCTCTTCAGGATGTCCATGGCGTGCGCGTCGCTGTCCGCTACGAAATGGACGTTGCCGGACACGGTGGCGTGAATGGCGGCGGAGCCGATGTCGTCCATCGTGCATTTTTCATACGTGACCTGTTCAATCACCTTGGGGCCGGTGATGTACATGCCGGCGTTGCCGGAATTGCGCATGATGATGAAGTCCGTCAGGGCGGGGGAGTAGGCCGCGCCGCCCGCGCAGGGGCCCAGAATCATGGAGATTTGCGGAACTACGCCGGAGGCAAGCACATTGTTGTAGAACACCTGGGCATAACCGGAAAGGGCCGCCACGCCTTCCTGGAGGCGCGCGCCGCCGGAGTCGTTCACGGTCACCATCGGGATGCCGGCCTTCAGGGCGTACTTCTGGGCATCCGCAATTTTCATGGCGTGCATGTAGCCGAGGGAGCCGCCCTGGGCCAGGAAGTCGGAGGCCGCGCAGGCCACCGGACGGCCGTCCACCAGGCCGAAGCCGGAAACGACGCCGTCGCCGGGGATTTCCTTCTTGCCCATGCCGAAGTTGTGGCAGTTGTGGCGCACATGCATGCCGATTTCCGAGAAGGTGCCTTCCTCAAAGAGGTACCCCATGCGGTCGCGGGCCGTCATTTCGCCCTTTTCGTGTCTCTTGTCGATCTTTTCCTGACCGCCGCTGAGGATCACCTTCTTGCGGCGGCTGTTCAGATCGTCAATCAATTTGGGATCAATAGCCATTGGTATAGTGGTATGGTGAATAGGGAGAATGTTACTTGCCGCATTCGCAGCCGCCGGGGTGCTGGCAGAATTCGGTCAGGACGCCGAAGGTGCACTTGGGATGCAGGAAGGTGACCTGCGTGTTGTGGGCGCCGGGGACGGGCGGATCGTTCAGCACGGTAAGGCCCGCTTCCTTGGCCTGGGAGATATTTCCGGCGATGTCATTGGTCTTGAAAGCGATGTGGTGGATGCCTTCCCCTTTTTTCTCAATAGCCTTGGCGATGGCGCTTTCCGGAGAGGTGGGTTCGAGCAGTTCGATGTGGACGCCGGCAACGTCAAACATGGCGACGCGGACCTTTTGAGTGGGGACTTCCTCAATGTGGGGCTCGCCGAGCCCGAGCGCATCGCGGTAATAGGGAACGGTGGCGTCAAGACTCTTGACGGCGATGCCGATATGGTCAATTTGCTGAATCATATGCGTGTGATGGTTATAGGGGAATGCAGGGGGGAGGCCTGCAATACATCAAGAGTTATTAAAGCGGATTTTTTTAGGATGTGAAGCGAAAAGCGGAAAAATGGCGAATTCGCGGCCGTCCTTTTCACCTGCTTGATTGCCCCGGGAGATGAGGTATGGTAGGGGCATGTACAGGAGTGGATTAGCCGTGTTATTTCTGCTGGCGTCGTGGTTTTCCGCCGCGTGTGCCTATGAGCTGCTGCCTGCTCATGTGGCCGTGGTTTATAACGGAAAATCCGAGTTGAGCCGCCGCATGGCCAGGGAATATGCGCGGGTGCGCGGCGTTCCGGAAGGGAACCTTGTTTCTCTGGATTGCCCCATGACCGGCGAAATTTCGCGGAAGGAGTATGAGGAGACGATTCGCGTCCCGCTGCTGGAGACGGCGCGGAAACAACGGTGGTGGACGCCTTCCGGCATTGCGTCCTCCCCCTTGATGGACCGGAAGATTTTTGTGCTGGCGCTGATGGCGGACCTTCCGATGAAGATTCGGCATGAAACGCCCGCTCCCCAGCCCGGGAAAGGGGTCAACCAGATGCAGACGGACCGGGCGGCGGTGGATTCCGAACTGGCGCTGCTGGCGGTGGGCGGTTATGAAAGGAAATCCTGGCAGGTGAATCCCTATTTTAATAAGAGGGAGGATTTTGTGGGGGCCGGTCTTCCTTCGTTTCTGGTATGCCGCCTGGACGGCCTGACGCCCGATACCTGCATGCGGCTGGTGACGGAGCCGGCGAAGGTGGAGAAACAGGGTTTATGGGGGTGGGCTGTTGTGGACCGGGGCGGCCCCTATGCCCAGGGGGACCGGTGGATGGATGACGTGTTCAAGCGCGTGAGGGAGGCGGGCATTCCCGTTTATCTGGATGACTGGCCTCAGACTCTGCCGGAAAAATTCCCCCTGAGCCGGGATACGGCTCTTTATTGCGGGTGGTATGCGGGGAAGGCGAACGGACCGTTTTCAGACCCTTCGTTCCGCTTCCGGCCCGGGGCGATAGCCATGCACCTGCATTCTTTCAGCGCTGCCGATTTCAAGGTTCCCGGCAAGGGGTGGAGTTCCGCCCTGTTGGAAAAGGGGGCTGCTGTGACGGTGGGAAACGTGTATGAGCCGTTCCTGGGCGCCTGCCACCGCTTTGATATTTTTGTGGACCGCCTCCTGGACGGCTATACCGTGGCGGAGGCCTCCTGGATGAGCATGCCTGTGCTGTCCTGGCAGGGGGTGGTGTTCGGAGACCCCCTGTACCGTCCATACGCCCGCATGAAGGATATGGACGTGGAGCCGACGGAAGAAGACCGTTATTTCCAGGGGTGGTGGGCTTCCTCCGTGCAGTTTGGAGACCGCTGGAAGGACCGTTCAGCGCGTTTGACGGAGTCCGCCCGGAAAGCCCCTTTCTCCTGCCTTTATGAAGCTCTGGCTCTGGAATGCCTGTACCGGAAGGAACCGGCCCGCGCCGGAGAGTTTCTTTCTTCCGCCCTGGACGGCGCGGCCAATGCCCGCACCCGCGCGCGCCTGTTGCTGGAAATCCTGCTGGCGGAACGGGCCCGGGGCGGGAACAAGGCCTTTCTGCAGCGGGCGGACGGCATCCGGGGCCTCATGTCTTCCTCCGCTTTTCTTCCGGCGCTGGAGGAATGGCTCGCCAGAGTGGCTCCGCCGCCGGCCCCACCGAAAAAATAAATTAAGGACGTATGGCAAATTTGGATTGCCTTTTAGGGTATTATGGCTCATATTCTGCGTCCCGTAAGTTTTCCTTTTACTGATATTCACCAGCAATAGATAACACAAGATGAACATTATCAACAAAATCGAGCAAGAGCAACTCAAGGCGGATGTGACCCCATTTAACGTAGGTGATACCATCAAGGTTCACACTCGTGTTATTGAAGGCGGCAAGGAACGTATCCAGATTTTCCAGGGCATTGTGATCGCCAAGCGCGGTTCCGGCATCAATGAAGCTTTCACCGTCCGTAAAATTTCCTATGGCGAAGGCGTGGAACGCGTATTCCCCCTGCATACTCCCCGCATTGCCAAGATTGAAGTCGTGAACCGCGGCAAAGTCCGCCGCGCCAAACTTCACTACCTGCGCGGCCGCATCGGCAAGGATGCCATGATTGTGAAGTCCGCCAACCGGTAATCGGAAGAATTGCTATTTTGCTGGCCCGGCCCGCCGTGAGGCGGCGCCGGGTTTTTTTATTTCCGGAGTGTTGCTCTTTCTGAATGGGGAAAAGGACGCTGGGGCAACAGCCGCTTCAAGATATTTCCCCGCAATTCATATGGGGTGGAAGCGCTTTTTTGGGGGGTGAGGAGAGAGAGCAGGCCCGGAGCGAATGCGTTTTTTTCAGATTTTCCCGCGCCGGATCTAAAGGTCTTCAAGAAAAGAAAGCAGGAGCCGGACAGTTTCATACGCGAAGCCAATTCCGGAACGTAGCGCGTGACTTTCCTTCCGGAGCCGTCTCAGCCTTCATTTCGGGAGGAGGAAAGGAGGCGACTGCCTTCTGCTTGGCTCCAGGAGGTGTTTCCGACCGGGGACAGCGCTGCCGGATCATTATTTTTCCGCAGATGCGGGAACCGGTGTGTCCTCCGCATCTTCCGGTCCGTACGCTTCCACTTCCGTCAACGCCAGCGGCTGGGACGGATTTGAGGATTCCACGCGCAAGGCGCGCGCTTTGACTGGAGCGTCCAGTTCCCAGGAAGTGACGTTGGTGGATTTTTCCGAAGGAGTAGTGCTGAAGGTTTTTTCCGCCAGCACGTTTTTGTCATTGTCGTAGAGGATGACCTTGAAGTTTTCCATGGTGCCCAGCAGCGTCAGATTGGCCGGCGTGTAAATGACCACCTTTTCTATAGTGCGGTTGGTTTCCCTGCCGAAGTCAATGCCGAACCAGGCGGTTTTTCCTTCAACCACGCCTGTGGCGCTGATGGAAACATCGGAAATCCTGGAGCTGGTATTGCCGTCAACGGCCTTTTCCGGACCGTAAGCTGCCAGCATATTGCGGTTGGAACTCTGGCGCACCTTGACGCCGGGCTGAAGGCTCCAGTTGACTTTGCCGGGTTCCCCGGAAACTTTGGGAACTGCCGGCGCCTGCTCCGGACGCGCGGACGGAACAGGTGAAGGAATGGCCGCAGCGGCGTGTTTCGCGGCGGCCGGGGCGTGGCGGAGCGCTTCCCTGTTCGCCTGTCTTGCCGCTTCCGCTTTCGCGTTATTTTCCTTCTGCACCTGCTCATTATAATCATTGCGCATTTTGACGACATCCTTCTTATACAGGATGCAGGTATAGGTCAGCACAATACCTATGATCAGGGCCGGAATGAGATAGTAATAGATATTGGACTGCCCTTTTTGCATGTTCAGAACCGGAATGGCCGGGGAAGATGGCGGCGGAGGGATGGCTGCCGCGTTTCTTCCCGAAGGATGGGCAATGGCTTTATCCAGATCCGTGATGAAATCCCCCAGGTCCCGGTAGCGTTCCCGGGTATCCGGATTGATGGCGCGGGAGACTACCGAATCCACGGCATCGCTGCATTTGATCAGTGAGGAGGGCATGGCAAAACCCGCTTCCATCGGCGTTTTGCGGGTAAGCAGAATGTAGAGCGCCAGCCCCAGCGCGTAAATATCCATGCCCGGCGTGAACGTGGTTTCCGCCCCGGTGACCCACTCCGGAGAGGCGAAGTTCCCCATATCCACCGGAGATTGGGCGGGATAAATGTTGATGGGCAGCAGCAGGGCGTCTCCGCCGTCTTCGCGCAGGCAAATCAGCTTGGGCGTGATGCCCCCGTGAAAAATGTTTTTCCGGTGGAGCGTCAGCAGTCCTTCCGCCATGTTGCGCACCAGGTTGAGCGCCGCCTGGGGAGATATTTTGGGAAGGGTGGCCATATCCGCCAGACGCGGGTAGGGGGAGTGCTCGGAAATGATGAAAGTAAACGGTCCCGCCTGTCCTGTTTCATAAACGCGCAGAAGCCCCTGATGGGATTGTTCCACGATGGTGAGGGAGCGGACGATGAATTCAGGATCCCAGCCGAAGATGCCGGCTTCTTCCGTGGGAACTACCCGCAGCATGACGGGAGCAAAGTTGGATTTCAGGGTAGCCGTAAAGATTTGCTGGGGGCCTTTGGCTCCGACAAGCTGGATATTTTCCAATTGGGGAAAGAGAGAGGAAAGCTGGTCCAAGGGAAGGGAATCGTCGGCAGGCATGGAAAAAGGCAGGTGGAATAGTATCGGTCTCCACTCTACCTTAAATTCCCCACCGGGAGCAACTCTATAGGCAGGCATATTTTGGCGGAGGGGATGTCCTGATGCTGGACGGGCGCCAATTATGTCCGGCCGCGGCATTCCCTTTTCCTCAACCGGCCGGTTAAATCAGGGTAGCCAGGAACAGGAAGGCTGAACAGGACAGACCGGAGGAGGCCGTAATGATCAGGAGGAATTTCAGTTGTTTCAACCGACGCGGCGGAATGTTGCCGCAGACGGCCACGGAGAGGTAAAAATCCTGTTCGTTCCAGCTTTTCCGGCAGCGGCAAAGAAGGCAGATGAATAATGCCGTCCCCTCTGTTAACGTCAGGACATACAGGGACCCCAGAAACAGAGCCGTTATGGGTTGGCCTTTTGACTGGAAAATCGCTGCTGCTATCAGCAGGAGCAGCAAAAGACTGAAGGAGTAAGCGATGATCCCCGCGGGGAGTTGATATTTTTTGACGGTTTCCCGGGTCTTCTTTTTATTCAGGAAACGTTCTTCCTTTTTTGTTTTGGACGTTATTTCGCCGTATATGATGGATGACAGGAGCGAGGAGAGGAAGTCTTGCATGGACAAGAGCATTTGATTTCCTGCATCAGGGCCTTTTCAGAATGAGGGGAGGCGAGGGATTGGTTTGCCATACCGGGGTAGCGGCCCGTGCGTCCGCTTCTTCCAGCGTTTTACGGCCTTTGACCTTGACTAGGTGTTCCCGGAGGATGCGCCGCAGTTCCACGGCGGATGCCGGGTCATCCTGCACGCTGTGCCCGGACGGAACAATTTTTTCGCTGGCGCTCCAGTCCAGATGGGAGGACTGGTATTTGACCACTCCGTCGGAGGAATTGGGCGTGTCATTCCTGCCTCTGTCTCCGATGATGGAATGAACGGGAACATTGGGAGAACCGCGCAGTTCAGACATGTATTTGACCAGGGATGAGTTCGGGGAAAGCTGGCGGATGCTGGTTAGCTCGTCTTTCATTTTCAACGGATTGAGTAGGAACATGCCGCGGCTGAGTGTAGCGATGCGGGTGACTTCTTCCAGCATGTCCGAGGGGAGGTCAATCAGGCGCTGGCCCAGTCTTCCTATCCAGTTGTCCGCGAAAGTGGAACCGCGGTGCGGGGTGGCCATGTACACGATGCGCGTGACTCCCCGGGGCGGGGAAAAGATGAAATTATTCTGGAGCCGTTCAAGCGTTTGTTCATCATAATGGAGGGGGGCCAGCCCTTTCTTCCAGTTTTCCAGCGTCATTCCCTCAAACGTTTCCGGAGAAAGTTCAAATACTCCCTTCATCAGCGTCCAGGGTTTGGTGGAATTGTTGAAGCGGGTGATGAGGCCGCCCATGGAGTGCCCCACCATGACGATATTGTTCATTTCCCTGGATGTGCCGCGGGGATTGTATTCCTGCATGAGCTCCTTCAGGGCCTGCCGCTGCCTGCTGGCCGGAATGGTCCAGGCCAGCCCGGACGGATAGCCGAAGAACCAGAATTGGTAGTTTTCCCGGATGACCGGATCCACCAGGAGACGGTTGGTCAGGTTGGCGAAGGTGGCGGGGCCGGACATCAGGCCGTGGGTGAAAACCACGGGTATTTTCCGGGGGTCATAGGGTTCGGAAAAATAAAGCCCCATCGTATTGATGGCCTTTTTCGGGCGGAATGCCCCCAGCAGTTCCGTCCCGTCTGCGTCGGAAAGCTTCCAGAACAGGGCGATAGGGACGGAAAAATTGGCCGCCAGCGGCTGCCGCACCTTGTTTTTGCCAATGAAAATATGTTCATTCATCAGGCGCGGAATGGTACGGAGGGTAGGTTTGCCGTCCACCATGCGGTCAAAGTCCAGAATGGCTGTCAGCGTGTGCACGTTGCCGTTGTCCTTAAGCACGTTGGCATGTGGGAGGGAGCCGCCCCGGGGCGCCAGCCCCGCCAGCGGTATGCCCATTCCCTCCACGGTTACGCTTTCCCGCAGACGGAAGGTGGGGTCCACTTCATCGGACATGAAAATGGCCTCATAGAACCACGGATTGCTGTCTCTGGCGTAGGAGGATTTTTCAATGACGAAGGGAAGGCTCAGGCGCTTCGCCTCATTCATGCCCCCTTTGCGTTTGGCTTCCTTCAAGTGGGAGGCCAGCTCCCGAATGCACGCGTTATATTTTTTCCGGGCTTCCGGCCATTCCCGGCTGCGTTGGGGAGAGGAAAGAATGAGCCATGCGGCATGGGCTTCCCGGATGGCTGCGGCGTCATCCTGGTAATGGGCGTACTCCATTTCCTGCCGCTGGTGCAGGGAACAGCCGGAAAGGCCTATGGCCAGTCCTAAAAGAAGGATGGAAACCGTTTTCATGATGAGCGGTGTAAATAAAAAGGGAAGGGAGGGTGGTTCAGGAGAGCATGTCCAGCGCCCGGTTCATGGATTTGAGGAAGGTCTGCACTTCCTCTTCCGTATTGTACAGGGCAAAGGAGGCGCGGGTTGTCCCGGTGGTGCCCAGGGCGCACATGAGCGGCTGGCAGCAATGGTGCCCGGTTCTTACGGCAATCCCCATCTGATCCAGCAGCGTACCCAGGTCATAGTGGTGGATGCCCTTCGCCAGAACGGAGACCACGGCGCTGTGCGGCACGTCCGGCGCCAGTACGGTCAGGCGCGGCATGGCTTTCAGGCCTTCCACCGCCATATCCGTCAGTTTCTGTTCATGGGCGGCGATGTTGTCCAGGCCCAGTCCGGAGACGTAGCGGATGGCGGCCGCCAGACCCACAGCCCCGCCTATGTTGGGCGTTCCCGCTTCATATTTGAAAGGAATGTCGTTGTAAATGGTTTTTTCAAAGGTGACTTCCTTGATCATCTCCCCGCCGCCCATCCACGGCGGCAGTTTTTCCAGCAGCTCCCTTTTCCCCCACAGCGCGCCGATGCCGGTGGGCGCGTACAGCTTGTGGCCGGAAAAGGCATACAGGTCGCAGCCCAGTTCCTGAACATCCACATTCATATGGGAGACAGCCTGGGCCCCGTCAATCAGCACGATGGTTTCCTGCCTGTTCGCTTTGGCGAGCGCGGTCATTTCCCGCACGGGATTGACTGTCCCCAGCGTGTTGGAAACGTGTCCCACGGCTACGATACGGGTGCGGGGGGAAAGCATGTTCCGGTAAGCTTCCATGTCCAGGGTCTGGCCCGGCGTCAGGGGAACCGCTTTCAGGACGGCGCCCGTGCGTTCGCACAGCATTTGCCAGGGAACGATGTTGGAATGGTGTTCGGAAGCGGTAACAATGACTTCGTCTCCCGGTTTGACCATGCCGGACCCGGCGATGGTATCCGCCGCCAGGTTGATGCCCATCGTGCAGCCAGAGGTGAACAGGACTTCCGCCGTTTCCGGCGCGTTGATAAACCGCGCCACCGTTTTCCGCGATTCTTCATGCGCTTCCGTCGCGAGCTGGCTCAGGTAGTGGGAACCGCGGTGCACATTGGCGTTTTCCGTATCGTAGTAATGGCGGATGGCGTCCAGTACGGCCAGGGGCTTTTGCGTGGTGGCCGCATTGTCCAGGTAAATGAGAGGCTTGCCGTGCACGCTGGTTTCCAGAATGGGGAACTGCGGGCGAATGGTTGCTGTGTCAAGCATGGCTATGGTACGAGTGAGGGTTCTTTGCGCAATTCATCCCAGCCCCCTTCCAGAATGAAAATGGGCGCTCGGATGCCGTATTCCGGCTTTTTCAGTTCATTGGCCACGGCCGCGCTGGAGGTGCAGTCCCTGCTGCAAAAGATGACGATGCAGAATCCCCTGTCCTCTGCCGTCATCAGGGCTTCCATGGCATTCGCCAGGAGTTCCTGGTAATTGGCGTCCGCCGGACGGATGGGGTAAACGGGAGCCTGTGTGACGGTATGGCGTTCAAAGTCGTCCTGCTTTCTGGCGTCTATCCAGAGGATTTTCCCCGGCCATTCCTTTAATATCTGGGAGAGGCACACGTGCCCTTCCTCCAGCGTCTCCGGGTTGCAGGGCGGCGTGCGGAACGGCTGGATGACGCGCAGGTCCAGCGCGGCGACGCCTACGGCCAGCAGAAATACGGCCAGCAGGAGTTTCAGAGCGGTGGAAAAAGCGTCTCTCATGGAAGGAAGGGCGGATGTCAGTTTTCCTTGATGGCCAGGAACCCCATTTGGCGCTTGTAGCGCGGCACGGTAGAATCCGTGCGCACCCAGATGGTGTTGAAGGCCGGTTTGGCCGTGGATTTGGGGGTGACGATGATTTTATATTCCCTGCCTTTTTTCACGGTCACAGGTTCGTAGTCAAAGGCGTCTCCCGTCAAATCCACCGTGGTCAGGTTGACGGGCAGTTCTTTGGAGATGGTGATTTTAATGGTTTTGGGTGCGGCGGCTTCTCCCCTGGCCCATTCCAGCTTGCGGGGCTCCATCCGGATGATGTCCGGGATTTGCGCGCGTATCACCAGCTTGTAGGCGGAGCCGTTGGCATGCACCGTCATGTCCTTGTCCACGGTACCGGAAAAATTGCCGGTTTTCATCACGGCGCTGATGACGCCGGATTCCCCAGGGGCATACGTCAGCTTGTTATCCTTCGCTCCGGCGGTGGTGCAGTCGCAGGAAACATGGATTTTACTGATAGTGACCGGGGTGCCGGACGTGTTGGTGAAGGGGAAGGAGGCGGTGATGCTGTCCTGGTCCGGAGCCGCCTTTACCGGAACCACCGTTTCCTTGAAGGACAATTCATTTTTGCCGGAGGCGAGGCTCCCGCAGAAAAGCAGTCCTGACAGAATGGCGAGCCGGGTGGTCATGGGCGTTTCAGGATGGTTTTTCTTCTTTATTCCTGGCGGAAAAAATACTGGCGATGAAGAAAATAATTGCCGCTACGAAGATGCAGGAGTCCGCCACGTTGAAGGCGGGCCAGCGGTAGTTGAAGAGGGGGATGGTGACGTCAATGAAGTCCACCACGTAACCGTTCATCAGCTTGGTGAAGAAGCCGTGCTGCTGCTCATACGGAATCAGGAAGCCCTGAATCAGGCGGTCCGTCAGGTTGCCGGCTACTCCCGCCAGCAGCAGAACATAGGCCAGCTTGAGCCATGCCGTGTGGAAGAAGTTTTTCCGGTAAAGCACGACCAGGACCACGATGGCGAGCACGGGAACCGCCAGAAAAAGATAGCTGGACCAGACGGTGCCGTTCCCCAGCCCGAAAGCAACGCCCGTGTTGTGCACGCGGGTAATGTTCATGGTTCCGTCCAGGAAGGAAATGGGTTCCAGTTCCCTCAGTTTGTTCAGGGCGTCCACCGTGTTTGGATTCAGATCCGGGAGCCGCGCCAGTTCCGCCTCCGGCATGCGTCCGTTTGTGGCGAAGTCCAGCGTGCCGTCCGCATTGATGTGCTGGAAGCCCGGAAAGTCCGGCAGATAGGCGTACTTATGGAGCTTTTCGTTCAGGTAGTTCAGCGGGAAGCGGCGGATAATCCACAGCTTGCTGGCCTGGTCCAGCGCATACAGCCCTGCGCCCAGCAAGCTCCACCAGAGCCAGCCGGGGGGCGTCTTTTTATGGGGGGCGGGTTCTTTTTCCGTCTGGGGGTCCATATAAAGGTCGGGAAATGGAGTGGATGCGGTTCAGGAAAGAACTTCCGCGCAGCGTTCGCATACGTCCCTGCCTTCCGCCGCCGGTTCATACCGGCGGCAGCGCGGGCACATGGCATGTTCCGTTTTTGCGGCGGAGGCTGCCAGTTCCGGACCGGTTTTCACGTCAAGGTCCGCGATGATGAAGAACTCCGTGGCAAACGCCCGGTCTTCCAGAAGCGCCACGACGTCTTCGCTCTCATTCACGGGAACGGTCAGAGTGATGGAGGCCTCATTATTTTTGGAAAATACCTTGGCCTTCACCTGTTCTTCAATGGCTACCTGAATGACGGACTTGATTTCCTGGAGACGGGAAATGACGGAGGTCGCCTCCTGGGTATCGTATTCCGGCATGGGGGCGGGGAAGTCCTGCTCATGCACGCTGCCTTCATATCCCGCGTATTCCCAGGCTTCATCCGCCGTGAAGGCCAGGATGGGAGCCAGCAGACGGCACAGAGCCTTGAAGATGATGGTCATGGCCGTTTGTGTGGCGCGGCGGCGCACGGAGGAAGATGAGTCGCAGTACAGGCGGTCCTTGGTGGTGTCCACGTACAGGGCGGACAGGTCGCTGGTGCAGAACTGGTTGATGGCGCTGAACGCCTTGCGGAAGTCATAGGCTTCATAGGCCTTCAGCGTTTCCCTGATGACGGCGTTCAGGCGTTCCAGAATCCAGCGGTCTAGGAGGGGCATGTGTTCCGGGGCGACTGCCTGCGCGGCGAAATCGAATCCGCTGATGTTGCCCAGCAGGATGCGCAGGGTGTTGCGGAGGCGGCGGTAGGGTTCCGTCACCTGCTTGAAGAGGTCTTCCCCGAAGGGGACTTCATTTTGCCAATCCACGGAGGCGGCCCACAGGCGCACGATGTCTGCGCCGTATTTGTCGTAGTAATAGGCCGCGTCAATGGGTTTGCCGCTCTTGGCGTCGGATTTGGAGGTTTTTTTCCCGGTGTCCTTGTCCACGACGAAGCCGTGGGTCATCACGGCCTTGTACGGAGCCTTGCCGCGCCAGGCGACGGAAAGCATCAGGGAACTCTGGAACCAGCCTCGGTGTTGGTCCGTAGCTTCCAGGTAAAGGTCCGCCGGCGCGTCCAGCCCGGGGCGGTTGTCCATGACGGCCATATGGGAACTGCCGGAATCAATCCAGACGTCCAGCGTATCCTTGCCCTTTTTCCAGGTCTTCGGCAGGCCGAGGCGTTCGCACAGGTCTTCATCGGAGAGTTCAAACCAGATGTTGGAACCGTGTTTCTCCACCATATCCGCGATTTTGCGAACCAGGGCGGCGTCCAGGACGGCTTTGCCGTTTTCGTCAAAGAAGACGGGCAGCGGCACGCCCCAGGTGCGCTGGCGGGAGATGCACCAGTCCGGCCTGGCTTCCACCGTGCCGTAAATGCGGTTGCGGCCCCAGGAGGGCAGCCACTGCACCTTGTCTATTTCTTCCAGGGCCTGCGGGCGGAGCTTGTCCATGGAGATGAAGAACTGTTCCACGGCCCGGAAAATAATAGGCGTCTTGGAACGCCAGCAGTGCGGGTACTGGTGGCGGTATTCTTCCACGCCGAAGAGGTTGTTGCCCTGTTCCAGCATGGAAATGATGTCCTTGTTGGCGTCAAAGACATGTTTGCCCACCAGGGAGGGCACGCCCACTTCCTCCGTGTATTTGCCGTCGTCGTCCACGGGGGAGAGGACGGGCAGTCCGTATTGGCGTCCTACGTTATAGTCGTCCGCGCCGTGGCCGGGCGCGATGTGGACGATGCCGGTTCCGGTGTCCGTGGTGACGAAATCCGCCAGGATGATTGTTGACGTGCGGGAAAGGAAGGGATGCCGGGCTTCGCAGTTTTCCAGTTCGGCTCCCTTGAATTCACGGATGGTTTCCGCAAGAGCCCAGCCCGTTTTCTGAGCGAAGGCATCCAGCAACTCCTTGACGATGACGAGGTTTTCCGTCTGGCCGTTCTTCATGAACCTGCCTGCCACGTAGGTGAAACGCGGATGAAGGGCGAGCCCTACGTTGGCGGGCAGCGTCCACGGAGTAGTGGTCCAGATGACCATGGAGGCTTTCAGCCCCAGGGGATTGTCCAGAAGCGGGAAGCGCACGAAAACGGAGGTGCTGACCTTTTCCTTGTAGTCTATTTCCGCTTCCGCCAGCGCCGTATAGGCCCCATAGGACCACTGGACGGGTTTGCGGCTCTGGTACACCGCTCCGTCTTCCACCAGTTTGGCGAACACGCGCAGGATGTTGGCCTCATACGCCGGCTTCATGGTCAGGTAGGGATTCTCCCAGTCGCCGAACACGCCCAGGCGGCGGAAGGAAGTGCGCTGAATGTCAATGAATCCTTTGGCGAATTCCGCACAGCGCCGACGGATTTCAGCCGCATCCAGGTCACGGGCCTTCTGAACTACCTTGAATTCAATGGGAAGGCCGTGGCAGTCCCAGCCCGGAACATAGGGGGCGGCGTAGCCTGCCATGGTTTTGGATTTCAGGACCAGATCCTTGAGAATTTTGTTCAGGGCGGTGCCCATGTGCACATCTCCGTTGGCGAAGGGGGGGCCGTCATGAAGGAGGAACCGGGGTGCGCCCTGGGCCATCCTGCGGGACAAAATGCGTTCGTACAGCCCGGTGTCTTCCCACTTTTTCAGGCGTACGGGTTCGTTTTTCGTCAGATCCCCTCTCATGGGGAAGCCGGTTTCCGGTAACAGGATGGTGTCTTTATAATTCTTTTCGGGCGCACTCATGCCCGGAAAAAGTACCACTGGACCCGGTTCCGGTCAACCCTGCGGTGCGGCACACCTGGGTTCCTAGCGTATTCATTCCCGCCGTGTTCCGGAGGAGGGGACGGCGCCGGAAGGAGCACCCCCGCGGACAGAAGCCGGGGAAGGAAGAAACCCCTGTTCCCTGAGCCATTGTTCGGCGGCATCCGGCCATTGATCCGTGGGATGCCCGCGTTTTTCCATGCCATACCCGTGGCCCCCCGTGGGATAGAGATTCAGACTGGCGGGAACCCCCTTATTCCGGCAGGCCTGTTCCATCAGCCTGCTGTTGGCGCAGGAAACGCCGTCATCCAGAGCGTGAACGAGGAAGACCGGGGGCGTCTGTTTCGTCACTTGCCGCTCCGCGGAACACATCTCCTCCAGGGCAGGGGAGGGATGGGGGCCCAATATTTTGTTGCGCGTTCCCCCGTGGGTTGTATGGGGCGCCATGGTAATGACGGGATAAATGAACATGGAAAAATCCGGACGGGCGGAAATGTTTTTCAGCGGATTTTCCGCTTCTTCCGGCAGGGTGCGGTTCCACAGCGTAGAGGTCATGGCCGCCAGATGGCCGCCTGCGGAAAAGCCCATGACGCCGATGCGGAGAGGGTCAATTCCCAGGGAGGAGGCGTTTTCCCGCACGGTCCTCAGGGCCTGGCGGGCGTCCAGCAGGGGACCGGGAAACTTCCCCAAGGCATTGCTGGTTCCTGAAACGCGGTATTTCACGACAACCCCCACCATGCCGTGTTCCGCCGCCCAGCCGGCAATGCGGCTCCCTTCCTTTTCAATGGCCTGGATGGAATACCCCCCTCCCGGAAAGATACACAGGGCCGTGCGCCTGTCTTGCGGCTTCCATCCGGCGGGGAAGTGAAGCAGAACCTGCGCTTCCCCCACATCCGTAATGTGTCCGGCGGAGACTTGTTTTTCTTTCAGATCCGCCGCTTTCAGTCCCAGGGAAATCCATCCGGAGTGAAAGGCTTTTCCCTCTGAGGGCGGGCAGATGGCCTCCAGCGCGGATGGTTCAGGAGGTACGGCTGCGGCGCAGGCGAATGCCGGAAAAAAAGCGGAGAAGAATACCGGGTTCATGTTCATGGTTTGTTGGCGAGTGAAATGATGAGTTTGGAAAGTCCCTGCACTACTTCTGCAAACTGGGGATAGTCCAGCTTTTCAGCCGTATCGCTGGTTTCATGGTAATCGTCGCAACGGAGGAAGGCCGTATCCGTGACGGCAAAGGAGGGGATGCCCTCCTTCATGTATCCCCAGTCGTCAGACCAGGAAACGCCGCGGGCGTAATACGGGAACACGGCGGAACGCACCGGAAAACGGCTTAAAGTGGAAAATTCCTCCGCGCAGGAGCGTGCCAGTTTGCGGCCCGTGTTGGTGGAGAGGAAGGCAACATAGTCGCAGCGGTCCGGCAGGCCGGCCAATCCGGCAACTACGGCGGATTGGCGTTTTTTATTCGCCCGGGGAGAATAGCAGCCCAGCGTTTCCAGGGCAATCATGCCGATGATTTTTTCCCTGCCCGGATGAAGGGAGACGGATTTGGCATGCACGGTGCTGCCCATGGCGGGCGTCTGGTAAAAGGGAGGCTCTTCATTGGCGTAGACCGCTAGGCAAACATCGTGGAGGGTGGAAGTTGCTGCAAGGGCGCGTGCCGTTTCCAGCAGGGCGGCTACGCCGGAAGCGTTGTCATTGGCTCCCGGCGTTCCGGTGCGGGAAGGCCGGGCGGGGCCGTGGTCGTGCCAGTTGTCCATGCCCACTTTGGTATCGTAATGCGCGCCGACGATGAGCGTTTTGGGCCGGGGGAGGTCCCTTTCTTGATGGCGATGAGATTATATGCCGTCCAGTCCTTGACGGCGCCGAATTCTCCGGAGGGTGGGATATGGACAGCCTGGCGCGTGACGGCATAACCCATTTCCTCCAGTTTTTGTTCAATGTAGCGGGCGGAACGCTCCATGGCGCCGGGGTGGTAGACGTTCCGTTCACCAATGGAATCCGCCAGGTGGAATACATGCGCTTTCAGGAGCGTTTCCGTTTGGTCCGTGTCCGGTATTTCTCCGCTTCCGCGGGGAGAAAAAAGCTTGGAACAGGAGCTGAGGGCGATGCAGACCACCGCCATGAGCAGACCGAGCCTGAAGGTCATGGAAAAGAAATGCATGGCGGAAGTTGGAAAAGTCATGCAGGAAGAGAATCCTAATGGGAAAGCGGAGGAAAATCAAGACGCGCCGTTTCTCCCTTATTCATGGACAAATCCTTTTTCCGGCCTTGATGCATGAACCGGAATTTGCCCGGACGCGTAGCGGTAGCCGTGGCCTGCACCCGGCCGTCTTGCCAGGACAAATCCACCTTAAGCCCGCCCCGCGTGCGCAATCCCGTGGCGGAACCCTTCTTCCAGTCGTCTGCCAGGGCCGGGGCCAGCAGGATAACCTGGAACCCGTCCTGCATGACCCGGCTCTGGATCAGGCATTCGGCCACGCCGGAGGAAAAGCCGAAGTTTCCTTCTATCTGAAACGGGGGATGGAGGTCAAAAAGGTTGGAGTTGATGTAGTGCCTCAGCATGGTGTACATCCTGTCCTCTGCGGCGTTTCCGTCGCCCAGGGCGGCGTAAAGATTGATGAGCCACGCCGTGCTCCATCCCGTCCTGATGCCATTGTTTCCCATATCCGCGTACTTGCGCCGGAAATCGGCGGACTTGCGTACAGCCTCCGCGTATTCCGGCGTATTGAGAACGTCCCATTCCGTGCCGGGAAACAGGCCGTAAAGGTGGCTGATGTGCCGGTGGCCCTTCTGCATTTCTTCAAAAGGCTTCCTCCATTCCTGTATCCTTCCGTCGGGGCCGATGGCAGGCTGGGGAATTTTCCTGAGGAATTGAACGGCTTTAACCAGAGTAGGCGTTTGTACGCCCAGCTCCCCGCAGGCGTAAATGTAATTGCGGAGGGATTCCCTGCCCAGAAGCTGGTCATGGGAAGCGCCGTTGGAAACATAGGAAAGCACGTTGGGGCCTGTGCCGTCCGGCGCGTAAAATCCGGTCTCCGGAGACACCCCGGGACCGGAAAGGTAACGGCCCTCGCCGTCATCTTCAAACCAGGACATGATGAAACGAGCGTTGGATTCCAGAATGGGCAGCGATTTTTTAAGGTCTTCCCGGTCTCCGGTGAAACGGTAGCTGTCCACCAGGTGGGCGCATGCCCACGCCCCATTCATGAGGCTGGCCCCCCATTCCGGATTGTTGCCTGAAAAATAGGTGCGTTTCCAGCAATCCGTATAGTGACCGAAGCAGAAGCCGTCCCGTTTGATGAAGCGCGCGAATTCCTCTCCGTGGGGGCGCAGGCTGCGGACAAAATCAAGATAGGAGTTCTGGAATTCTCCCAGCCCGGTGACATGGGAGGGCCACTGGTTCATCTGGCTGTTGATGTTCAGGAAATAGCAGCCCATCCACGCTGCCCTCAGCTCCGGATTCCATAATCCCTGCAAACCGCAGGGAAGCTGCCCCGGCCTGGTGTGGACAATCGTGCAGAAGCGGCCGAACTGGAAAAGCTGTTCCAGAAGATCCGGATCCTTCTTTCCCTGTTTGACCCGCTCCAGTCTTTGGGCGGTGGTCATGGCGGAGACCCCGGCCGGGGAATCCCCCAGATCCACCTGGCAGCGCGTCATGAGCCGGGAAAAATAATCTTCCGTTTCCGCCGCCAGTTTTTTCCACCCCGCCTTTTGCGCTTTTGCCAGGATTCGCGCGTTTTTAGCCGCCAGGGAATGCGTCAGGGGAGCTTCCGGTTTCCGGATATTGTAATCTGTGGAAATGGATGAAAGCACCAGCACTTCCCGGGCGGAATCAAGAATAATTGTTGAGCCTTTGCGGGTAATGGAGGCTCCGGGAGCCAGGATGGTCACCGTGTTTTCAAACCGGGTGCCTCCGTTGCTTCCCTGTCCTTCCAGCGTCCACCCATTCGGCTGCGCAACAATTCGGGAAGCCGGATCCGGGTGTTCCAGATTCAGGGAAACGCGGCATCCGGACGGCATTGTGCAGGCAATGTGGTAGGCGGCGCAGTCGCTGGACGGAGCCGCCAGGATTTCTGTGGTCAATTCCCCTGTGCCGAATTGGGCGCGGGTGGTTGCCTTGCCCCGCCGCATATCCAGCGTACGCTGATAGGAGGAAGGTGAGGGGAGCCCCTGGAATTCCACCTGGAGACGCCCCCCCTGCTGGTAATCCCCCGCAATGTTGCCGGGGGGAAGGATGTTCTTCCGGAATAGCTGGTCCGCACTGCGGTATTTTCCTTCCTTGCAAAGTTCGCGAGCCTTGTCCAGAGCTTCCGCGGCGCCTTCCCTCATTTGGAAATTTTTCTTTGCGAAAATGCTTCCTTCATTAAGGACGACGGTTTCCTTCGGGAAAACGCCGAAAGAGAGGATGCCCAGCCTTCCGTTGCCCGTGCCGTATCCTTCCGTCCATACCCGGGCGGAGGTGGAGGCGGTGACCTGCATGGGGGCCGGAATGGCCCGGAGGGGGACGGCTGCGGCGAAAAGGCAGAGGAGGAAGGAATGTTTCAAGGTTGCAGGGATGTTCATGAGAGAAGATAAATATTGCGTATGATAAAAGTAAAAGAAAGCTGGTGTAAAAAGCGTTATTTTTTTAATCGGCTTCCGGTGCCGGCGTAAATGACCGCAAACGCAATGCTTCCCGCCGGAAAGCACAGGGATGCGGACAGGAGCATGGAGTTCTGGAGAAGGATGCTGGCGAGCCAGAGCAGCATGGCGAAGGCGAGGCAGTACATGATTTTCCCCATGAACCGGCACAGCGCCTGTTCATCATACTGTCTTTTTTGCTCTCTGCTCATCATGTTGCAGCCTGTGATGAGGAAAGAACATTTCCCCATGGAAAGAATGACGCCAAGAATCATGAAACCTGCCATCATGGCGACGGGTATCGGAACAGGTGCATCCATAAGCTGGCAAAATGGGGGAATGAGAGAACCCGGCCGTTCGACCGGACGGGAGAGGCGGCGTTTTGCGGAATACGTTGGGGAAACTGTGTTTCTTTCAGAAACGGAGAAACTCCGTTGTTCCTGCCGAAGGCTTCCGCAGGGTACGGTTTCTTTTTGACATTAAAACAGGAAACAGCAGGAACAGAACCAGGCGATGATGAGCAGGCCGCAGGTAAATTCCAGCAGCAGGCCGGCAAGCATCCCAAGCGCCGCTCCGGAACCGGCCCTGAAGGCGTCCATGATATCCTTTCTGGCAAAGATAAGTTCCGCCAGCAGCGCTCCCAGGAACGGCATGAACAAAAGGCCTACGATGGGGGAGAAAAGGAGGCTCCCCGCCACGGCGCCGATCATGGCTCCCCAGATTCCGGCGGCAGTGCTGCCGAATTTTTTGGCGCCCATGCCTCCGGAAAGCTTGTCAATGACCATGCCTCCCGCCACCAGCAGCGCCAGGACAGTCCATTTCCACCACGCCAGATTCTCTTTTCCCATGACTCCCTGCCAGACGCACCCGACCGCAATGATGATAATTCCGGGAAGCATGGGGATGAGCGTGCCGATCAGCCCCATGCCGAATAACAGCAGGGTGACGCACCAGACGAGGGTTTCCGAAAGGAGATGGGGCATGCTTTCCTTCTTATCAGGAAGCCGGGCGGGAGGCAAGGTTTGTGCCCGGCTTGCGGATGACGTGGAAAGGAAAAAAGGGGGGATAGATTGTTGTTGCGTTTGCTGTGGGCGTGGTATGGAATGGTGTCCATGATTTCCACCGGTGCTTATCTATGCGGTTGCATCATGCTCTTTAGTGTTTTTTCTCAGGGGGTAATATCTTCTCCGGCTTCCGTTTCCGCAGCGGATTCCTCCGCCGTTCAAGAACTGGCTCATTCCCTGAAAGCCCGTGTGGGCATGGCTGCGGAAATGCTGGATACGGGGGAAACCGTCGCGGTGGGGGATGAGGCGGACTATCCCATGCAGAGCGTCGTCAAATTCGTGCTGGCCTTGTCCGTGTTGAAGCGGGTGGACCAGGGCGTCATGAATCTGGAACAGATTATCCGCATCCGTCCGGAACAACTGGTGAAAGATACCTGGAGCCCCCTCCGGGAGCGTTTTCCCCAAGGCGGCGATTTCTCTCTGAAGGAACTGCTGAGGGTGACTGTCCAGGAAAGCGACAACAATACCTGCGACCTCCTGTTTGGCCTTATTGGAGGGCCGCAGGCCGTGCAGAAGGATTTGAAGGAATGGGGTATTGACGGCATTAATGTCCGGTTTACGGAAGATGAAATACACCGGAACCGCGACTTGCAGTATGCCAACTCAAGCCGCCCGTCGGCCATGAACTCTCTTCTCCGCGCATTTGACGAAGGTAAAATTCTGAAAAAAGGCACACAACGTGTTCTTTGGGACATCATGGCCGGTTGCTCTACAGGCCATGAACGTCTGAAAGGACAGCTGCCGCGGGATTACGTGGTGGCGCATAAAACGGGATCTGGATTCTCGCTGCCGGGGGGTGGCGTTACCGCCCGCAATGACGTCGGAATCATTGTTCTTCCCAATGGCCGGAAAATGGCGGTTTCCGTGTTCATCAGGGATTCAAAGGATTCTGAATCCGCTTGTGACCGGATGATCGCCTCCATGGCCCGCTGGCTGTGCATGGAGTGGAAGCCTGCCGCCGGAAAAGAATAACGGAATAATGCAGAATAGTTTTGGCGTCAGATTTTCAAAAGATTCTGGCTTTTGATATTCAGCACATTGCTTGGATGAGCAACAGAGGAGATTGATGAAATAATACTGAAGTAAAAAATTCCGTAAAATGATGATGAGAATGAGTGTCTCTGTCCCACGCCAATAGAAGCTTTCTTCTCATATGGGCTTGAGGAGAGATAACAAAAAATAAAGCGTTTTGCTATTGCGATGATTGCATTTGGCATTTGCCAAAAATATATTTAGCATATTTATATTTTGTATTTATTGTTTCAACTGTTAAATCTTTAATGCCATTTTCTTCTAAAAGAATAATTGCTTCTACTTCTCTCAGATCGGAATAAGGGGAACAAAAAAGAATATGCATTCTATCCATCGGGAAAATATAATAATTAGGCAATTCCATTATGTTTGCAAATTTTTTCAGAAGATCATAATCTGCTTTTCCATTCTGTTTTTCCCATTGTTCAATAAAAGTAGTGTATGATCTTTTTTGCAGAGTTCTCCTATACCAGCGGTCTAAACGTTTAGCCTTGAAAAGTTCTATGTAATATGAAATAACCTTGGGGTATTTTTTTTCATAACGGTGGTAAAGATCTAAGTGTGAATATCTTACATAAGTCGTTTATCTTTTTCTATAACAGGAGATGAAATCCTTTCCAAGAACTTTTCCAATTCCAAATACAGCGGTTCTAATTCAAATACTCGAACTTCTAAACCACTCTTGTTGTCCCTTTCTTGTAACCAAAAGAGCTTCTTCGTATATTCTTCATCTCCAATTTTTTTCTTGTCAAAAAGATGAATGTGTTTGGTGTTATATGCCATGAACAATAAATAAGGTTTTTTATTTATTGCGATATGAAATATACCCAGAGTTCCTATAAAAGGAACGTCTGTTTCCGTTTTTCCATCCCGAAATAAATCGTATTTGCTGATAATTCTTGCTAATTCTTTTTTTTGTTCCAAATTTAATTTTTTAACTCGATGTTTTTTGTCGTCTTTAAGAAAAGATGTTTCTGCATATAAATCGATTTGTTGATATTCTTGATCTGCTGTCCCTCTTTTTGAGGTAAGGCAAAAAAATAAGAATATGATTATGATTAATTTCATGATTAAATAAATTCAAAATTATGTGGGATAGTCCCGCTGTAAAATTCTCAAAATATTTTGGTTTTTGATATTCATAATATTACTCGGATGAAAAAACAAGAGTAAACAATTATGAATTAAAATGACGATGAATAGAGACTCATAACCTGTTTAGTACATAGAAAGACATCGTTGTATTCAGATTGAACTAACCAAGCCATCAGTCTGGAATTTACAGTAAGCGAATTTGATTGATTATATTACTCAATTTAACAGTAATATTACCGTATATAGTAGGATCCACATTGAATTTTTGCATATTTTCCGATATATAATCTAGAATTCTAAGAGCAGGAACTAGACATCCTTTGATTGATTGGGGATGTTGCCCCTTTGCGTGACTTCGCCGAAGGGGACGTAGGAGTAGGAATTCGCGATAGTTCCGTTGCTCTTGTAGAGTTCCATCACGTTTTTGGTCAAGTCCCAGCCGTAGGCAAACCAGCTGCCCGCCGTCTGGATAGCCAGCGGGCGCGTGGCGACAGGTTCCGTCGGGTCCCACAGGATGTACCATAAGGCGTTGAGCGTCGTTCGCGTGAGATCGAGGGCCGCGATTTGCAGATAGCCCCGGTAAAGGTAGCGGTGGTTCAGGATGACGGATGTCGTGCTTTCTCCCGTTTCAGGGTCGGCGACGGTGGTTTCCACTTTTTTGAAGATCCTGCGTCCCATGTAGTCGTAGTCGCCGGTGACAGTGGTCACCGTGCCGTCCTCCGCCGTGCGGGTGAAGCGCACGGGACGGTTGAGCGCGTTGTATTCCGCCGTCCAGACGCCGGTAGCGGTTCTGATTTTCGTCTGGTTGCCGTCAGCGTCATAGGTGGGGACAAAAGGCTGTTCCCGGGGGGAGAGGGAAGAGTTGGGAATGGATTGCTCAATACTTGTGTACTGGTTGAGTTCGTTGGCCGTGTAAGCGAATTCCTCCTCTATTTCCCGCGCTGTCTTGCGGTTGCCTATGTTGTCATAGTCATAGGCGTAAGCGTCCGTGCCGAGGGTGGCCGCGGCAAGCTCGCTTCTCCCGTTGTAGGAGAAGACGTCGCGGCGTGTGGTTCCCTGGCGGATGAGGGTGCGGGCGGTTGGCCGCCCCAGAGCGTCATAGGCATAGGCGCGGCGGGAGACGAGGGTTGTTCCGCGGTTATAGTCCATGTCCGCCAGCAGGTCACGTTTGGCTTCATAGCTTTGTTCCAGCGTCATGCCGTTGGGCATCGTCAAGGTTTCCAGCAGATTGCTTCCTGCCAGATAGTTATATTCAAAGATGCGGTTCTGTCCGCTGTGCATGAAGCCCGCGCTGTTGATGCGCCCGTCCGGCGCGTAGCCCCAGGAGGCGATTTGGGCATTGCCGCTGGCGCCGCGTTTGAGGACGTAGCCGATGCTGCGACCGTAGCCGTCCAGGGTTTCCACGAGAGGGAAGACGGCGCCATTCACCGTGACGCTGTCCTGTACGGGTTCGCTGTATTCATTGTAAGAGAAGGTACGTATGCCTGAGGCGTCCGTCACTTGCGTGAGCTGGCCGAGGATGTTGTAGGAGAAGGCCTGTTCCGGCGTGCCGTCGGAAAAGCCGATTCTTGTGAGAAGGCCTTGCGCCGCGTTCCATACGCAGGTGGTGACGATGTCGCGCGCGTCCGTTTCCGTGGCAAGGCGGTTGTTGGCATCGTAGGTCCGGACGGTTCCCCGACCGTTGGCGTAAGTTTTGCCCAATTCCAGCCCGGTAGCGTCATGGTAAGTCCAGACGGTAGTGTCTCCGCCGGAAAGATCGGATGGGTCGGAAATGATCGTTTCTTCGTCTATGCGGAAGGTGGTGAGGCTGATAAGGCGGTCTGCGTCATCCCAGGCGAACAGGGCCGGCTGGATGGCCGTGCCGTATTCCGCTGTTTTACGGTTCCTGACATCGTAGGCATAGTTGGCCGTGTTGCCCAGGGCATTTGTGACGGCAGAGGGATTGTCGCTGGTCGCGCAATAGGTCGTGGTTGTCGTATTGCCGGCAGCATCAGTTACGGCAATCGGGCGGCCGGCAATGTCCGTATGAGTGGTGGATGTGTTCCCCCTGCCATCCGTGACCGTCCGGACGAGGTCGGTTTCCGTGTAGCGGCGGGTGAAGGCGGTGACGATTCCCCGATTATCCGTTTCTGAAGTTGTGAAGCCGTCCACGACGGTAGCGGAAGCTGTGATGTCGGAGGTGGGCACGCTGCTTTTTTCCACGCGCACCGCGCCCTGCCCATATTCGGTCCACCGGATGCTTTCATGGCCGCGTTCGTCGATGGTGATTTGCCTGTTTTGCAGAACGGCGGATTCCGTAACCAGCCGTTTGACAGCGCTGCTTAACATGTTGCCCGCTGTATTGTTGCGGGCAGCGGCGACGTTTTGATAGACGCCGTCTTCACGTTCTTCCCAGGCTGTCTGGAAAGTCTGGATGCGGTTTTTTGCCGCATCCGCCGGAGACGCCGAGTCGAGCACAACGGTTTGTCTGGCCAGATTTCCCATGCTGTCATACTCATACTCCACCGGAGCCTGGGTCCCTTCCGTGCGGCGGGTGAGCTGGCCCAGCGCATTGTAAACACTGCGGGTATAGAGATAGGTGTTTTCCAGGGTGGTGGGAGAAGTCAGCGTAATGGTTTGTCCGAAGCCGTCCCGAATGTCCTGTTTCAGGATGGTTGTGTTGTCCGCCAGCCGGGTAGTGTGGCGCAGGCCTCTGATAAAATCATAAATGTGGTAGAGCTCCCTTTGCCCTGTGCCGGATTCATGCGCGATGCTCCCGTCTGTGTTGTATGTATTGACGAGCGTCGCCCCTGATGGCGTGGTTGTCGTAACCGTCAGTCCGTCTTCGCTGTAACTGGTTGTTGTGACACGGCCCAGCACATCGGTTTTACGGGTCACGCGGCCCAGCAGGTCATAGGCAGTTTCCTCGGTTGTCCGCATCGGCCCGATGTGGGTCGTCGCGCTTATTATCTGCCCTGCCGCATCGCGTTCATACGCCGTGATCGTTTCCGGAGTGACGACGTCAGTCCCGTCGTTTATTTCGCTGCGCGTGGTTTCAATGAGCTGCCGGGCGGTGTTATAAGCGTAATCCGTGCGTACGCCGTCTTCGTCAACTTCCCAAAGGGGTTCTCCTGTGCAGGTCAGGGCGCGGGAAGAAGTGCGGCCATTGTCGCGCACCGTTTCCACACGGCGGTTGAGAAGGTCGTAAGAGTAGGAAGCGCCGCCGGTTTGCCTCCACTCGCCCGTGGGGAGCAGGACGAGGTTTTCTTCCCTTGCGGTGTTTCCTTCAGCGGTGATGTAGCTGACGCGGCGGGTTGACTGGCCGGGAACGGGTTCTCCGTTGATGCGCGTTTCCGCCGTGACGCTGTAGAGGGCCCCATGATCTGTGGTTGGGGCGTAGGTATAATGAGTCTGTACGCCGTTGACGGCCTGTTCCATCTTGAGGCGTCCCGCCGCGAAGGCATTCGGCGCGCCGGCCAGCCAGGTTTCCGTAACGCTGAGCTGCGTGACGGAAGAGCCTGCCGCCGTTTCACGCTTTTCCACGCGTTTGACATGGTTTTCTTCCGCATAGGTATATACCGCAAGGCTTAACGTGTTGACTGCGGAAACGGTAGAGAGCTGGATTTTTATTTCAGCCGGTTCACTGGTGTAGCCTGCGGCGCTGTCACGGTACTTTGTGCTTACTGTCCGCAATCCGTTGGCTCCCCATGGGCTGTTTTCCAGCACCGGGCGTCCTGCGGCATCGTAGACGGTTTTATGTTCCCCCGCGTTGGGAGAAGCAGAGGAGATAAGCCGGCCGGAGTCATCATAGGAGTAAACAGTAGTCAACGCCCCTTCGGCTCCGTACCCTTCCGTGCGGCTCAGCAGGTGTTCTCCGGTGATGGTCGTTTCATATTCCTCAAGCGTGCAGGAGGCCACCACATTGTTTTTCATCAGACGGGTGAGGACGCGGTAGCGGTTTTCCTGCGAATCTTCCTCCGGTTGAAGACGTTCCCTCCGCGTTTCAACGGCATCTTCTCCTGTTCCTTCCGCCATGCTCCAGGCTTCTTGCGACCATGTCCATTTGGTCACGAAGTCGGGTACAGTGGCCGGCAACGTGTTGTCGCGTTCAGAGATGACGAGGGTTTGCAAAGCTTCGTCTCCCGTCACTGTGAAGATTTTCGCCGGAGTCCCTTCAACGGTGAACAGGGCTCCTTCTTCCTCCGGTTCCATGACCTGCGCGGGCGGATAAATGCTGATGGCATACCCTCCTCCTTCCAGGGGGAGCACATCCGCCAGCCCATCCCAGGTGTTCCATATTTGACGGATAACGCCGTGTTCGCCACGAACAATCGCCAGGTAATTTTCTCCTTCCGATGCGGTCATCAAATACCCGCCCGCGGAGATATAGCCTTCGCATTGCCCTGTGGAAAGAGAGTAAAAGGCGGCGCCTCCGCCCGCATAAGAAGCGCGGATGAAGGAGGCCTGCTCAAGGCTGCATGCCTCCGCTTCCCTGCTCATGGCCGGGACGGGGGCCAGGATGGTCGTTGTGATGCCCGATGCGCCTACCGGGAAAAACGCGCTTCCCGTGCCGTCAAGCATGTAGTTGGTGTAACTGGCTCCATCCAGCAGAGCAACCAGCGTGTTGGGCGCCATGCCCCCTTCCGGCAGCGCGAGGAAGGTGGCTAGCGGATGCTGCAGGGCCAAGCCAGCCGGGGAGGATAAATCCGGGGAAAAAGAGCGGTGGGCTGAAATTTCCAGACGTCCCGCCGGCATGTGGGATATGCCGCGGAACACGCCGAACTGCGCCGACCAGGCCATGTCATTAACGGAGGATTGCCGCATCACCCCGCTGCCTCCGGAGGTTGAGGTCAGATCGGAAAAGAAACGGCGCAGGGAGGAGCGGCCGCTGACTGGGGCGCTGCTGCTGGAGGGGGCGCCTCCGGGAGCAGTTTCACCGTCCGAATTGCAGGAGCACGGCGGGCAGTCGCAATCGCATTCCTGCGGCGGGTCGTTCTTTTCAGGCGTGATGGAGATGGCGCTGGCCGGGCCTACGGTGCAATTGAGGAAGGAGACGTTCCCCCTGGGAGGATAGTCAATGTTGATGTGGGAGACGGACACTGTATAAAACCCGGCCTTGATGCCGGGGAAGCTGCCGTTAATTCTTACTCCGGCACCTGAGGGTGACGTATAGCTTTGCCCCGCTACTGAAATCGTGGCCTGGTCATCCACCGTGCCGGTGGCCGTCAGTACGTATAGACGGGTATCCCCTCCGCCTTCCCCTACTTGAATTTGTTTGGAGGTTTCCGGCATCACGTCTCCGGGATAGGACGGAGCGGCATGATTATAGGAAAAGGAGACGGACGATTCGCCCTCCCTCTTCTGTAAAACCGGCGTAACGGTAAAACCAAGATGATGATTGCCCCGGACGCTGTTGCAGATGGAAAAGTTAGATCTCATTCTAATTGGCTATCTTTAAATAATTTCTGCTTATCAACAATAATTTTGTGATAAGGTGCGCCATTTAGCAATTAAACCTATGGATACATCTATAAAAATAGAAGTCAACAAGATATGATGATTTTCTCCTGTTTTTTCCATCCGTTTGCATGCAGGGAATAATTCTGGCGCGGGATGTTTTCCGGGCGCGGGGCACAGGAAAGTTCCCAACGCAGGAAAAGATGGGATGTCCCTTTTCTGCCTGATTGCGCGGCAGAAGAAAGGCCGCCCGTTTTCCGGAACATGTTTTAGGCTTGGAAAGGGAAGCGCAATCAGGCAAGGTGTGCCGCGTTATTCATGAAGAACCTATTGAGCCGGTACATCAGCCTGAGCCTGGCGCTGCGGTATTTGAACCCGTTGCGGACTTTCTTTTCCATTATTACCCTGATTTGCCTGCTGGGCGTCTCTCTGGGGGTAATGGTGCTCATCGTCGTGTTGTCCGTCATGGGAGGCCTCCAGAAGGAAATTCAGGGGAATCTGTTTGCGCACTCTCCGCACGTCCAGGTATGCTACCGGAACGACTTCGGCGCGAGGGAAGTGATTCCGGACTGGCTGGATTTGGGGGAGAAACTCAGGCACGTTCCCGGCGTCCAGTCCGCCTACGCCCTGATAGAAGACTATGCGCTGGCGGATGTGCAGGGGCGGCAGAGGCCTTGCTTTTTCCGGGCCATTGATACGGAAAACGCCGCCCAGTTGGAGGATTTGAAGCGTTTGGTGGTCGCCGGCGATGCGGAACTGGACATGGGGGAAAAAGCTGTGGTTTCCTCCATCGTGGCAGAGAACATGGGATTGAATGTGGGAGATGTTGCCCGGGTTTACACGACCCGCAATTTTCAGGAAATTTCCCACGCCTACCAGCAGACGGAGCTGCCGATGCTGGCGGAGAAAAACGCGCGGGAACTCAAGGATTTGAAAGAGTGGGGTAAATCCCTGAAGACGGAGGGAGAGCGTGAAACGGCCGACAGAGCCTCCGTGGACAGGGCCTTTTCCCTGCTTAACGGGCTGTTGTCCGTCCCTCGCAGGGATGCGGAACGTTCCTGCCTGATGGATCTGCTTGCCGTGCTGAACGACGGAGAGCTTGCGGACAACGGCAGGGTGGCCTTTCCGCAGGGCACGCGGAAGGAATGGGAAACCGTTTTGAGCGGTTTCAAGGATGGGGCAAGGAATGAGGCGGATATGGAATGTTTCCGCAAGATCAAGGAGCTGGTGATGCCGAAGGACCTGGAGGTGATTGGAATTTACCGGGCTTCCCAGCATACGCCCAGCCCTGACTTGTTCATTCCGCTGGTCATCGGCCAGGAATTGCTGGGGTATGAGGATGACGTGGTGCAGGCCGTGGCCCTGCGCGTGGAAGATCCTTACCATGTGGAAACGATGTTGGCTCCTGTGATGCAGGCGCTGGAAAAGGAAAAGCCTTCTTCCGCATGGACACTGGAAACCTGGCATGACCGTTTTAACGCGTGGTTTGAACTGATGCAGAAGGAGCGCATGATGATGAGCTTTGTCCTGTCCTTCATCTCCCTGATTTCCGCTTTTTGCATCATGGCGGTGATGTTTACCGTTTCCATCCAGAGGAAAAAGGAAATCGCCGTGATGAAGGCGTTGGGAGCCACGCCGTTCCAGGTGGTGCGCGTCTTCCTGTGGCAGGGCGTCATCATCGGTTTTGTGGGAGCCCTCCTGGGGGTAGGGCTGGGGTTGCTGGTGCTGGAATACCGTATGCAGATTCAGGGTTTTCTGGCGGGAATAGGCTTTGACCCGTTCCCCGTGGCCTTCCACGGCACGGCGAATATCCCGGTGGTGATTGACTGGGCGGAGCTGGCATGGCAGGCGGTGAAAGCTTTTGTCATGGTCGTGGTGGCATCCATCATTCCTGCCCTGATCACGGCGCGCCAGGATCCGGCCCGCTCCCTGCGCAGCATGTAACAGGAATCGCCTATGGATATTTACTGGATTCAGGGTCATGAACAGAAGGGGCCTCTGCCGGAAGTGGAGGTCATTTCCATGCTGGAGGCGGGCCTCATTCCGGAAAACGCCCGGGCGTGGCATGCCGGGTGCCCGGAATGGGTATGTATCCGTGACCTTCCGGCATTGAAGGGGGCAGGCGCCGTCAGCAGGGGAGAAGGAGAACGGCGGAACCGGGAGGAAGAGGGACTGGAAAACGCAGGGGAAGAGCAGGCTCCGACGCTTGCCGCGGATGCGGATTGCCCGCAGGAAGAAGGGGGGACGGCCCCGGAGGAGGGAGCGCCGCTGGTGGTTCCGTATGCGTACGTCCGTTTTCTCGGCAGAATGGCGGATATCATGATGCACATGACGCTGTATTTGTCCGTGCTCAGAGTTTTCGGCCTGGCTTTCAATCCCGGTTTCCTTCCTGGTTCCTATGAAGCTCTGCTTTACCTCTGCCTCCCGATGGTTCTCGTTGAAACCGCCTTTCTTGGTACATTGGGAACAACCCCGGGAAAAGCCATGCTGGGCGTTTCCGTCAGGGACTACCGGGGAAGGCGTCTTTCTTTCCCCACGGCATTCCGGCGCTCCCTGTTCGTCATGGTGCTTGGCCTGGGGTGTTTTGCTCCTTCCCTGATGCTGCTGGCCCTGTTCTTTTCCTGGTGGTGGGTGCGCCGCTTCGGCTTCACTCCCTGGGACAGGAAGCTGGGGACTACGGATGTGCTGAACAGCCCCCTGACGCTCCGCAAAGTGGTGATGACGTTGGCGCTGGTTATTCTGTGCCTTCAACTCATCTACGTTCTGCTGATTCCCTGGCTGCCTGAGATGGAGGCTTATGCGGCCGCTTCCGGCCAAATGTGATAAAAAGGCGTTCGTGCGGGGTTTAGGCTTTTAATCACCTGAATTTGTTTCATACTTGTTTCAGCCATGCCAGAAATACACCCAACGGCAGTAGTGCATCCTACTGCAGAGATCGCGGATGATGTTAAAATCGGTCCCTTTTGCGTTGTCGGGGAACATGTCAAACTGGGGCCCGGCTGCGTGCTGCACAGCCACGTGGTTATCGACGGTCCTTCCTCCTTTGGCTGCGGCAACGAATTTTTCCCGTTTTCCGTCATCGGCCTGAAAAGCCAGGATTTGAAATACAAGGGGGAGCCGACCTATCTGGAAGTGGGGGATAACAATGTCTTCCGTGAAAACGCCACCATCAACAGGGCTACGGATATTGGCGGCGCAACGCGGATAGGGAATAACAACCTTTTCCTGGTTTCCTGCCATGCCGGGCATGATTGCCAGATCGGCAATCATGTGATTTTTTCCGGGTTCGCTACTGCCGCCGGCCACGTTACGGTGGGGGATTACGCTATTCTGGCGGGATGCTGCGCCGTACACCAGTTTGTGAGCATTGGAGAACATGCCATGGTGGGGGCGATGGCCCGCGTGAGCCAGGATGTGCTGCCGTACACGATCGTGGAAGGCCATCCGGCCGTAACGCGGTCCGTTAACTCCATCGGCATGCAGAGGCGCGGTTTTTCCGAAGAAGACCTGAAAGCCGTGCGCATGTGCTATAAAAAGCTTTTCGTCAATAAAAAGCTGACCGTTCATGAAGCTCTGGAGGAACTGCGGCATTCGGATTATGCGGAAAATGCCTGCCTGAGGAGAATCATCCAGTTCGTGGAAACTTCCGAACGGGGGTTCTGCCATTGAATCCATGAAAACGGGTTTTGTTTTTGACCTGGACGGGACGCTGGTGGACTCCATTCCCGGTATCGCCCGCGGCCTGAACCTGGCCTTGGAAGCGCTGGGGTATCCGGAGCATTCCGTGGACGCCATCCGGGAAATGGTGGGCAAGGGGGCCCGGGAGCTTTGCCTGGCTTCCCTGAAAGGCTATTTCAATGGAAATGTGCCGGAGGAAGCTTTTGAAGCGGTGCACCGGGGATTCATGCGCGAATACCCGCACACCTGGCAGGAGGGCACGGTGCCGTACCCCGGCATCCGGGAAATGCTTCTGTCCCTGGCCGGAGAAGGCCATCCTCTGGGTGTTTTATCCAACAAGCCCCATGCGGTTACGGTGCCGCTGGTGCGCCATATCCTGCCTGAAATTCCCTTCCGGGAAGTGATGGGATTTTCCGAACGTTTTCCGCGTAAGCCGGACCCTGACTCCCTGTTGTCCATCGTCCGCTCCTGGGGCAGGGCTCCTGCGCAGGTGTGCATGGTGGGGGACTCCGCCCATGACGGCAACACGGCCGTGAACGCCGGAACACGGCTTGTTCTGGTGGGGTGGGGCTACAGCTCCCGTTCCGCTCTGGACGCTTTCCGGGTGCCGGTGTGCGCCTCTGCGGGGGAATTATCTGCCCGGCTGCATGATGAAAACAGCCTGCCGTTTCCCGTTCCCGCTCATAAAAATTCTTGAAAGTTCCGGCTGGGGCAGAGTTCCGGAAACCGAATTCCTCTGTATCATCAAGATTCTTTCAGGCGCAGGAAAACGTCTGCGGGGGATTCTTTAGGGCTGTATTTTCCCGGCCCGGAAATGGGCAGAGAGGGAAAGCCGCATGGTTGTTGCTCTTTCAGGACGGAATGTCCGCAGATTTGGCCTGTTCGGTAATGTCTTCCAGGGCGCGGGGAAGTTCCTTCGTGGAGGTGACGCCCAGGTTTTTCAACTTCTGAGCCCGGGGAATGAACCGGTGTTCAAAAGAGGAAACGGTTTTGTTGTACTGGGCTACCGCCTGGTTCAGGCTCTTGCCCAGAGAGGAAAAATGGCCGGAAAGGATAGAGCAGGTATTAAACAGGTCCGCGCCCGCTTCCGAAATTTTCTTGGCGTTATCCGCCAGCTGCTCCTGCTTCCATCCGTAAGCGACGGCTTTCAGCAGGGCAATCAGGGTGGATGGAGTGGAAAGAATGACCCTATTCTCCGCGCCGAATTCAATCAGGGTGGGGTCTGCTTCCAGAGCCGCCTGGAAGAAGGATTCCCCGGGCAGGAACATAATGACGAATTCGGGGCATGGGGAAAACTGGGCAAAGTAATTCTTGGCACTTAATTGCTGCAAATGCCTCCTGACGTCCGCGGCATGGCGTGCCATCCACTGGCTGCGCTCTTCCGGATTCTCCGTCTGCCCGGCATTCAGGTAGGAAGCCATGGGCGCTTTCGCGTCAATGATGATGGAACGGCCTCCAGGAAGGTGAATGACCATGTCCGGCCGTATCCGTTCCTCCTCTCTGGAACGGGTTTCCTGAGTCGTGAAATCGCAGTACTCCACCATTCCCGCCAGTTCCACCACGCGGCGCAGCTGGAGTTCCCCCCATTGGCCGCGAACGCTGTTGTGGTGCAGAGCCTGGGAAAGCCTGGCGGTTTCATTTTTCAGGGCTTCATTGCCGGAAAGAATATAGCGGATTTGCGTTTTCAGGTCCGTATAGGCGCCCACGCGTTCCTTTTCCATCTCTCCCAGCCGGGACTGGACCAGTTTCAGGGATTCGCTCACCGGTTTCAGCATGGACTCAATAGCCTGTTTGCGGGAATCCAGGTCATGATTGGCCTGCTGGCGCTGGCTTTGCAGACGCGTTTCCGCCAGATTCAGGAATTGTTTTTCCGAGTTCCGGAGGACTTCCGCGCTGATGCCGGCAAAGGAATCTTTCAGCACTTCTTCCGCCCGGCGGAGCATTTGTGTTCTGTCTTCCGCCCGTTCCTGCCAGGAACGGGATTCCGCTTCGAGGCGGACGGAGCGGTCCCGGTACCGCAGCAGCAAAACCAGCAGCGCCACGCAGGCGATCAGCAGCAAAAAGGCCAGGAACCAGGGAAAAAATGGGGAAATCATAAGGAAAAAATAAGCAATCAGATGGGGGTGGCGTAGGGGATGCCGTCCGTTTCTTCCACGGGTTCGGCCAGTGGGATGTTATCGTCGCTGCCGTCCAGCGGTTCCGCATAGGGAATGCTCTCTTCCGAATCCGGTTCCGCCATGGGAATGTGCTGTTCACACATGTTGGCGGGGGCCTGGTAGCCTGCGGAGGTTTCAAAATACGCAGTCTTGGCGTACTGGCAGCCGGAATGGGCCAGTTGATTGGATTCCCGGCAGACGAGTACGGCCTGTCCTTCCGAACCGGGACGCGTACGGATGGCGTTGGCGGGATAGCCTTCCTTCTGGGCGGCAAGCATAATATCCACCCAGACGGGCAGGGCCAGGGTGCCTCCGTAGCCTTTTTCCAGAATTTTGGTGGAGGAATCGAACCCCACCCAGACACTGCAGGTGAGGTTGGACGTATATCCGGCGAACCATGCGTTCGTATAATTATTCGTGGTTCCGGTTTTGCCGCCGCAGGGGGATTTAAAGCCCAGCGCGGTAATTTTTCCTGCCGTGCCTCCGGGCTTGCAGACCTGCTGGAGGATGGAAGAGGTTATGTTCGCCGCCCGCTGGGAATAGACGGTGCGCTTGCTTTTGGTGATGGCGAAGCGCGGCTGGCCCTGCGAATCCGTAATATGGTCAATGATGTATGGCGTGGGGCGTACGCCCCCGTTGGCAAAAACGCTGTAGGCGCTGGCGATGTCCAGAGGGGACGCTTCCCACGTGCCCAGATAAAGGGCCGGGGTGCGGGAAATATTTCCGTGAAAGCCCGCCAGTTGTGCGGATTGAATGACATTGGACAAGCCGGCGCGGTTGCCGATGCGCACGGACATGGTGTTGCGGGAAAGGATGAGGCCGAAGGAGGCCGGCTTCATGCCCCGATACGTTCCGTCCGAATTGCGGGGGGACCAGTTGGCGGCTCCGCGTATTTCCCCGTACGCAATCCGGTCATCCGAAATGCGGGTATCCGCAGAATTGCCCTGCTGGAAAAACGTGGCGTAAATGAACGGTTTGAACAGGGAGCCGGTCTGCCGCCTGGACTGAATGGCGCGGTTCAGCTTGGATTCTTCCGCGTCCCGGCCGCCGACGACGGCCAGAAGAGCCCCCGTGGCATTGTTCATGACTACGGCGGCGGATTGGATGTAATTAGGCATCGGCGGCTGCGTCTTTTCCTTCTGTTCCGCAGGGAGCGCCTTCCAGGCGGCCAGGGTGGCCTCATATTCCGCCTTGGTGGTCAGCTTGTTTTTCAGGATGCCCCTCTTTTCCCGCCTGGCCTGCAGGGAGGCCAGGTGCTTCTTGAAATCCTTGCGGGCTTCCAGCGCGTCCATGTGCTTGTTGATGGCGTCCAGCGTGGCGTTCTGCAGATCAAGGTCCAATGTGGTGTGAACCACCAGCCCTCCCAGGCGGATGTCTTCTTCCTCCAGAATGGCGTCCAGCTCCCGGCGCACGAGCCCCATGGCGTAATTTTCCTCAGACCGGGACTGGGGCGTCCGGGTGGCGATAGGCTCCGCCAGGGCCGCCTGATACTGCACTTCCGTAATCTTGCCTTCGTTTTTCAGCAGGCCAAGGACGATATCGCGCACTTTTTTGGCTTCTTCCGGGTGTTTGATGGGGGAAAAGTCATTTGGGCCGTAAATAATGCCGGCCAGGGTGGCGCATTCCGCCAGGGATAAATCCCGGGGTTCCTTGTCGTAATATCCCCGCGCCGCCGCCGCTATTCCCAGGAAGGTGTGCCCCCAGAAAATACGGTTGATGTAAGTCTCCAGAATTTCATCCTTCGTGTAAGTGGCTTCAATGCGTTTCGCCAGAGCTACTTCCGTCAGTTTGGAATGCAGGTTGCGCTCCCGGTGGTTGTACGTAATTTTAGCGAGCTGCATCGTCAGGGTGGAAGCCCCCTGCGTAGCTCTCTTGTGTTTGAGCACCTGCGCAAAGGCGCGGCCCACGCCTATCCAGTCCACGCCGCCATGGTCGTAAAAGCGGTTGTCTTCGCGCAGGAGCAGGGCATCAATAAAAATGGGAGGAACTTCCTGAAGGGATACCCGCTTGCGGTTTTCCCCGTGCAGGGTGCCGATGGTGCGGTTTTTACGGTCCAGAATCACCGTGCGTTCCGGAATGTTGCTCTTTACCTCGGAAATGTCATAGCGGTTGGAAATGGCGCCGTAAAGGAACACCAGGATGGACCCGATCACGATGCCGACGAAGCAGCATCCCAGAAGGATGCGCAGAGGCCAGCAGATGAACCAGCGGATATTCCGCGTCAGGGAGCCGATGAAGCGGAACGGCATCAGCAGGACGAACAGCAGGGCTCCGAAAATCGTGAAACGCGGCTTGCGCATGGTTCCTGCGCGCGCGGGACGGCTTTCTTCTTCTCTTCCCGGACTGTCTTCAAAATCTTCCTTCGGAGACGGGCGGGAGGCTCGTCGCTGGGGCGGCGTGTCATACCGGGAAGGACCGTTGCGGGAATTCCCCGTTCTGCGGGTAGGGCCGGGAATGACGGCCGGCTCAGGATCTTCCTGCGGCAGCCCGGGGTAGGATGGACGGGGAATGGGCCTTTTTTTGCGTTCCGTCCGGGAACGGGAAGACATTTCTCCATCTTGGATGCGTTCCCTCCAGGAGGCGTCATGTCGTTTCCTTGATTTGTCGTTTAACCCCATCCGTGGGGTGGACTTTATCATAAATAACCGGAATGGTCTAAGCAAAAGATGAGGCGTCATGTCGCAATCCATAGACAAAATTCTGCCGTTTTGAACGTTTATACAGTAGGATATGTCCTATCATTCGATTATCGGTAATTTCATGATATCATTATTGAGAATGACGAGTTTTCGCTACTTGGTCGTTGGGGGGCTTGTGTCCCTGTTGTTGGGAGGGGCGGGCCTTGCGGGGAATGTTTCTTCCATGGCGGATTTGCAGAAACATGTGCATAAAGTGGCCTCCAGCGTTACGGCTGCTACAGTGGCTCTGGTTTCCGACGGGGGGGAGACGGGCAGCGGCGTCATTGTCACTCCGCAGGGCCTGATTTTGACTGCGGCCCACGTCGTGGGCGGCGATGAAATCATGCGTGTGGTCTTTGCCGACGGGCGCGTAGTCAAGGGCCGGGTGCTGGGAGCCAACTTCACGCGGGATGCCGCCATGGTGCAGATCATGGACGGAGGAAACTATCCCCATGTGGAACTGGGTGAATCCGACAGTCTTCATGTGGGGGATTTTGTGGTGGCTTTGGGCCATTCCAAGGGATTTGACCCGGAACGCCGCGCGCCCATCCGCATGGGAAGATTGTGCACGGACGGAAAGCAGCGCTTCCTTATTTCGGAATGCACGCTGATTGGCGGAGATTCCGGCGGTCCCCTCTTTGACCTGTCCGGCAGGTTGGTTGGCATCCATTCCTCCATTGGCCCTATGTTGAAAATCAACAACCATGTCCCTGTTTCCGTTTTCAGGAGAGACTGGGACAAACTGCTCTCCGGCAGGCATTGGGGCCAGCTGGGCCTTCATCCCATGGCGGACCCCGAATCTCCTGTGCTCGGGTTTGCCATGATGGACGTGCTGGGCGTGGACGGCGTGGTGGTGGAAGATGTTGTGGTGAATTCTCCGGCGGATGCCGCCGGCATCCGGCCGGGGGACGTCATTACCCACATGGACAGCCGGAGCCTGCGTTCCGTGCGGGATATGCTCCGTGAACTGGGCAGGCACCGTCCGGGGGAAACCGTTCCCTTGGTGGTGGTGAGGAAAGGTACGGCTTACAAGGCGGATCTTACATTCGGCAGGCGCGGCGACCTGATGTCCGGCCTGAAATACCAGGAACAAACTCAAGGATGATGATGAAATATTTATGGGCGGCATTCGCGGCGGCTTCCGCGTGTGCCCAGGAAATAGCTTCTCCCCTGCCTCCGGACCAGATGATTGCGCCGGAGGACAAAAGCGTGCTGGACAGCCAGGCCAAGGAGATTTTCCGGGAATGGGACAAAGTGGCTGTTCCGGTGGGGCAGTCCGTGGTGGCGCTGGTTGCCGGCAATACCCAGGTGGCTTTGGGAACGGTTGTGGGGAAGGGAAAGGTCCTCACCAAGCTGAGCGATCTCCAGAAGGAGCGGCGTCCGGTCATGCTGGTGGATTCTTCCGGGCGGGTTTATGACGCCAAGGTGCTCTTTGCCCTTCCGGAGCATGATTTGCTGATGATGGATGTGCCGGGGCTTCCCGCTCCTCCCATTGACTTGAATTCCTATGTGCAGGCGAAGGAAGGGGACGTGATTGCAGCCGTATCGCCCACGGGGCATGTGAGCGACTTCGGAGTCGTTTCCGTGGCCCAGCGCAGCCTGAGGGCGGATGACCAGCCTTATCTCGGCATCGTTTCCGATCCCCGCTGGGACGGGGAGGGGGTCATGATAGGCGGCGTGGAAGCCGGCAGCGGCGCGCACCGCAGCGGATTGATGGCCGGCGATGTGTTGATGAAGCTGAATGGAAAGCCGGTGGACGGAATGTACTCCATCCGTGCCGCCATGGTCGGAGTGCGTCCCGGTGAGACGGTTCCCGTGGAAGTAAGGCGGCGGAACCAGGTAGTGGAGGGAAAACTCCTCACGGGGCCCAGGCCCAAAGTGATGAAATTCCCGCAAAAGCGTCTCGACATGATGAACTCCATGGGCAACCGGATGAGCCTGAAAAGGGATGAATTCCCTTTGGTCATCCAGTCGGACATGACCTTGTTCCCGGAACGGGCCGGATGCCCGGTCATTGACGTCAACGGAAAATTTGTGGGGTTGGCCCTGAGCCGGGCCGGACGCACGGAGACCTATATCCTGCCTTCCTGGATATGCAGGGAACTGGTGGAAGGAGTGCTCCCGCAGGTGCAGCAATACAAGGCGGGACGCGGAGAAAACATTCCGGAGGCCCAGCCTGTGGATGATTCCTATGACGCCCGGCGTCTGGAGGAAAACCGGCGAAAAGTGGAAGATAAGATGAGCCGTCAGGGTCTGGTGCCCAAAGTTTATTAAGCCTGTCCTGATGCCGGAGGGCAACGAGTGAACCTTCCGGCGAACCGTCTGGCTTCAGGCTCTCTTTCTTCGTATGGGAGCATAGGCGGAATTGCCCTGTCTCCCTGCTGGGGGGCCGTTGGCTTTTTTGCGGGAACCGTTTCCGGCGTCAGGAACAGTCCGCCTGCCGCATTGGAGCCGTGGGAAATATGGCGGGCGTTGTTCCCGTGCCGGAACAATGTCCGGAGTGGTTTATTCCCTCAATCAGTGGCGGCTGGGGAAGCAAAACGAGAAATAAAAAACGGGCAGAAATGCCCGTTTTTCTGAATAATCCGGATATGCTCAAGAGCCGCTTCCGGCTCCCCGGATATTGGAAGAGAACTTACTTGTCTGAGGAAGCCGCTCCCGGTCTTTCCTTGAAAATCATCAATTCCGTCAAAACGACGGTGCGCCCGGTGGAATCCGGGGAAATAATCATGACTACTTTTCGTCCCGGGTAGGTCGTCAGCATCATGCCTCTGTCCTTCACCTTGACGACTTTGCCGTTCTTCAAACGGGTCATGTACGTCAAATTGGCGGGGGTAGTGCGGGAAATACTGCTGTCTGTGGCATTCTTGCCGAAAATGTAAGTGGACTTGCTGGGCAGTTCGATAGCGCTCTTTTCTCCTGAAGGAGGCTTGGGAAGCTCCAGGGTGAACGTGCGGCCGGTCAGGTTCTGGATGTAAACGCAGTTCAGCGGCAATTCCGACTCATTAATAAAATCCAGCGTCAATTCCCCTTTACTGTTTTTGCCCACCAGAGCCAGGGTTTTGGAGCCAAGATCGGCCGGCAGGGGCTTGCTGACGAGTTTATCGGTCGGCATGCCTTTCTGGTCCAGGCCTCCGAACAGGGTAATGATCTTGCTCTTGGGGTAAACGCTGCGGCGTCCCGGAAGGGCGGCGCGGATTTCCACTTTTTCCAGCCTTTTGGAATCAATAGGCATGTAAATGGGAGAAGGAAGAGACATGGGCTCCTTCAGGACGAACCGGATGCCGTTGACGGCGGCGGGGGGCAGGGATTTGTCCACAGTATCGGACGCCGGGGCATTGGCCGCCGGCTGGGCCGGTTCCGGCCTGGAGGATGCGCGGCTTTGTCCTTGGGCGAAGGAGATGCTTCCGAAAAGGCAGGTAAAGGCCAGGAGGGGTAAAATACGCATATATTTTGGGAAGTGGAATGAGGAAAAGAGTGTTTTGGTTTCCCCGGCAGTGACCCTTGGAGGATAACCGCGCGGGAAAAAGGCGGAGGGAAAATCCATTGAACCGTGCAGCAGCGTGCGCTGATGGTTTCAATAGTTTTGATATCCTTTGTGAAGTACATGAATGAAGATGTCCGTGCAAGCTCAAAGTAGGGATGCCTGGGATAAAATTCCTAAAGACAATGGGATTTCTTTTTTAAGGAAAGGATATAGGCAAGGAGCATCATCAAATGTCAGTCTTATCCATGCGTGGTGGAGCAAATGCCTGGACGGCGGCCGCGCGGATAAGAAGGTTTGTGGTTAGTTGCGCGGAGAGGCGGCGCAGATCATCCATGCAGGTCAGGGGCTGAATTTCAGGAAAACGGCCGTATGGGAACAGGAGCATATGAAACTGCTTGTTGAAATTGCCCCGGCCGAATTTGATGTGTTGCATTACGGAGCTATTGTTGAACTTAAAAGGAAATAAACGTCGGCTCCGTATTCAATAAGTCGATCCGGTTTTTCCCGGGCTTATCGAAACTCCCGAAGATGTCCAAAGCAGGGGGAAAAGGGAAGAAAGCCCCACTATCCCCGGAACAGGGGAAAATCGTCTTTCGTCCTTTCTGCCCTGATATCTTCCCCCTCTCTCCGGACGCAAAAGCGCCGCTTTCCCGGGAAAGGAAAAGCGGCGTGAAACGGAATGGAAACGCGCTCCCTTTGCTACACTTCTTCCGGGACAGCCAGCGGAAGGAGACGATATTGAACTTTCTTCCAAACGCCTTGTTCACGGCGCTCAGCTCCGTATCCTCCAGCGCTCCGCTCTTCATGTTGACCTTCCGGGCAGGAGTTTCCGGGCTGTTCACCGGATCCACGTAGTTGATCCCCCTCTGCACCACCGCTTCGCACCACGCGCGCGACAGCACCATCCCTTCGCGGTTGGTCAGCTCCCCGTAGGCGCGCACCGTAAACGTATCGTCCCGCGTCGTCAGGATGTTGCCCAGCACCGCCAGCACGTCCGACTGGATCAGGTAGCCGGGGGCGGCCGTATACACCGACCCCCTGGCCGCGTCCTGGTTCGGATAGCCTCCCCTGGGCGCGATCACCATGTCGGAGAGTTCGTCAAACGTGCTGTTGATGGAGCTCTCGTCAATAGCCGCCTGAAGCGCTCCCTTCACCCCCATTTCACCGCTCTGCAGACGGCGGTTGACAAAGTCGGACATGTTCAGGAAGGGCCCCCTCTTCCTGACTTCCTTGACCATGTTCCGGGCCAGGGACCTGATCTGGGAGTCGCTCAGGGTTCTCAGGTCCGACCACGCCATGGCCTCCCCGTCCGGGATGCCCTGGGTCACCCCTATCGAGCCGTAGTCGTCCACGTGGGACTTGTCGCTGCTGGCCACCCCGAAACGGGAAAAGGCCGTCTGGGAGTTGCCGAGCACGGAAGGCCTCCCGTTTCTGGAATAAAGGATTTTGCGCTTCTTGAGCCCCAGCAGGGTGGCTTCCCAGGCGCGCTGGGAGGTGGAGTTGACATTGAATCCGCCGGCGATGGTGAGGTACTTGGAGGCATGCTTGTAGCCCTCGTCCGTCCTGGCGAGTTCTTCGACGACAGCTTCCGAGGGTTTGCCCTGAAGGTCGGGCATGAAGCGGCGGTTGGCGATGCCGGAGGCCCTGTTGGAGGAAGCGTCCGTGGAGAAAGCCTGCTGAAGAACGGTTTTCAGTTCTTCCCTGCCCGTGCCCCCAAGGCTGGAAGGGCGGGCGGCCAGGGAGGAGGCGAACCAGGAGTCCCAGAGGGCGTCGTTGATCATCAGGCCGTGGTCCCAGAAGTCCCCCAGGGCGGCGTCCCCCATGATTTCGTTGTGGGAGAACACCTTGTCGGCGGGAAGCATGGGATCGGCAAACGCGTTGCCGATGCCTACGCCCGGCACGCCGGACTGGTAGGCGAAGCGCTTGGCGATGGCCGCCTTGGAGTCGCTCCTGTACCATCCCGGGGTGAGGCGGCATCCGGCAAAGCCGGCCAGGCTGGAGGGCTGCTGGAAGGGAAGTTCCGCGGCGACAATCTTGTTGACCTGTTCGGCTCCCGGCCCTCCGAAGGGAGAGAGCCTGGTGCCGTCATTGGAAAGGATGTTGGAGATGGTGATGGGGAAGAAGTCGCTGTTGGCGTTCTTGACTTCAAACTGGTACGGGCTGTAGAGGCGCCCCAGTTCGGAGGCGGTGGGCATCTGGCCGCCCCAGAAGAGGGGGCTGGAGTGCTGCCATGTCTTGGCGCGGTAGTCCTTGCCCTCCGGGTAGGCTCCAATCACGGGCGGCTTGCCCCATTTTACTGATACTCCGTAGTAGGCTACAAAGGTGGAATCCAAGGTAGGCCTGCCGTATTCCCCCGCCTTCTTGGCTTCCTCATTGGGGCCTTCGTTGCGTTCCCACATTTCTGCGGGAAGTTTAATCTGGTCAACAAGAGGTTTTTCCCAGGCGCCCCAGTTCAGGTTAAGGATGGCCGGCATGGTCTTGGAGAAAATGTCTATCTCCGCCGTGCTTTTCCCATTCAGGGAGGAAGAACTGTTCATTCTGTTGGGATCCATCAGGCCGGCCCCCATCACGAAAGTCCCCAGGGCTTTGGAGGAGCCCTTGTCTCCGTATTTGACGGCAAGAACGTGATTGTCCGGCGTGCCGTTGAGCTGGCTGGTGTTTTCCGCGAAGATAACGGAAGCCTTGGCAATGCCTACCTGATTGTATCCGCTGCCGTCCAGAAGCTCATAACGGACGCCGTCCGTCAGGTTGACGGCATAGGAGCTGACCTGCCCCGGTTCCTGGGACCAGCCTTCCTTGAGCGGGAACCTGTCCGGTTTGAAATCACCGCTGTTGGGTTTTGTTTTATAAACTTCGTTGCCGTTGGCGATGTTGGAAACGACCGGCTGGGCGAAGACGACGATTTCGCCCGCTTTCAGGGTGGAGGGCTCTCCTTTGACCGTGGAACCGTCGCTGTTAAGTTTGGAGGTAGTCCGGAAAGAGGCTCCGAAATCCGCTACCTGGCGGTTGTTGTAAGAGGCGTTCAAATAGGGGACCAGGCAGGATTCCCCATAATTGGAGAGCGCGTTTTCATCCAGTTGGTTCCAGGCGAATCTGACATTATGGGAAAGCAGCAGGGGCATGAAGCGGTGCTCGCCGAAGTAGGCTCCCCAGACGCCTCCATTGGCCCCGGTCAGCTTCATATCCACATTATACGGATTCCACCAGACATAGACGGGAATGACGGCGACACGGAAGTCAATCCATCCTCCGCGGTTGGGGTGCTTGTTGCCGTGTCTGACATAGTTCAGCCCTACGAAGGAATAAAAGCGCAGGAGGATGGGATGGCGCATGTACGTGTGGCGGTTGTCCATCATCTCCATGCTGGCTGCGGAGTCCGCCGCAATCAGCGTGCTGGGAGAGCTTCCGTTCCATTGCAGGGTGGCGGAGGCGTCCTGGCCTTCCCTCTTCGTGGAGGAGTCCCACACGTTGGCCCACAGGTAAAGCTGGTTCCAGGAGCCGATCGGCCGGTTCTGGTCCGACGGGTTGCCGTCCTCGGACGTGTACGGCCGCAGCCCTATGTCCGCGGTATCGCCGCGAAATTCTTCGGGCAGCTTTTCCTGGGAAAATATGATATTCAAGTCTTTTTTTAACCCACCGAATTTAGAATCCGTTTTTTATGTAAAAATCATAACATAAACCTTTAAGATGGTAATTGGATAAAAATGCTATTTTTCTTAAATTATCTTTATTTTTAACTGTTACAAAGCCTGTTTTCTTTGTTCAACGTGTGCTTTGCTGGACCAACTTTGAGCTTGCATGAACTGCCTCTTTTTTGTATTGGCTAGAGTTAAGAATTGGCTCTTCGCGCCTTCGTGACAGCAGAGGTTTTTCTCCTCACACTCGAACGGGAAAGCGCCTGCCGGAAACCATCATTTTCATGAAGATCAAACTTTTCACTAAACGTCCTGTCAGGCATGTCAGCAAGGGGTTTGCCCTGATTGCCACCATTACCCTGATGATGCTTTTGGCTCTCCTCAGCGTTGGCCTTTTAACCATTGCGTCTTCACAAGTCCGCATCTCCGAGAAACAGCTTTTTGCGGCGGAAGCCAAATCCCTCGCCAGATTTTCTCTGGAAGTAGCTTTGGGTCAGCTTCAGTGTGAATTGGGGCCCGACCAGCGCGTTTCCGCCAATTCCGGCATTCTTTCTTCCGGAACCAGCGAAGGAAACGCCCCTTATATTCTGGGTGTCTGGAACAGCTGGGATTCCTGGCTCAATACGAACAACTCCGAGGGCATGAACATCTCGGCCACGTATGATACAGGAAGAAAATCCATGTTCCGCCGCTGGCTCATTTCCGACCCTGACCTGCGCAGACTCAGTTCCCTGGAAGCGGGTAAAAACCTGTTGGGCAAACGTTCTCTTTCCAACCAGAATTTCCGCAGTGTCGCCCTGGTGGGGCCAGGCACGATAGGGACGCCCGTAGGGGCCAGGAATCAGGATAAAAAGGAGATCTACGCCCGTATGGTGCGTGTGGATGATTCCTCCAAAACCACAGGGCTGAAAAAAAATGCCAACTCCCGTAAATATATAGCCTGGTGGGTCACCGGGGAAAATCAGAAAGCGCGCATCAATTTGATGCCGCATGCTTCTGAAGAAAGTACGGATGCCCTGACGGTACTGCGTTCCACCTGGGATACGCCCGGCCCCGATTTGGAAGCCCTCAATCTTTCTTCCGTCATGACGGCGGGTTCCGGGAGCGACATGTCCGCTGTCAGAAAGCTTATCTCTCTTGATTCTCTGCTGGCTAACAATAAAAACGGACGTTTGAAGGATTTGGGAGACGTTTACCACGACATCTCTCTGGTTTCTTCCAGTTTGCTGACGGATTCTAAATTCGGTGGTCTTAAACAGGACCTCAACATTATGTTTTCCCAGGAAAAACTGCCCGAAGAATTTCGCGGCGATACCGCGGACATAGGGCTGCGGCCGTACACGTCCGAGGACGGCAACCCGTCGGACCAGAACCGGCCGATCGGCTCCTGGAACCAGCTTTACCTGTGGGCCAACGTGTGGGACTCCTCCACGAAGAGGGAAGGCCAGGACGCCTCCGCCACCCTGCAATGGAACGGAAGCTCTCCCAGCACGCTGATTGCGGCGGACTCCGCAGCCAGCATGGAGATGATGGACAACCGCCACACGTACATGCGCCATCCCATCCTCCTGCGCTTTTATTCCTTCGTAGGGCTGAACTATGTCAGACACGGCAACAAGCACCCCAACCGCGGAGGATGGATTGACTTCCGTGTCGCCGTCATTCCCGTCTATGTCTGGTGGAATCCGTATAATGTGGATATGAAGCTGACCGGGGCCAATGGAGGCGTCTGGGGAGCCTACTTCGGCGAGCACCGCTTCATGCCCCTGCTGCTTTCCCATAATGTCAGATTCGCCTGGAACCAACTGGATGAAAACGCGCTCTCCAATTATGGGGAATCCTGCCTGGTCCCCTATTTGAACGCCTCTTACAACAACCGCCAGGTAGCGGATTTCGGAGCCTCTTTCCGGACTACCTCCAAACTTAACAGCGACGGTTCCACGGTCAAAGGAGAGCCCTCCACCCTGAAAGCGGGCGAAATCGTCGTCTTCGCCCAGCCGGTCGTTTCCAACATCGCCAACGGCAACGAAGTTTATAAAACAAAACCCAACAGCGGTGATTTCAAACCGGACAGGTTCCCGCTCAAGGAAGGCTGGTCCCAGGAACCGGGGCAGGTCAGCTCCTATGCCGTCAACCTGACGGACGGCGTCCGTTATGAGCTTCTGGACGGCAGCGGATACAATCAGGTAGGCATTGCCAAGGCTTCCGTTATCTTCGCGGAAAACACCAGCCAGCTCAACGGCACGCCGGACAATCACGTTCTTGCCGTCAAATACGGAGACAAGGGCTCCTCCAAAGCCCTGGGGACTTTCGTGATGGGGGCCGGCCTGATGGATCCCAACAGAATGAACAGTTCTTCCTCCCTGAATGGGAAAAGCACGGCGGAGATAGACATTTTCTCCAAGACCATGCCGGCCATCCTTAACCTGAACTGGGGCGCCTGGGAAAAACCTCTTGTTGACCAGATTAAACTTCCCGCAGAAATGTGGGAACGCAACGAAGGCCCCAATGAGGAAGCCAAGAAGGCGGGGGAATACGGCAGGCCTACCTTGGATTCCACCTTTGTAGCCTACTACGGAGTATCAGTAAAATGGGGCAAGCCGCCCGTGATTGGAGCCTACCCGGAGGGCAAGGACTACCGCGCCAAGACATGGCAGCACTCCAGCCCCCTCTTCTGGGGCGGCCAGATGCCCACCGCCTCCGAACTGGGGCGCCTCTACAGCCCGTACCAGTTTGAAGTCAAGAACGCCAACAGCGACTTCTTCCCCATCACCATCTCCAACATCCTTTCCAATGACGGCACCAGGCTCTCTCCCTTCGGAGGGCCGGGAGCCGAACAGGTCAACAAGATTGTCGCCGCGGAACTTCCCTTCCAGCAGCCCTCCAGCCTGGCCGGCTTTGCCGGATGCCGCCTCACCCCGGGATGGTACAGGAGCGACTCCAAGGCGGCCATCGCCAAGCGCTTCGCCTACCAGTCCGGCGTGCCGGGCGTAGGCATCGGCAACGCGTTTGCCGATCCCATGCTTCCCGCCGACAAGGTGTTCTCCCACAACGAAATCATGGGGGACGCCGCCCTGGGGGACTTCTGGGACCACGGCCTGATGATCAACGACGCCCTCTGGGACTCCTGGTTCGCCTCCTCCCTGGCCGCCCGCCCTTCCAGCCTTGGGGGCACGGGCAGGGAAGAACTGAAAACCGTTCTTCAGCAGGCTTTCTCCACGGACGCTTCCTCCAACAGGGCCTCCGGCATCGCCAACCGCCGCTTCATGCCCGACCTTCAGGGCAAACCCTCGGAAGCTGTCGTCGAAGAACTCGCCAGGACGGACGAGGGCTACAAGCATGCCTCCAAGTACCTCACCATCGCCGGCGGATTCAATGTCAACTCCACCTCCCAGCGCGCCTGGGAAGCCACCCTGCTGGGGCTCAAGAAGCGCAAAATCCTTTATTCCAGAAACGGGAGGCCTTCCGTGCTCGGCAACTCCCAGACGGCCTTTTCCCGTTTCGGGGTGGCCAGCAGCGACAAGTCCCACGTGGACGACTACGGCTCGATAGGGGTGACCCAGGGCATCCCGGACGGGGAGGCCATGGCGTGGTCGGACCTGAGAACCCTGAGCGACTCCCAGATCAGGTCCCTGGCCCGGAACATGGTCAAGGAAGTCAGGAAGAGGGGGCCCTTCCTGAACATGTCCGACTTTGTCAACCGCCGTCTGCAGAGCGGTGAAATGGGGGTGAAGGGAGCGCTTCAGGCGGCTATTGACGAGAGCTCCATCAACAGCACGTTTGACGAACTCTCCGACATGGTGATCGCGCCCAGGGGAGGCTATCCGAACCAGGACGCGGCCAGGGGGTCGGTGTATACGGCCGCCCCCGGCTACCTGATCCAGTCGGACGTGCTGGCGGTGCTGGGCAACATCCTGACGACGCGGGACGATACGTTTACGGTGCGCGCCTACGGGGAGCTGACCAACCGCGAAGGGATGGTGCTGTCGCGCGCGTGGTGCGAAGCGGTGGTGCAGAGGGGGATCAACTACGTGGATCCGGTGAACAGCCCGGAAACTCCTGCCCGGAAGGTCAACATGAAGAGCGGAGCGCTGGAGGATACGGAGCTGAGCGCCGTGAACAAGGCGTTTGGAAGAAAGTTCAATATCGTCTCCTTCCGCTGGCTGTCCCGGAAGAAGTGTAGCAAAGGGAGCGCGTTTCCATTCCGTTTCACGCCGCTTTTCCTTTCCCGGGAAAGCGGCGCTTTTGCGTCCGGAGAGAGGGGGAAGATATCAGGGCAGAAAGGACGAAAGACGATTTTCCCCTGTTCCGGGGATAGTGGAGATACTCCCGTTTAACAAAGATGCCTCCTTAGGGATTTTTCTCTCCGACTTCCCTGTTTTTCGCTTGCTCCTTCACTTCCTTTCACAGGAGGTTTGAAGGGAAACTGCGGCTTATAAATCAGGCGGGGCGACGGCAGTCCCCCGTTCAGCGCACGGAGAGGCGGCGATTCCTGAAACAGAACCCGACGATAAAAGTAACCAGCGTTCCGATGGTCACGCGCCACGGAAAGGCTATTTCCGGGATATATTGTTGCCAGCCTGAGGGCAGGGGGATGAGTCCCGTCAGTAAAGCGATGACAAGACATCCTGCCGCCATGGCAATGATGTTTCCCGAATCGTTTCCTCTGGTGCGGGTCAGCATTCCCAACAGGAAGATGCCAAGCAGGGAGCCATAGGTGTAGCCGAAGATGCCCAGGGCTATTTGGATGATGCGGATTTCCGGGTGATGAACCACATACCATGCCGTGACGGAGCCCACGAGGATGAGCAGCAGGGAGAACCCGGCCGTCCCCCAGCGCACGCACCGGAGCAGCTGCCGTTCCGTGGCTTCCGGTTTGAATATTCCCTGGTACCAGTCCCTGGTGGCGGTAGTAGCCAGGGAGTTTAGAGCCGTGGAAAGGGACCCCATGGCCGTAGCCAGCAGGCCGGCGATCAGCAGCCCGCGGATGCCGTTGGGCAGTTCATGGATGATGAAGTAGGGGAACACATGCAGCTGCGGCGTGTCTGCGGGGAGGTTTGACGGGTTGTATTGGTAGAAGACATAGAGAAGAATGCCCGTGAAGAGGAAAACGATGACGATGGGGAAGTCCAGCAAGCCGGATACGATGACTGCACGCGTTCCCGCCCTGCTGTTTTTTGCCGCCAGCATGCGCTGCACCATGTCCTGGTCCGTGCCGTGCGTAGCCATGGTGATGAAGGTTGCTCCCAGGAAGGCTGCCCACACCGTGTATTCCTGGCCCAGCACGTGGGCGCATTGCTGGAGGAAGTCCAGCCCTTCTCCGGTTCCCCAGGAGAAGAATTTCCAGTCGTCCCCACCATTCATGGCGGCGGAGATGGAGCTCCACCCTCCGGGGATATGGGAAAACAGTACCCACAGGGCGGAGAGCATGGAGACTCCCAGCACGACGGCCTGAAGGACGTCCGTCCAGACGACGGCTTTCAATCCGCCGATCGCGGTGTAAATGGTCGTGGCGACGGAGATGGCAACCAGGGCGGCAATGTAGAGCAGGACAGTCTGGCTGGCGTCCGCCGTGGCGCCTGTCAGGAACTGGTAGGCGATGACCAGCAGAATGCCCGCGAAATAGAGCCTGGTTCCGCTGGCGAGCACCCGGCTGACCAGAAAGACCATGGAGGCCGTCCGCCGCGTCAGGAGCCCGAATCTTTTTTCCAGGTATTCATAGATGGAAACGACCTTGTAGTCATAGTAGGGCTTGAGAAAGAGCCTGCCGACGATGATGCGGCCCAGGATGGTGCCGATGCAGAGCTGGGCGTACGTGAAGTTGCGGGTATGGTATCCTTCCCCGGGAGCTCCCAGGAAGGTGGCCGCGCTGATTTCCGCCGCCAGGATAGAGGCCAGAATAGCCCACCAGGGCAGGGAACGGTTGCCCAGGGCATAGTCTGTCAGGGAGTTTTGCCTTCGTCCCGCATAGATGCCTATGCAGAAGATAGCCAGAAAGTAGATGACGATGACGAAAAGGTCCGTGAGCATGCCTGGAAAGAGAAGGCCTTTTCCGGAATGGAGATTCCGGAAAAGGCCCCGGGCTTGATGAAGGGATCAAGAGTGGCTCTTGTGTTCCAGCGCGGCTGAAACCAGACCGGAAAAGAGCGGGTGGGCCCGGTTGGGAGCAGACTGGAATTCCGGATGGTACTGGCAGGCGATGAAGAAGGGATGTTCGGGAAGTTCCACGACTTCCACCAGTCCGTGTTCGTCATTGACGGCGCTGATGACCAGCCCTGCGTTTTCCAGTTCGTCGCGGTAGGCCGGGTTGAATTCGTACCGGTGGCGGTGGCGTTCCGTGACGCTGTCCTTGCCGTAGAGCTTGTGCGCCAGCGTTCCGGGCCGGATCAGGGCCTTGTAGGCGCCCAGGCGCATGGTGGCTCCCATGGCTTGGATGCCTTTTTGTTCTTCCTGGAGGCTGATGACGGGGTGGGTGGTTTTCTGGTCGAATTCCGTGGAGTTGGCGTCATCCATGCCGCAGATGTGGCGCGCGTATTCAATGACGGCCACCTGCATGCCCAGGCAAATGCCCAGGAACGGGATTCCTTTGGCGCGCGCGTATTCCACCGTCTGGATTTTTCCTTCAATGCCGCGGTCGCCAAAGCCGCCCGGCACCAGAATGCCGTCCACGGAGCCGATCATGGCCTCCGCGCCCTTTTCCTCAATTTCTTCCGCGTCTATCCGGAGAATTTCCACACGGGCGTCATTTTCCGCTCCGGCGTGAGTGAAGGATTCATAGATGGATTTGTAGGCGTCCTGGAGGGCGATGTATTTGCCTACCACGGCAATTTTTATGGAGTGGCTGGGGCTGATGACCCGGCCGACGTAACGCTGCCAGTCCGCCAGATTGGGCGCCGGAACGTCCAGCCCCAGGCGCCTGGTGACAATGCGGTCTATTTTATCCTGGCTGAGATCCAGGGGGCATTCGTAGATAGTGTTTTTGACGTCGCGGAAGGCAATGACGTTTTTGGCCTCCACGTTGCAGAACATGGCGATTTTGCGGCGTTCGTCTTCACTCATGTCGTATTCCGTCCGGCAGATAATCACGTCCGGCTGGATGCCGATTTCCCGGAGCTTGGCGACGGATTGCTGGGTGGGCTTCGTTTTCATTTCCCCGGCGGCCTTGATATAGGGGAGCAGGGTGACATGGATGAAGCAGACGTTGTCACGGCCCACTTCCAGAGCGAATTGGCGCAGGGCTTCCAGGAAGATGTGGCCTTCCATGTCCCCAACCGTGCCTCCGATTTCCGTGATGATGATGTCCACATCTGATTTTTCCGTGACTTCATAGAGGCGGTTTTTGATTTCATCCGTAACATGCGGAATGTACTGAACCGTTTTTCCCAGATAGTCTCCCCGGCGTTCCTTCCGCAGCACGCTTTCAAAGACCTGGCCGGAGGTGAGGTTGTTGAGCCGGGAGAGGCTGCAATGAACGAAGCGTTCGTAATGGCCCAGGTCCAGGTCCGTTTCCGCCCCGTCGTTCAGGACGTACACTTCCCCGTGCTGGAACGGGCTCATCGTTCCGGGGTCCACATTCAGGTAAGGGTCGAATTTTTGAAGGGTTACCTTGAGGCCGCAGCGTTCCAGCAGCGTGCCGATGGATGCCGCTGCCAGCCCTTTGCCGAGAGAGGAGACAACACCGCCTGTGACGAAGATGTATTTCATGATTTGGTTCCTAGTGTATGTTTAGTAAGATTTGTTCCACCTGTTGCGCCTGCTCCGGCGTATCCACGCCCACACTGACGTGGTCCGTCAGGATGACCCGGATTCTGGCCCCGTTTTCCAGTGCGCGCAACTGTTCCAGGGATTCCGTTTGTTCCAGGGGAGTTGGCTCCCAGCGGACATAGTTTTCAAGGAAGTCGCGGCGGTAGGCGTAAATACCCAGATGGCGCAAGGGAGGCGCTACGCGGGGATGGCGGGCGTAGGGAATGACGGAACGGGAGAAGTACAGGGCGTCTCCGTTACAGGCCAGGGCTACTTTGACGATGTTCGGGTTGTCCAGGTCCTCCTGAGCGCTGATGGGGCAGGCGACGGTGGCCATGGAGAGGGCTTCGTCCGAGACCAGGGCATCCGCCAGCCTGTCAATCAGGGACGGGTCAATGAGAGGTTCGTCCCCCTGGATATTGACGACATGCGTGGCGGCAGGGAAGGAACGTACCGCTTCCGCCAGGCGGTCGCTGCCGCTGGGATGGTCCGGAGAGGTCATGATGGCCCTGGCCCCAAAGGATTCGGCGGCGTCAAAAATGCGCTGGTCGTCCGTGGCGATGGCGACGGCGTCCAGGCGGGAACAGCGGCAGACGCGTTCCCATACATGCTGAACAAGAGGTTTTCCTGCAATGAGGTGGAGGGGCTTGCCCGGAAATCTGGAGGAACCCCAGCGTGACGGAATGAGACCGATGATATGGTGGGAAGTATCTGCTGACATGGGAAAAGGAACCGCACCGAAAGGTAGCAACTCCCTTTGAATTAGTCCAGCCTCAAGCATCAGGAACGCCTGTTTTTCCCGGGGAAGGAAAGGGGCGGTCAGGCGGAAATGGATGCCGTTGCGGCGGCCTGCCGTTTTTCCTGCGTTCTCCGGATCATGAGCGGCATGTATTCCTTGCGGACATGGAGGGATACGTAGAGCCCCTCCCTCTTGGCGCAGGAGTAGAGTACTTTAATGATGCCCAGGGATATGATGTCCATCGCAATGGTGATGCTTTCACCAAAGATCAGGAAAAAAAAGATCGGTTTGGTGAAATAGACGGCGGAAACATACAGGATGCCGAGTTTGTATTGATGATTGCGGTAGATTTTACTGACGATCCATGCGTAGGTCATGCCAACGACGGACAGGATGAGGTACAGGGAAATCCCGATGTAGCCGAGCGTTTGAATCGTGGAAATGGGGCCGCTGTGCCACTGACCGTTCCATGCAAAGGCGCTTTGGTCTTTGCTCAGGTTGTAGGCTTCTTCATAAACATTGGCTTTCACGATGCTGATATCCCGTGAAAAGCCGTCTCCGAATATTTTATCCTGAATAAAGTGTTCACGGTCATCCAGAGCCCAGCTCCACATCTCAAAACGCCAGTTGACGGAGTCTTCGGCGTTTGCCTTGGCTTGCGCGCTGACGTCCAGGAAAGGAACGGCTGAAAGCGTACGTTGGATGCCGAAAGGCAGGGAATGAAGCATTCCCGCAGAGGAGAGCAGCAAAAGCAGAAGCGCTCCGAAGAAGGGAACCAGAAGGCAGAAGAACCACCTTTTGTAGATCAGGGAGATGGTGAAGAACAGCAACAGAACCTGGGCCATGGCGGAGCGGAATCCGCTTAACAGGATGCCGACGGTTCCAAGAAGAAGCAGCGCCCCCCACCAGGGACGCTTGATCATCTGCCACACGGAGTAGTTGATGATGAGCAGTTGCAGCACCAAGATAGAAATTCTGAGGAAAGAGGAGTTCCGGGAATCTTCGGAGAGCGTGTCTGGAGAACCCGCGTTTGCGGCAAGATCCGCCCCGGCGCTGTCCGGTGAAAGGAGATTCCGGGCAGTTGAGATAAGGGTAAAAACGATGGTCAGGAAAACGGCCCATTGAAGCACTTTGCCCAGTTCATGGCTGGTTGTTTTTAGCGAGGACAGGCAGAGATAGGCCAGGAGGGCCTGTAGGAAAAGGATATATCCCTTGCCTCCGTAGTAGTCTTCCAGCACATCCAGCCCCAGAGCGAAGGGGTGGCTCAGGAAGATGTAGCCCACGTGCATGAACAGCACGAGGACGACAGCGTCCAGAACAGGAGCGGAATTCCACGTCAAATTTGAACGCCTGAGCATGGCGTTCCACAAGTAAAAAGGAAGGGTTATTCCGTAAGCAAGGAGAGGGGCGTAGTCCCTTAAAGAGGGGATGGGCAGGAAAAGAATGGGTATCAACATCCACAGATACCACACTTTCCCTTTCATCAGGAATAAGGCGGCCAGAACAAAAGGGGAAACAGCCAGAACGATGGAAAGGGGATCCCCGTCCGCCGACATGATGCCGCCTATGATGGCCAGAAGAATGGCAACGACTGAAACCAGTACAATTTTAAATAAGTTACCATTCATAGGGCTACCCGTTATTCCCGAATGAAAAACAGTGGCGGGAAAAAGAGATGGATGGTGGAGTATAGGGGATTCGAACCCCTGACCTTCTCATTGCGAACGAGACGCTCTACCAACTGAGCTAATACCCCGTGGGAAATACCGGAAGGAATTTAATTCATCCCGCGTTTGAAAGCAAGCGGAATTCGTCAGGAAAGGCAAATAAGAGGGAGGTTGCCGCCTTTCCCCGTTTCATGCAGACGTTTCATGCCTGCCGGAAGCCGGCCGCAGGGAAGCCGTGTGACTCCGGGAAATGTTCCGGATTAAGGGAAGGCGGGGAGGGGCCGGTTTTTATGAAGGTCCGTTTGCCGGAATTGGAGCGTCAGCGGACCTGCTTGTTTTTGATGCGGTTTCTGAGGTGGGCTTCTTCAAAAAGACCGTCCATGTACAATTCCACGGCTTGAGCTTTTCTGAGGCTCCGGGCTGCATCCCTAAGAGCCGGGAGCGCTTCTTCATAGGATGGCGTTTTCCCTTTTTTGACAGGGGATGCTTCCACAAGATGCCACCCCCACCGGCTTTTGAGAAGCGCCGGCTTGTTGTCCGGAACGTCTGCCAAAGCCAGACCCAGGGTTTCCTTTGCGCGGGCGGGGTTGATCCAGCCGAGTTCCCCGCCTGCGGGAGCGGAACGTTCGTCTTCACTGAATTCCCTGGCGAGCCGGGAGAAGGATTCCCCCGCCTCCAGCCGCGCCAGCAGCGTTTCCGCAGTTTGCCTGACCTGGGCTTCATCCCTGTGCAAGGTAGCCAGGAAGATGTGCCTGGTTTTCCGCAAATCAGGCGGGGTGAGCTGGTCCCGGATCAGATTGTAGCAGGTTTTCAGGTCTTCGCCGGACGGTTCCGCCGCCTGGGCGGTTGCCCGGTAGAGCTGTTCCGTCTGTTTGAGCCTGGCTGCTATTTTTTTTTGAAATTGTTCCTGCGTCAGTTTCTGGTCATGCAGGGTTTTCAGGTATTGTTCCGTGTTTCCGTCAAAACGGGACCGGATTTGTTCCACGGCGCGCGCCGCTTCCGCATTGCGGTTGGGAAGCTGGAGGTCATTGACGCTGGTTTTCAGGCGCAAAAGGGAGGAGCCGATCAGGTCATACCTGGCCCGCGGAGCCAGATCGCCGGGGATGTCCGGTTCATGGGTAAGTTTGAACCCGCCGTCCATATCCAGCACGGGAGGCTGGCGCAGCAGCTTCAGTTCCGTAATCCTCCGGGAAAGCTGGTTGGCGGTGACAGGTTCTCCATACACTTCCGCTATCCGGGCGGAGGTGTCTCCTGGCGGCCCCGGCATCGGTTTCAGGTACGCGTCCATTCTGCCGGCCAAAAAGCCGTGCCAGACAAACAGGTCCCCCACCAGATAGAGCAGGAATGCTCCATAAATCACAAGCCTGAGCGTGAACTTTCCAGTGGGAGACATGGCAGGAGAAAGAGGGTAAAGAGCTTAGTTTCCGCCGCCGGCGTCTGCCAGACGGGCGGATTCCGGTGGGAGGAAGTTGCGGAATCTCTTCTTTTCAATGCACTTCATGTAGGCTTCTTCCGGGGAGACGATGCCCTGCTGGAGTTTCTGCCAGATGGCGTCATCCATGAATTGCATGCCCATGGCCTTGCCGCCGACGATGACGTCAGGGATTTTCTGCGTGGCGCCTTCACGGATGATGGCCGCCACGGCCGGCGTGGCAAAGAGAATTTCGTTGACGGCTACGCGTCCCGGTTTGTCACTGCGCTTCATCAGGAGCTGCGCCACAACGCCGCGGAGGGAGCCCGCAAGCATGGTGCGCACCTGGGATTGCTGGTCAGACGGGAATACGTCAATGATACGGTCAATGGTTTTGCTGGCGTTGTTCGTGTGCAGGGTGCCGAATACCAGAAGACCGGTTTCAGCCGCCGTGAGCGCCAGGGAGATGGTTTCCAGGTCACGCATTTCACCCACCAGCACGATGTCGGAGTCTTCACGAAGGGAAGCCCGGAGGCCGTCTGCGAAGGAAGGCGTCTGGAGAGGCACTTCCCTCTGGGTGACGATGGATTTTTTATTGGGATGGACGAATTCAATAGGTTCTTCCACGGTGATGATGTGCCGCGCCTGGTTGCTGTTGATGTAGTCGATGATGGCGGCCAGCGTGGTGGATTTACCGGAGCCGGTGGGTCCCGTGACCAGCACAAGGCCGGATCTCATGTGGGCGAATTCCTTGACGACCGTAGGCACGCCCAGTTCTTCCAGCGTGGCTATTTTGGTGGGAATAAGACGGAAAACAGCCCCCAGGCCGTGCTGCTGCTTGAAATAGTTGCAGCGGAAACGGGATGTTTCATCCATTTCATAGGCAAAGTCCAGGTCCCCTTCTTCCAGATATTTCTGAAAAGCCTGGGGATCGCATATTTCCGCAAGGAGGTTTTTGAACGCCTGGCCTTCCAGGTTTTCGTCGGAAATGGCGGAGATGGTCCCGTTGACGCGGATTTTAGGAGGCTGGCCTTCGCTGAGGTGAAGGTCGGAGCCGCCCGCTTCTACGAGATATTTGAAGTATTGGTCGATGACTGCCATAACAGGAGTGTTTCAAAATTAAAGGTTACTTGATTCCCAGGAAGGATTTCATGATGGTTTTGTCTTCCGCGCGGAAGATGCAGTCTTCCGTGGTGATGAGGCCCGCCTGGTGCAGGGCCCGGAGCGAGTCGTCCATCAGGATCATGCCCTGGGCTTTCCCGGTCTGAATGCAGCCGGGAATCATGAATGTCTTGCCTTCGCGGATGCAGTTGGCGATGGCGGGCGTATTAACCAGCATTTCAATGGCCAGAGCGCGGCCGTTGCCGTCCGCTCTGGGAACCAGCTGCTGGGAGATGATGCCGCGCAGGGATTCGCTGACCATGATGCGGATCTGGTCGCGTTGCTCCACCGGGAAGACGTCCAGCACGCGGTCCACCGTACGGGCAGCGGAGCCCGTGTGCAGGGTGCCGAGCACCAGGTGGCCGGTTTCAGCCGCCGTGAGCGCCAGGGAGATGGTTTCCAGGTCGCGCATTTCCCCCACCATGATGACGTCAGGGTCTTCACGGAGGGCGCCGCGGAGCGCCCGGGCGAAGGATTCCGTGTGTTTATGCACTTCACGCTGGTTGACGTGGCAATTTTTGGAGGGAATCAGGTATTCGATGGGGTCTTCAAGCGTGATGATGTGGTCGTGGCGGTCCTGGTTGATGAAATCCACGATGGAGGCCAGCGTGGTGGATTTACCGGAACCTACGGAACCCGTGACTAAAATGAGGCCGTTGGTGTAGCGGGTGAGGGGCACCACGTATTCCGTCGGCAGGCCTATTTCCTCCATGGTGCGCACCCGCGTGTTGATGATGCGGAAGCAGATGTCATAACCCAGGCGCTGTTTAACCACGGATGCGCGGTAACGGCCAAAGTCATTGGCGTAGGCGAAGTCCACGTCCCCCCGTTGCTGAAGGCGGTTCCATTCCGGGTCTTCCAGAAAGCCCCTCGCCAGCACTTCCGTGTCCTGGGGCGTGAGATTGGGCGCTTCCTCCCAGATGGGGAGAAGCTGGCCGAACCGGCGCCAGGTGGGACGGCTGTTGACGGCAAGGTGGATATCGGAACAGTCGTAATCCTGTCCAAGTTTGAGATATCCGTCGACGTGGGGCAAAATGTATTCGCTCATGTTGTGAATGCAGCAAACTGATAAAGCTGCATACTAACGAAAACAGAGCTTTTTTGACCAGCAAAAAATATTCGGGAACCGATTTCTGTAAAAGCGGCTTCGCGCCGTTCCGCGACAGATGCAGAATTTTGAGAAAGGGGGCTTTGCGGAAGATCCGCGGACGTTTGTTCCCGGGAAAGGGAAGGAGGATCACACAGGGGAGCGGCGCGGGAGATTGTCTTTTCCCTCCGGGCCTGGTTTGGCGTTCCCTGGAAGACAGGGAGGGGGGGCGGTTTTTCTTTAACGCCGCAGGGGAATGCCTCTGTTTTTTTGCGACGACGGCATTCCCGAACCTTTTTCAAGAGGCGGCAAAAAGCCGCTGTCTTAGCCGGAAAATCCTGTTATTTAAACAGGCTGAGGAATTTTTTGCCGGCCAGGCCGAGCCCCATTTTTTTCAGGGAAGGAAAAGCCAGGGTGATCAGGATTTCAACGATGAAACGGAAGATGGAGGAATGAATCCAGCTTCCGGAAGCGGGCGGCTGCGGGGAAGGGGCCGGATTTCTTCTTTTTTTCCCCGTAAACATGCGGATAAGAAGAACGCCACCCACCGTACCGACAATAGAGCCGATCACAGGCAGGGACATGGCCTTTTTTTTCAATTTACGGAAGTGGTCGGCCTGCTGCTGCGTCTTTTGCACCAGGCTGTCCGCTTCATTAACGATATCCAGCCGGGAGGAAGCCACCCGCATCAGGAGTGCGAGCTTTTCTTGAGAGCCATTTGCAGACATGATAAATCCGTTTTAAGTTCTTCCGCCGTCGCAGGAGCGATAGGCGTTACATGGGTTCGGCAGAAAAGGATGAACGCCGCGGCGGCCGCCAGGAGATGAAGCCCCGTGGTGACGGCAAGCCCGGCGATGAATCCCCAGAAGTACGCCATGACCACGGTCAGCAGGCACCACAGAAAAAGATAGCCGAAGAAGGCCATGAAAGCCCCCATCAGGAGAAGGGCCGTTTTTTTGCCCAGCCGTTTGGACGCTTCCTTCAGTTCCAGTTTGAGCAGTGCGGCCAGGGCTTCCGCATGGGCCAGGGCTGCCGTCCCGGTTTCCCGGAGGGACCGGACCATGGCCATTCCTTCTTCCTTTTCCTCCACAAGGGGGGTGACGAAGGTTCGCTTGAGTTTGTCAATCAGTCCCATGGTTCGGTTTGATGAGGGGAGGACGCCATGCGCGCGGCGCGCATGGCGCGGAATGAAAGGAGAGGGTTAGCGACGGCGGATAAGCAGGCCGATGAGAAGGCCCACGCCCATGGCAATCAGCACGGACTGGGTGGGTTTTTCCTTCACGTATTCTTCACCCGCTTCGTGAAACTTCTTGGCCTTGTCACGGATGACTTCTCCCTTTTCCTGGGCGTAGTCGCAGATGGTGCTGGCCTGTTCCGTAGCCGCCTTGCGGATTTGATTTACTTTAGCCGCGGCGAAAGCCCTGGCCTGCTGGAATCTGGTGACGGCAAGCTCGCGGGCGGAAGGGCAGGAGCAGGAGGTGTCATTTGCTGCTGCGGTCGTTTCAAGTTCGGTTTGGTTGTCTTGCATGGTTGATTAGAGTATTAAGGGTTGGTTTCTGTTGAAAAACATGTCGGCTTACATGTTTTCGCCTCTCACATTGGAAATTATTTAGCACGCTTCTCACTATTGGCAAGTGTGTAAAGCGGCTTCACCCGGAATTGTGCGGCCTGTCAGCGGCGGCTTCCTGAAAAACCGCCGCGGGGGTCCGGTTTGACTTGGGGTTCGTTAGGATTCCGGTACCGCAGAATGCCGTAATCCCTCAGGTTACGGATGAATTCCTGAGCGTTGGCCCGGAAGCGCGCGTCGTACATGAGCAATCCCAGAAAGCCCTGGTTTTTACGTGCGTCAGCCGTGATGGAGGAGATTTGTTCAGATGCTTTCCGCAGTGCGGCCAGCGTGGGGGGAATTTCCTTGATGGCGGGGTCCAGAGTGCTGAATTTTTCTTCGGCTCCGGCAATGAGTTTGCGGGCATCCCGGACGGTATCTTTCATGGCCGCGACCGAGGATCGCGTTTCTTCCATGAGACCGGGGAGTTGTTCTCCGGCCCGGTTTATTTGAGACAGTACGCTGCCGAGGTGCTGGAGGTTTTCCTGATTCAAAACGCCCTCGTTGATCAGTCTGGTCGTCTGGGCCAGTCCTTTGGCCGCCTCTCCGATGTTGAGGATAGCGTCGTCAATGTTGTCTGAATTCTTTTCGATTTGCTTGAGGATTTTCAGGATTTCCTCTGTGGCGCCCACGGCATTGTTTTTGATTTTGCTGAAATCGCTTTCCGGCTGACCGATGATGGTGGCATGGGGAAGGATGTATTCATGCGTGGGCTGGGCCGGAGGGACGATATCAATGTATTTGTCGCCCAGGATGTTCTGCATGTCCACCCGGAAGACGGACCCTTGCTGGATTTTCACGTCGCTCTGGATGTTGGCTTCCAGCATGACTTCATTGCCGGAAGGCAGGAGTTCAGGGGCTTTGGTGACTTTCCCCACCGTGACGCCGCCCAGGCGGATTTGTGAGTCCTTGATGAGTCCCGCCGCATCTTTGAAAATAATGTTGATGGGGTAGGTTTGCTCTTTGGATGTTTTGATGTTGCCGAATCCCAGGATGACTCCGATAATCATCAGGATTCCGGCGATCAGAAAGAGGCCTACCCATGTTTCCGGTTTAAGTTTCTGTTTCATGGCTCTGTGGCAAGATGGTTATTGTTTGCGTTCCCGTTCCGCCCGTTCCAGCAGAACCCGTTGGAAATTTTCATTTTTGCCGGACAGGGCAGCCCAGTTTTCCCCGGAGTCCCCGTACAGGAACTTTTGCAGGATTTCGTCTTTGGAGTGCAGCAGTTCTTCCGGAGTTCCCGTCCAGTAAACCTCACCGTTTCTGAGATAGACGATTTTGTCCGCGATGCGGATCACGCTGGGCATGTCATGGGAGACAATGACGGTGGTGATGCCTTTGTCCTTGCAGATCTGCCGGATGAGGAAGCTGATGCTGTCCGTGACGATGGGGTCCAGGCCCGCGGTGGGTTCGTCATAGAGCAGGCATTCCGGAGTGGTAATGATTGCCCTGGCTACGGCGACGCGCTTGATCATGCCGCCGGAGAGGCTGGACGGCATTTTTTCCTGCTGTCCCAGCAGCCCTACGGAGTCCAAAGCGGCTGAAATACGGGTGTCCAGTTCGTTTTCATCCCTGATCCCCGCCTCCTGCAGAGGGAAAGCTACGTTTTCTCCCACGCTTAGGGAGTCGAATAAGGCTCCCTGCTGGAACATGAATCCGATTTTGCTGCGGATTTGCTTTTTGATTTTTTCCGGCGCGCCGCTGATGCGCCTGCCGTCTATTTCCACATAACCGTCCAAGGGTTCCATCAGGCCGTCCAGATGTTTCAGAATGACGCTTTTCCCGGCTCCGGAGCCTCCTATTAAAGCCATCAGTTCTCCTTTGCCCACGTCAAAGCTTACGCCTTTCAGCACTTCCTGGGTGCCGAAGCTTTGTCTGAGCTGGTGGACGCGGATGAATGGCTGCATGGCGGCGGGGAAAGGCTATCTCATGAATCCCATGGGGAAGAACGAGTTGAGGATCATGGTCAGGATAAAGTTGGCGATGAGCAGGGCCACGGAAGCGTACACCATGGCCTGCATGGTGGATTTGCCTACGCCCACGGCGCCGTTTGTGGTGTTCAGCCCCTCCCGGCAGGAGATGGTGGAAATGATGAGGCCGAAAGCAAGAGCCTTGACCAGGGCGACGATGATGTCCCCCATAGTGACGAATTTGCTCATGAAGTGCATCCAGTAGGCCTGGTCTACGTTAAAAGCGGTGACGCTGACGATGTATGCGGAGGCGATGCCCACCAGAACGGCTTCCATCATCAGAATGGGCATGGAAATAAGCATGGCCTGTATCCGCGGCTTCACCAGGTAGTCTACCGGATCCACATTCATGGAGTTGAGGGCATCCACCTGTTCCGTGACTTTCATGGTGCCGATTTCCGCGGCCATGGCGGACCCGACGCGCCCCGCAAGCATCAGCCCAGTGATGACGGGGCCCAGCTCCCGGAACATGCCCACGGCGACGACGGCCCCGCCCATGGTTTCCATTCTCACCGTTTGAAGCTGGAACAGTGTCTGGGCTTCCAGCACCGCGCCGGTGAACGCGCCGGTGATGATGACCACCGGCTGGGATTGCACCCCTATTTTTGCAATTTGCTCCACAAGCACGCGCATCCGGAACTGGCCGGACCACATGCATGAAGCCACTTGATAAAGCAGCAATCCGATTGACCCTAACCGGTCAACCAGCCTTAAAGCGGCGCGGCCGATCATGGTTGCTATATGGAATTGCATGGCTTCTACTAATCATTTCTTCCGCTTCAAGAGCAAGCGCAATGTATGCCACGGGAGGAAAAGGAAGGTTTCGCGTCAGTCTGCCAGCCGATGGATATAAGGCGTTTCCTGCGTTCCGGGGATGGAGCGCAGCATGAGGCGGGGCGGCAGTTTCAGGCGCGTCCATTCGGATGCGCGGGCCTGCCGCTGCAAACGGCGTATTTCCCTTTCCGATTCCGGGAACCGGTTCGCCAGCTCCGTGGCGGATTCATGTTTCCGGTGCAGGCGGATGAGAAATCCGTCACGCATGGCGGCCTCCGGAGCCGGGGAAATGAAACCGGGGAACAGGTTTGCCAGTTCCGTCTCGTATAAATCCCCCAGCGGCATGAAATCCGCGGCTAAAGCGGCAGGAAGGAAGCGGGGCGCCGTCATGATATCCGTTCCCGTCAGAGAAGAGAGCGGCAGGGCTCCTTCTTCTTCCGCCCATTGGCGCATGAGCCATGCGGCCGTGGCTCTTTCGTCCAGCCCTTCGGTTTTGTTAGGGAGAGAAACCGTCCGAACGCCAATGCCTGCCGCGCCGGCGAAGGCTTGAACCTTTTCCCTTGTCTCTTCCGGAATGCCGGGCAGGGAGGGGATAAACCCCGTTACTGCCAGAGAGGGCCGCATTTCCTTCAATAGTTCCGCTAACAGAAGGGAAGCGGAATTTTCCAGCAAATTCAGGCAGACGGCCCCATACCCGCTTTTCAAAATGAAGTCTTCCATCCCTTTGCGGAGGGCGTGCCGGAGCTGTTTTTCCGGGGAGGGCAGAGGGGAGTCCGTTCCTGTGGAGTTTTCCGGGGAAATGACGGCGGAATCCCGTTCAAAAAGACGCAGCCGTTTGAGAAGATGTCCGTTGCTGGACCATACGGAAGATGCGCCGGGCAGCAGAAACGGGCCTTCTCCCCCGGCCAGGCGGGCCGTCAATACGGGGAGACCTGTTTCCCGCGCCGTACGGCGGGCTTCTGCCTCATCCTGTTCCAGTAGCCCCTCATGCCATGCATGGGCAGGCGTGCGGAGCAGCAGGCATGTGGAGGAAACGTGCGGCGGAGGAATTTCTTCCCACGGGGCGATGGAAAAAACGGCTTCATCCTCCGTTCTCCGGATGCCAAAGACGGGGACGCGTTCGTTCCCATGCGGGGCGGGAGGGATAACGGCCTGCCGGGGAAAGGAAAGGCCGTTCCTCAACAGATGGAATCGGATACCTTCCGCGTCCGCCGCTCCCAGCAGCAGGGGGACGTCCGCTATTTCCCGTGCCAGGTAGGCCAGGGCCGCCCGGTGCTGGGTCCGGAAGCCGCTGCGCAAAGCCAGTTCACCGGTATGCACGCCGCTGAGGGCCAGCGGCGGACATAGGACGAGCTCCGCGCCTGCGTCCAGGCAGGAGCGGTACAGTTCCACGATGGTTCTGAGGTTTCGGGGAAAGTGGCCGGGAATGGTTTCCGGTTGGATGAATCCTGTCTTCAGCATGCGACGGAAAGGTAGACCATTACGGGGCGGCGGGCAAGCCGGGATGACCGAAGGTCCGCCCCCAGGCGTTTACTCATGCAGTTTTTATTTCAAGGAGCTTGTCATTCACGGTCTTCATGGTATGATCCCTGCCGATTGCGCGCCGTCCGTTCCCGGGCGCGGCTATTCGGAATACTTATGAGGAAACAGTCAACAGAGGGGCAGGAATCCTCCATCCAGCGCGCCAGGGCATTGTGGCGCGAGTATCTTCTTCCTTATAGGGGCACGCTGGCGTGGGCTGTGGTCGGAGGCGTGGTGGCCGCTGTTGCCAGCGGTTTCGGCATTCCGGTGATTTTACAGGAGATGTTTCCCGTGATTTTTGACGGGAAACCGCTGCCCCCCTGGGCGGAACGCGTGCTCTTGTGGTATGTGAGCCCGGAAAACCTGCCCCTGGTGACGGTGTGGGCCACGGCGGCCATGCTCCCGCTGGTGGTGGTGGTGCGCGGCCTGTCTTCTTTTGTCAATGTCTATTTGCTTTCCAAAATAGGGCTGGGAGTGCTGGAAACGTTGCGGCTCAAGGTTTACCGAAAGTATCAGGATTTGTCCCTGGCTTTTCACGACCGGCAGCAGAAGGGGGACCTGTTGAGCCGCCTGATGCAGGATACCCAGTTTCTCCAGGGAGGCCTGGTGCAGATTGCCAATGACCTTATTATCCAGCCCCTGACTCTTTTGGCCGCGTTAGGGTTTCTGATTTACAGGGCTTCCGTCAGCCAGCAGTTTCTTATTCTGCTGGCGAATATGCTCCTGGTAGGCGTTTGCGTGATTCCCATTCGGTACATCGGAAAGAAAATGCTTGCCCGCGCCCGGGTGGTGCAATCCAGCCAGGGGGATCTTTCCTCCACGCTTCAGGAGAATTTTTCTTCCCAGCGGGATATCCGGGCCTTTGAACTGGAACAGCAGCAGATAGGGCTGTTCAGAGACAGAATCCGCCGTTATATCCAGGCGTCTATCGGCGCGGTCAGGTGGCAGAGCCTGCTGACCCCCTTGATTGAGTTCGTCAGCGCCATAGCCATGGCCGCCACCCTGCTGGTTGGCAATATGAACGGCATGAACATGGGGGATTTTGCCGCGCTGGCCACGGCCATGTATCTTTGCTATGAGCCGGTCAAGAAGCTGGGTTCCGTCCATAACAAGGCGGAAACCCTTAATGCCGGTCTGGAACGCATCAACCACGTGCTGAATGCTCCGGATGACGTGCCCGAACCGGAAAATCCAAGAAGCCCGGAGGCATGGAAGGGGGAAGTGGTGTTCCGCAATGTTTGCTTCGGTTATCAGCAAGACTCTCCCGTCATGAGGAACATTGATCTCCGCATTCCGGCCGGACAGGTGGTGGCCCTGGTCGGGCCCAGCGGAGCAGGGAAGACGACATTCATTAATTTGCTGTGCCGTTTTTATGATGTCCTTTCCGGCAGCGTGAAGGTGGACGGCATCGACGTGCGGGAGATGGGTAAAAAGGATCTTCTTTCCCACATAGCGCTGGTTTCCCAGTATCCCGTTCTGTTCCGCGGCTCCGTGGCGGACAATATTCGCATCGGCCGTCCGGACGCTTCCGACGCGGAAGTGGAAGAAGCCGGGCGCATGTCCGCCGTGGACAGTTTTATCCATGAGACGGGGGAAGGGTATTCCCGCATGATCGGGGAAATGGGGGAAGGGCTTTCCGGCGGCCAGCGGCAGCGCGTTTCCCTGGCGAGGGCCTTTCTGAAAAACGCTCCCATCCTGGTGCTGGATGAAGCCACGGCTTCCCTGGATATGAAGAGCGAGGAACAGATTCAGAAGGAGATTGAGAAACTGGCTTCCGGCCGCACGACGTTCATTATTGCCCACCGTTTCAGCACCATCCGGATGGCGGACCGCATTCTGGTGCTGGAGAAGGGAAGCGTGGTTGCGGACGGCACGCATGAAGAGCTGATGGCTTCTTCTCCCCTGTACCGGGAACTTTACAATAAGCAGCAGATGATTGCGGAGGAGGAAGGAGGCGCCTCATGTTAAGACAGTTTTTTGAATATGCGCGGTATTTGAAGCCCGTGATGAAGCTGTTCATCGCCGCTCTGGCTGCCGGGGCTCTGGCCGCCGCCGCCAGCGGTTTCGGTTTTCCGCTGATGATTGCCAAAGTATTTCCGGTGGTATTCGACAATACACAGATTCCCCCGGAGCTCCAGGACATGATCGCCCGGCTGGTGGCCCCGGAACACATGCGCATGGCGGTGCTGCTGGCCGTATGCTCCCTGCTGCCTCTGGTCTTCGCCGTCCGGGGCATAGGCACGTTCTTCAACGTGTACTGGATCAGCATCGTCAGCATGAAAGTGCTGGAGGCAATCAGGCTGGACGCCTTTTCCAAATTGCAGACGCTGCCCCTTTCCTTCATTGACCGTCAGAAACGGGGGGACCTGATCAGCCGGCTTATCAATGACGCCGCCAACGTGCAGGGGGGGCTGGTGGTTGCGGCCAATGACATCATCAAGCAGCCCCTGACTCTGCTGACCGCCCTTGCCTTCCTGGTGTACAAGGTATTTGTTGATCCGAATACGGCTTTGGTCCTGATGAATCTGGGGCTGATTGCGCTGGCCATATGGCCCATTCGCTTTTTCGGCCGCCGCGTGATGAAGAAGTCCAAACAGGCTCAGGACGAACTGGGCAATATTACGGCCGCCGCCCAGGAGAATTTGGCCTCCCAGCGTGAAATCCGTTCCTACGGAATGCAGGAACAGCAGGTAAAACTTTTCCTGGGGCTGATTCAGCGTTTTTTCAAAATCAATCTCAGAACGGTGAAGTACAGGCACTTCCTGGTTCCCGTGCTGGAAATGGTGACGGCGCTGGGCCTGGGCGTTTTGCTGGTAAGGGGACATGAAATGGGCATCACCAAGGCTGATTTCACTGCTTTGGCCGCCGCCCTGTTCATGTGTTACGACCCTCTCAAACGGCTGGGCGTGACGCTCACCAATTTGAAGAGCGCTTATGCTTCCCTGGAGCGCATCAATTACCTCCTGAAAGAACCGGATACCATGCCGGAGGCCGTTGATCCCGTTCCTATGGGCCGCGCCGCCGGCCGCCTGGATTATGACGGCGTTTCCTTTTCCTATGACGGCGCCCGCAAGGTGCTGGACGGCATCAACGTGCATATCCGCCCCGGGGAAGTAGTGGGGCTGGTAGGGCCCAGCGGCGCCGGAAAGACGACATTTGCCAGCCTCCTTCCCAGGTTTTATGACGTTAGTTCCGGAGCCCTGCGCGTGGATGGCGTGGATGTGAGGGACGCTTCCCTGCATGATGTGCGCAAGAATATCGCCTTCGTCTCCCAGCACCCCGTCCTGTTCCACGGCACCATTATGGAAAATATCCGTCTGGGACGTCAGGACGCTACGGATGATGAGGTGGTGGCCGCGGCGCGCGCCGCGGCTGCGGACGGTTTCATCATGGGCATGCCGGACGGCTATCAAACCATGCTTGGCGACGGAGGCAGCGGATTGTCCGGAGGCCAGCGGCAGCGTGTAGCGATTGCCCGCGCTTTCCTGAAGGATGCTCCCATTCTGATTCTGGATGAAGCCACCGCGTCCCTGGATGCGGAAAGCGAGGCCCTGATCCAGCAGGAACTGGACCGGCTGGTGGAGGGAAGGACGGCGCTTATTGTGGCCCACCGTTTCAGTTCCATCCGCGTGGCGACGCGCATTCTGGTGTTTGAGGGCGGTCGCATCGTCGGGGACGGTTCCCATGCAGAGCTTTATGCCTCTTGCCCGTTGTACCGGGAGCTGTATGATCGCCAGTCCCTCTAAATAGGAGGGGATGGGGAGGAAAGCGTTTCCCGCGTCCGCGCCGGAATGAATATGGCGTTTTTTCTCAGGCCATGATGGAAAGAGCTATTGTCAAACAAGGGGCATGATGTACTATTCCGCCAGCATGAATATACTGGACGAATCCCTGATGAATGCCGTTAAAGAAGGGAAGCTTTTGGAGTCTTCCCGGACCAATATCCGCCTTCTGCTGGATGGTACCAAATCCCCCATAGCGCGCGAGGCCGTAGAAGAATTGGCCGCCGCCGGGGAATGGCAGGAGTTGAACGACCGTTTTTACAAAACGCTGGCCTTCGGCACGGGGGGGCTGCGGGGACGCACCATCGGCAACATCGTCACCCGGGCGGAGCAGGGGAACGGCGGCGTGAACGGCCGGCCGGAATATCCCTGCGTGGGGACCGCCTGCATGAACTACTTCAATGTGGGGCGGGCCATGCGTGGCCTGATCATTTATGTGAACAAACATGTGGAGGCTACGGACCCGGGCAGGAAGCCCCGCCTGGTCATCGGACACGACACGCGCCACTTTTCCCGTGACTTTGCCGAATTCTGCGCAAAAATCGGCACGGACCTGGGATGTGACATTTACCTGTTCGACAGCCCCCGCGCCACTCCTGAAATTTCCTTTGCCATCCGGGAGCTTCATGCGGATTCCGGCGTGGTGCTGACCGCCAGCCACAACCCCTCCCATGACAACGGTTTCAAGGCTTACTTCAATGATGGAGCCCAGCTGGTGCCTCCGCATGACAAGGCCGTGATCAAGGAGGTCAATTCCCTGACTTCCGAAGAATATGAACCGTTGCCGGAAGACCGGCGCGGAACCCTTCATGTGCTGGATTCCTCCTTTGACCGTATTTACATGGACCGCTTGAAAACGGTGCTGCTCCGTCCGGAACTTTTCAACAAGGGGGGAGCTAAAATCGTTTACTCCAACCTCCACGGGACGGGCGGCCATATCATCGTGCCTCTGTTGAAGGAACTGGGCTGCAACGTGCAGACCGTGGCGGCGCAGGATGTGCAGGACGGACGTTTCCCGACGGTTGCTTCCCCCAACCCGGAAAATCCGCCGGCTCTGGCCCTGGCTATTGAACAGGCGGATGCTTCCGGAGCGGACATCGTCATCGCCACGGACCCGGATGCGGACCGCATGGGGGTGGCCGTGCGCGGGGAAGACGGAAAGATGCACCTGCTGACCGGCAACCAGATCGGTTCCCTGCTGGCGTGGTACCGCTGCATGAGCATGTCCGATCTTGGCATCATCAATGACTCCAACCGTTCCCGCGCCGTGATGGTGAAAACCTTTGTGACGACGGGGCTTCAGGACGCCATCGGCCACCACTTCGGTTATGAAGTGGTCAACGTCCTCACGGGGTTCAAGTATATTGCCCAGAAACTCGGTAAATATGAGCAGGCCATTCCGGCGGAAAAACGGGAGGGCTACCGCAAGATGAGCGAAGAACAGACGCGCGCCCTGCGTCTGGAATACAGCCGTTACTTTGTCTTCGGCGGGGAGGAAAGCTACGGCTACCTGGCCCAGGACTTTGTGCGGGACAAGGACGCCAATTCCGCCGCCATCATCTTTGCGGAACTGGCCGCGTATGCGGAAAGCATCGGCAAGAGCCTTCTGGAACTGCTGCATGAACTCTTTGAGCAGTTCGGTGTATATTTGGAAATGGGAAAATCGCTGGTTATGGAAGGCGCGGACGGCGCGGCCAGAATCGCCGCCCTCGCCGCTTCCTATTCCTCCAATCCTCCCACGGAAGTGGACGGCGTAGCCGTCAGCGGCATCCGGGACTTTTCCAAGGGAGACATGGTGGATGCGGAAGGCGATCCCATTCCGGCGGAAAAAATGATTTTCGTAGATTTGGCGGACGGCCGCAGTTTTGCGGTGCGCCCCTCCGGAACGGAACCCAAGATTAAATACTACCTCTTCGGGCACGGGAAACCGGGCGCTCCTGTGAAGGAAGCATTGGCGAAAGTCCAGGCTTCCCTGGATTCCCTGTGGACGGCCGTGGAAAAAGATGCCCACAGCCGTTCCAATGGCTAAATATTGCTGATTTCTTTCCCCCGTCTACCATGTAATGTGGACGGGGGAAATTTATTTTCTTGCCAAGGAGGCGGGAATTCCGCAGTTTATAATTCTCATGACATTTACGGCCCACAAAACTCTCTCTGTGGCTGGCGCCCTTTTGGCCGGCCTTTTTCTCTCTTCCTGCTCCTCCCAGCAACAAGTTGAAGCTCCTGCGCGTCTTCCCGCCTACCACTTTGTGCCCGGCAAGACGGCCGTGCTTCACAACGGGAAAGCCATTCCCCCCAGAAATGCCCCTTCGCAGGTCAAGCGCGCCATTGCGGCGGCCAATTCCCTGGTCAACAAGCCGTACCGGCTGGGCGGGGGGCACAGGAGGCATCATGATACCCATTATGACTGTTCCGGCAGCACTTCCTTTGTGCTGAAGGAAGCCGGTCTGCTTACGTCCACCCGCCATTCCAGGCTTTTCCTGAATTACGGGCAGAAAGGCGCCGGGGACTGGATTTCCATTTATGCCAAGAATGGACACGTCTTCATGGTCATCTGCGGCCTCCGGTTTGACACTACGGGAAGCGGGCGCCGCGGAGAAGGCCCCCGCTGGAGAGTGGACGGCCGCAATACCAGACACTTCCTGGTGCGCCATCCCACAGGCCTTTGAACCGGGGCAGCGCGGAGGAAAACCGCGTTTTCTGCGTATGTTCGCGCAGGCTTTCTTGAATAATGAAAAGTAATGTGCTATCAGGTGCGAGGACGTTGATAGTTCCTTGATTTTCATGGCTAAGACAAAAATTCACGTAGGGCTTGAGATAGGGACAAGCAAGACTTGCATGGTCGTGGGCGAAGTGAAGCCCGATGCGACCGTGACAATCATCGGCGTGGGTGAGGTTCCTAGCGAGGGCGTGGTTCGCGGAGAGATTGAAGACACTTCCAAGGTCATCCAGTGCATTTACGACGCCTGGAATATGGCCCAGGACCATGCGGACGTGGATATCATGACCGTCTATCTGTCCGTGACGGGGGCTCATATTGTGGGGCAGAACAACCGGGGAACGTTCCGTCTTCCCCCGGATGAAAGCATTATTTCCCAGGAGCATATGGACGAGGTGACGGAAATCGCCCGGGACGTCGCCCTGGGGCCGGAACAATTCGTTCTGCACCGAGTGCCCGGTCTCTTTTCCGTGGACGGGCAGGAAAACCTGACCAATCCCGCCGGCTTGACAGGAAGAACCCTGGACATTGACTGCCATATCATCCACGGAATCAAATCCCGCATTACCAACTCTTTCCGTTGCGTGCGGGAAGTCCCGCTGGATATTGCGGATGTGGTTTTCGCCCCCATTGCCACGGCCCAGTTTGTGCTTAACAGGCAGGTCAAACAGGCAGGCGCCCTGCTTATTGACATGGGTGCGGGCACGACGGACTATGTGCTTTACCTGGACGGCCAGCTTGTGGCCTCCGGATGCGTGCCGCTGGGCGGCGACCACATTTCCAACGACATCACGCTGATGACCGGCATCCCTCTGGCCCAGGCGGAACTGCTCAAGAAGACGGAAGGGGACGCCAACAGCTTTTCCGGGAAAACCAACGAGATGGTGCGCGTGCGTGGAGACGGGCATATGAAGGATGCCGCCATCGAACGCAATGTGCTGAATGAAATCATCCGTTCCCGACTGCTGGAAATTTTCAATCTGGTCAAATCCTCCCTGCCCAAGGACACCTTCAAGGGCAACCGCTGCCACGGCGTTTACCTGTGCGGGGGCGCCAGCCTGATGCGCGGCGTGGGGGAACTGGCCTCCCACGTGTTCGGCGTGGCCATCAGCCGGCCTACGCTGGTTAAAAACGGAGCGCCTTCCTACCTGGATGATCCGCGCTACTGCACGGCCATAGGCCTGATACGGTATGCCCAGATTCTGGATGCCGAGCTGCCGCAGCAGCGCAGCTGGCTGGGACGGATGCTGGGCTTCTTCGGAAAGAAGAACTCCTGATCAACCTTTATCCAAATTAACAACCATGCTGGAAATTTCTCCCCAGGGGCCGTCCGGCCTGCCCGGAAAAATCTGCCTGTGCGGCATTGGGGCCGCAGGAACCAAGGTAATGGAGGAAGTGCTGCTGCTGGCTCCCCAGCCAGTTTCCGTTTGCGCCATGAATCTTGATGCCCGGCTATTGAACGCCTCAGCCGTTCCGTGCAAGGTCCATTTGGGCGCCAGGCTTACCAGGGGACTCGGTTCCGGCGGAGATGCCTCCGTAGGAACTCAGGCGGCCTGTGAAAGCGAATCTTCCATTCTCCGTGCTTTGGAAGGCAGCGCGTTGACTGTTCTTGTCGCCGGGCTGGGAGGGGGAACGGGGTCCGGCGTAGCTCCGGAAGCGGCCCGCCTGGCCAAGGAGCAGGGGGCTTATGTCGTCAGCGTTGTCATCCGTCCCTTCAGGTTTGAAGGGGAACGGCGCGCTGCCCAGGCGGATGAAGCTTTGGCCCGGCTTGCCCTGTATTCCGACATGGTGCTGCGGTTTGATAATGACGCCATGGAAAGCCTCATAGACCCTGACAAGGGGGTGCTGGAAGCCTTTTCCGTGGTTAATGCCCTTATTGCCCGCGCCGTGCTTATTGTGCCGTCTCTGTTGAATTCTTCCGGAACTCTGCTTCGGGTGGGGCTGGACGACCTGCTCAGCGTAGCCGGAACGGGAAAAGGGATTTGCACCTTTGGCGTGGGTGAAGCGTCTGCGGATGCGTCCGTGGCGGATATATTGGACCAGGTCCGTCATTCACCGCTTTTTCTGGAAAAACGTTTGGGAGAAGTGGACGATGTCCTGGTTCTGGTGCGCGGCGGAGGTTCCCTGACGCTGCAGCGTCTGGAAGACCTGGTGGACGGTGTGGCGGAAATCCTGGGAAGGGGCGTGCGCCTCCACATCGGCGCTTCCGTGGCGCAGCAGCCGGAAGACCGCCTGTCCCTGACCGTGCTGGGCGTCGTGCCTGTGGTAGAGCCGTCTGTTTCCCCGTCTGTTGCGTTTCAGCGGGAGGCGGAGCCGCAGACAGTGCTTGTGCCGGAGGAAAAATCTTTCCTCGGAGAGGGAAAAACTATTATTCAGCCCGCGCCTCCTGCCCCGGTTGACGAACCGGAACGGCATCCGGAGCCGGACCTTTCTGTCCCCGTCCCCAAGAGGGATGAACGTGAATTGGAAGAGGAACTGGTGCCTGTAAGGCCTGTCTCCGATATGCCGGATGCGCAGGAAACGCTTCTGGAATCCGCGCCTGTTGCGCAAAGTTCTGAAACGGAGGCGGAGTTGGAATCAGACACGATGCCTGATATCAAGGAACTGGAAGAGGGCTTGCCTCCGGAGGAAGGGGAAGAAGAGCGTGCGGGCCACGGCCTTTTTGCCCGTGTGCGTCCTCTCATTCTGGACGGGGAAGACCTGGATCTGCCTCCCGCTCTGCGGAAAAGGAAACCGGATCCGAGCTGATGATGTCCCCCCGCACGTCCAAGGTGTGGTTTTGGGCGCTGACCGCAGCCGCCTTATTATATACGGCGCTGCTCAGCTGGTGGAGTCCTCTCACTTCTGACACGTATCATCATGCCCTGACGGGCATGGAGCACTGCTTCTCTTCCAGCATGGTTTGGGAACGCTGCGTAGCCTCCTACATGACCTGGAATCCCAGAATCGGGGAATACCTGGCCTTTGCCGTAGCGACGGCGGGGAAATGGCTCTTCATGTTGATCAACCCCTTTGTGCAGGTCGGCCTTGCGCTGATGATGTTTTATCTGGCTTCCGGGTGCAGGGTGGATCCCCGTTCCTGGCCGGACGTGCGGCTGTTCGGATTGGGGCTTCTCCTCCTGTTCACGTGCACGGCCCGGCCCGGCGTCACGATTTACTGGCTCTCCGGCGCCACCAACTATTCCTGGGGCGCCGCCGTCTGGCTGGGCTTTCTGTGTCTGTACCGCGGTTTGCTGGAAGACGCGGAATCCGGGAGAAAAGGGGATGCCGGAAAGAACAATGGCTGGGGAAAGTTTGCCGCTGCGGCTGTTCTGGGATTTCCGGCGGGCATGACCAATGAAAACAATATTCCGGGAACCTGGCTGTTGCTGGGAGCCTTGTTCGTCTTTGTCCGCCTGGTGCGGAAGGAAAAACTTCCCCTGTGGTTTTATGCGGGTCTTGCGTTTCAGGTGGCAGGTTCCCTGTGCATGCTGCTTGCGCCCGGCATTTCCGCCCGGATGCATTCCGCCACTCCCGGCTGTGCGGAACCCCTTTCCGGTTTTTGGAGCAGATGGGAAGCTCTCCCTTCGCTCCTGCTCCGGATGCATGAATACCTGGCTCTTCCGGTGTTGCTGGGCGTGGCGGCTGCCTGGGTTCTCTGGAAAAAATTCCACAGAGACCGGAACTCTTTCCGGGCATGGAAAATTCCCTTTGGAATAGCGGCGGCATATATTCTGGCGTCTTATGCCATGGCTCTTTCTTTCGCCGCCGCCGTCATTCCGGCGGACCATGCCATGTTTTCCGCCACCCTGCTGTTCGGTATCGGCGTGCTGGCCCTTCTTCGTATGTGGTACGGCATCCCCGGTGCCGTGCCCCGTCCGCAGATAACTGTGGCTGTTTTTCTGGCGTTGTCCGGAATATGTGTTTTTTCAACCATTCATGATCATCTGCTTCTGTTCGGGCAGCATGAAAAGCGCGTCCGCCTGATTCTGGAGCAGAAAAAGGCCGGCATGCAGGAAATCATTGTTCCTCCCCTCTCTCCTCCCTCCCCGTGGTGCTCTTTCATTTTCTGGGTGGACCTGTCTCAAAACCCGGAAGACTACGTCAACAGAGGCGCGGCAATGTATTATGGCGTGAAGAGCATCAGAATCTTGTAGCAGGCAAAGGCTGCGGGATGTTAGAATTTTTTGCTGTTGAATAATGGAAAATGGCAATGGGATATCATTCGCGTCTGATGGTGACTGTTGTTAACAATATAAAAAATCCTTTTAATAGGTCGCATGGTTTTCCTGTACGGTTGTTGCCGCAGACGTGGAACATGCCCGTTTCCCCCCAGTCGTGGGATTGGATATGTTCATGGCGCATCCATGATGGAGAAGGGGGAGAGGGAACGGAACGTCTTGACGGCCGCGAAATCATGGAAGTTCGGTGCCATTTCAGTTTTTCGGCATTTTACAGGCAGGACATCTGGGGGCCGCAGCGATGCCATCTCGTGACGATTTCCAAATTCGGCTGCTGTGTGGATCGGGATACCGTAATGAAGACAGCAATGACAATGGTAAGTATCATTTGGAAAAGAGATTGGAGCCTGCGTTTGTGGAGATGCTGGTCCGCTTTTATCCGGGGCAGGCTGGTGAAGTGGTCAAATATCTTAAAAAGGCCGGGTACGCTGATCAGGAAATCGGAGACCTGATTGACCGGACTGTAGGCCGCGATGGAAAAACGGAGTTTTTATATAAGGGCGGCCGGGGGCGCCAGCACGATAGAAAGATCAAGTCCCGTGGCTCCGGGCATATGAAATAACATGGAGGATTGGAAACTTCCCGGAAATTTCATTGTTTCGCCAGGGACGCCAGGGGGCATGGCAGACGGGAGCAGGCAGATTCCGGGATGCCGCGTTATGAAAGAAACGGGGGCCGCGGTATGTTCTAATCCATCGGAATTGCATAGGAGTTCAATTTGTGGAACTCTCCGCTTTGGGGGCCTTCGTCGGTAATGCCGTTGTTGGGGGCGGCGTAGGTGTCTAGGGTCATGGAATCCGGGTAAATGGTCAGGATGTAGTAGGCCGTGATGCCGGAGCGGTATTGCAGGGTTTTTACCCGGGATTTTGCCGGCGGCAAAAAGGGAAAGGGGAGCACCTTGTTTCCCGCGGGGGCGCAGATCAGGGAGGTAAGGGTGTTTTTTCCGTCCGGGGAGGTAATTACATACAGGTCATGGGCGTGCAGGTGCCCGGTGACGACGAAGCGCACTCCGGCATCCCGGAGATTACGGTAAAAGATATTTTGCTGTTCCGCCGCGCTGTCATTGTAACGGCCCCACAGGCATTCCCGGAATTGCATGGGCGTCTGCAGGGTGCGGTGGGTGAAAACCAGGCAGTGCCGCGGAACGGTGTTGGCCTTGCTTCTGTTGCGTTTGACCCATGCGCTGAAGTCCACGAGCTGGTCAGGGGTGAGGTCAATATCCATGAAATACAGGGAAGCGTTTTTATGGCGGATGCCGTAGTTCAGTTTTCTGGTGGCCAGCCCTTGGACGCCCTGCTTCCGCGTAGGCAGGAAGAGTTCCCGGAATTGTTCCGCCCGGAAAGGAAGGGAGTCATGATTGCCGCGCACGGCGTAAAAGGGGATGCCTTTTTCCCTCAGAATGTTGTTGAGTTCCTTGCGTTTGGACAGACCCTTGACGGGGGCGCTTCCTTCAATATCCGCCATGTCCCCTACCTGGACGACCATGTCCACGTTGTGTTTCAGGATTTCCCCATAGAGGGTTTTGATAAAGTTGACTGCTACTCCCTCGCTTCCTTCCATGCGCTTGGGGGAGTCATGCGTATCGCCGATGATCGCGATTTTCCATGGGGCGGGGTCCTGCGCTTGTACCGCCTGAAATAGAAAAATAAAAAATAGCGCAAGATATTTCATGGCATTCCGTTTTTGCAATCCGTTTATTTTCCCGACCAGCAAACTATGCGTGCGCCGGAAAAGCACCGCACGATGGTACTGTTCCCTTGCGGAGGGCTGGCTGACGGCGCGCCGAAAGAGTTTCGCTCTTTTTCAATAAAGAAGCGTTTGCCTATTCCGGCGGCCGTTGACTGAAGAAAAAACATCCCTTGCCTGGCAAGAGAAGCGCTCTTCCGGTTTTTCTCCATCAGTGGGAGACGGAGTTTGAAAATATGTTGATGACCAGCACCCCGGCGATGATGAGGAGCAGGCCTGAAATCGCCGGCAAGTCCAGGTGCTGTTTAAATACAGTCCATCCAATGATGGAAATCAGCACAATTCCCATTCCTGACCAGATGGCGTAGGCAATGCCCACCGGGATATTTTTTAATACCAGGCTGAGGCAGTAGAAAGCGCCCGCATATCCAATGACAGTTATTGCGGAAGGCAGGAGTTTGGAAAATTGTTCGCTTTCTTTCATGAAGGAGGTAGCTACGGTTTCCAGCACAATAGCCAACGCCAGAAAAAAGTACGCTTTCATGTATTATTGTTTATGCATTTTTTCTTTGGGGTGCTCTTGATGATGAGGCTTCCGTTGGTTATTATTGGACTTGCAGGGCTTTGGCCTGTTCTTCCGTGAGCTCCACGCAGTGCCAGGGAAGGCCGCGCTTGTTAAGTTCGTCCATGAAGGGGTCCGGATCATTTTGTTCCATGTTGAAGACTCCCGCGCCAGTCCATTTGCCCGTAAGGATCATTTCCGCGCCGATCATGGCCGGAACCCCGGTGGTATAGGAAATGGCCTGGGAACCTACTTCTTCAAAACATTGTTCATGGTCGCAAATGTTGTAAATGTACACAGCCTTGAATTGGCCGTCCTTGATTCCGGTGATGACGTTGCCGATGCAGGTTTTTCCCCTGGTCGTCTTGCCCAGGTCCCCGGGGTCCGGCAGTACGGCCTTGAGGAATTGCAGCGGGATGATTTCAACTCCGTTGTACATGACCGGGTCAATGCGGGTCATGCCCACGTTCTGAAGCACTTCCAGGTGCTTGAGGTAGTTCGGTGAGAAGGACATCCAGAATTGAGCCCGGCGGATGGTGGGGATGTGCTTGACCAGGCTTTCCATTTCTTCATGGTACATGCGGTAGATTTCATAGGTGCCCACTTCCTGCGGGCAGGCGAAACTCCGGTGCATGCTCATGGGGGCGGTTTCCCGGAAGGCTCCTTCTTCCCAGTGGCGGCAGGGCGCCGTTACTTCCCGGATGTTGATTTCCGGGTTGAAGTTGGTGGCGAAAGCCTTGCCATGATTGCCGCCATTGACGTCAATGATGTCCAGCGTATGGATTTCATCAAAGTGATGCTTGAGGGCCCATGCCGTAAAGACATTGGTGACGCCGGGGTCAAAGCCGGAACCCAGCAGGGCGAAAAGCCCGGCGTTGCGGAATTGCTCCTGGTACGCCCATTGCCAGGAGTATTCGAATTTGGCTACGTCACGGGGTTCATAGTTGGCGGTATCCAGGTAGTTGACGCCGGTTTCCAGGCAGGCTTCCATCAGGGTGAGGTCCTGGTAGGGCAGGGCCACGTTGATCAGCAGCTGCGGCTTGATTTCCCGGATGAGGGTCACGGTAGCGGGCACGTCGTCCGCATCTACGGAATGGGTAGTGATGCTGACGCCCGTTCTGGAGCGTACGTCCTCCGCAACGGCATCGCATTTGCTTTTCGTGCGGGAGGCCAGATGAATGCTTTGAAAAATGTCCGGCAGCTGGGCGCATTTATTGGCTACCACATGTCCAACGCCGCCTGCTCCAATGATTAAAACCGTATTCATGATAGGTTCAGTACATAAGTGAAAACAGGCTGAAAGGCAACCCCTGATTTTGTGCGACAATACCCTTTTCCCTTCGGTTCGGCCCGGCTGTGACTTTGGTTTCCGGAAAGCATTTTTTCCCGGGAAATGCTTTCCGTCTGGAATTTTCCAAAAATTATTGAACAAGGGATTGACGCGGGCTGTCCGATTTTACAATATCAAATTGTAGATATGATTAGACAAATTCTGCCAGTAGTTGTTGCCGCCTGCGTCGCTCCCTGTTTTGCCGCGGAAGGGTGGATTACCGATATGGATGCCGCCAAAAAACAGGCCGCCGAACAGAAAAAGGATTTAATGATCGAGTTCACCGGTTCCGACTGGTGCCCTCCCTGCATGCAGCTCCGCGCCAACGTATTCAGCAAGCCGGACTTCCAGAAGGAAGCGCAGAAAAATTTCGTTCTGGTGGAGCTGGATTATCCGCGCGGCAAGGAACAGTCCAAGGAAATGAAAGCCGCCAATGAAAAACTTGCCCAGCAGTACGGCGTGCGGGGATTCCCGACCGTTGTGTTTGCGGACGCTTCCGGCAAGCCTTTTGGGGGATTTGTCGGGGGGCGTTCCGGGGATGATGTCATGAAAGCCATGCAGGATGCCCTGAAGAACAAGGAAGCGCTAAGCGCCGCGGAAGCGAATGTCGCCAAGGCTGCTACGGATGAAGCGAAGGTTGCCGCTTTGATGGAAGTGCTCAAGCTGGCTCCTAAGGAATATGTGGACAATTTTTATGGTGACGTGAAAGCGGAAATCAAGAAGCTGGACAAAGAGGACAAGTCCGGCTTGAAAGCTGCAGACGCCCATGCTGACCTGCTTAAAAAGGAACAGAAGGACGTGCAGAATTATCTTGCCGGCAAGCTGACGGACAAGACGACGCCTGCGGAAGCCCTTCAGGTGGTTAAGGCGTATCCCGACCGTGACAAGCTTCTGCCGGAAACACAGCAGCAGTTGCTGATGATGGAGTTCGGAACCTATCTGAATTCCACCGGTGATGTGGACGGCGCCGTTTTGATTCTGGATAAGGTGGCCGAATTGAAGCCGGGAACGGAAATCGGGATGCAGGCCCCTCGCATCAAGGCCGGCGTTCTTGCCAACAAGGATAAGATCAAGGCCCAGATTGACGCCGCCAAAAAAGCGCAGAGCAAATAATTAAAGCTGCTTTTTCCTTTCCCCTGATTTGGGAATCGGCCCCGCAACGGTTTTCTGCCGTTGCGGGGTTTTTGCTTTCCCTCTGTTTCTCCGGTTACTCAAAAGGGATGACGGAAAGGAGACATGGTGGCTCATGAAGGCCGCTGTTTTCCTGCGGCACGCGTTGCCGGCGCATCCTGCTGCGGGAGTGATGAAAGTCAGGATTCGCTGCCGATTCCGTCAGGTCGGGTATATGGGCTAAGCAAGAGTGTCGTGTGGCGGCAACACTCTTCTCCGGCATTAAAAATCCGGTCCAGGAGAGAGTGCGGGAATAGCATGCTGTTGGGTTATTGAAGTTTGATGACGGTGTCCAACCTGTCCCAGGTGACACCCTCGGGCAAAGTGATTTTGTACTGGTTTCCTTCCTTTTCAAGCCTGACGGCTTTTCCGTTTCCGATGCCGTCCACAATGAGGGTCGCTCTCGTGAATTTTTCCCCGATATCTTTGATGAACAGGGGGGTATTTCCCTTTAGCTCTTTTCCTTGTCGGGCAATCAGCGGGCTGACGTGAAGATAAACGGTTTTTTTGCCGTTGTGATCCGCCCTGTAGCAGCTGCCTCCCCATGGCTGGTCCCTGTAGGGGCCTCCGCGGGTGTTGTAAATAGCCTCCCTGTAGAGAGCAATCCATTTTCCCATGGACAGGAAAGTTTCAGTCTGTTTCGGATCAAATGTTCCCAGTGGAGTGGGGCCGATGTTGTAAAGCAGGTTGCCGTCCTTGACAATGTTATTGATCAGGAATCTGATAGAGGTTTCGACGGGCTTGGGTATTGCCTTGGATGTGTAGGACCAGTTGCCCGTCCAGCGGGTGCCGGGGATATCCGCTACGGTCATGCAGCTTTCCCAGGGCGTTTGGGTATTGAAGGGGCCTAGCTTGCATTCCGGCGTCAGGAAATCCCCTTTCAGGTCGTCGGGCAGCGGTTCCTTATTGCCTCCGCGGGTGCTGTTCATGCGGTTGTTGATCAGAATGTCCGGCTGGTACTGCTTGATGCGGCGCATCATAGTGCGGGGATCCCACTGGTTGAGGGAGCTATTGCCCAGGCTGTCGAACCAGAGCACATCCACCTGGCCGTAGCGGGTGAGCAGTTCGCTGACCTGGCCGAAGTAGTATTCCAGATAGCGGTAGTGCTGGTCGGTCAAGTAGTAGGGATTGTACCAGTCTCGTCCAGAATAATAAAATCCCAGTCTGAGCCCGGCCGCATGAACTGCCGCCGCGAATTGTTCCACGATGTCTTTGCCGTAGGGAGTGGCGGCAATGGTGAACGTGTCGTAGTCGGAGGGGAAGTTAGAGAAGCCGTCGTGATGCTTGGTGGTCAGCACGGCATATTTCATACCGCTTTTTTTGGCGACGGACATCCATTTTCTGGGGTCATATTGCTTGGGGGTGAAGCGGCGGTGGGCGGAGTCGTACTCAAAGTCTACAGTATTGTTATGGCCGCTGGCGCTGTCTTTGGGACGCGCAGCATTGCGTTCCCAGCTTATTTCCCGTTCCAGCAGGGAAGAAGGGTTCCAGTGAACAAACAAGCCGAATTTGGCATCCCGAAACCATTTTAACTGTTTATTATCGGCCTTGAAATCGAAGAGTCCGTTGACGGCTTCATTAATCAGGTCACGGTCTTCTACTGGAGAGAAGATGTCTTTTTCAGGAGAGAGAATCACCAGCCCTTCCGCCATGGGCTGCATGCGAAAGTTTGGTACGGGAGATTTTGCCTTGTCTCCCAGCCAGAGGTTGAGTTGCAGAACCCTGGCCACATTATTTATTTCATAAGCTTTCTGTCCGGCTGCTTCCTCCATGATTTCATCGGGCAGTTCCCTGTTGAAAACGGCCTGTACAAAGGGTTGGCTGATATAGATTTTCCCGTTTTCCCGGAAAGGTCTGATATCTTCGGGCAGAGGGATTCGTTTATTTCCGGCCATCGCGCAGGGAGCTCCATGCAGCTTGTCCGTATTTACGGTAAAGTATACGGCGTTTCGGAGTTTTTCAGATAGTTCTTTTTGAAGCTCGTCCACATTTTCCCGGTAGCTCCTGCCGGGATGGAAACGGTTATTGATGCTTTCCGCCTGTTTTTCCGTGATGACCGGGCCGATCCACTGGCTGGCAGCCGCGTCTTTGGTTCCGCAGCCCACAATAATCCGGAAATATTTTCCTGCATCCTTGTCCGTCAGGGTGTAGGATTCCGCATCACGGCCCTGCTGAACCACTACGGTTTTTCCGTCCCGGACATCTGCTTTTTCCCACCGGATTACGGGATTGGCGGATTCTCCGTCAGGCGCGCTGTAACGGCTTTCCAGCGTAGTTCCGACTATTTCTTCACCATTAATATAAGGTCTGAGCCACGAGGCGGTGACGGCATTTCCTGCCTGAATGGAGATTATCCCCACGAGTACGGTCAAGATACGGGATGTTCGGTGTTTGAATTTAAACATGGGAAAGATTTAGAGGAGGAATAACCGGGGGAACAGGATAAACCCCCCCGTTTTATAAAAGACCAACAAGGAAGAGGGGCTTCTTTCTTTCCGTGAAATTTTATGTGTATGATGATCGTACGAAAGAAAATATATTGTTAAGCCGCAGAACTGAGAGCCGGGCGGGATAAAGGTTCCGGGGGGCCTTCCGCTCCTGGTCGGGCGCTCCGGCCGTTGTGGATTTGCCGCCGTATTTCTTGACGTGAAGCCTTGCGTACGGGAAGGAAACCTGACAGAATCCCGCCATGCGCCTGTTCATGATGTTCTGTGTGATGCTTTTGCTCGCCGGATGCGATACGCGCACGAGCGTGGAACGGGCTCAGGAGGCAGGAGTGCTCATCGTGGGCAATAATGCGGAGCCCCAGAGTTTTGACCCCCACATCGCCACTTCCGTTTCCGATTTCAAGATGATCAATGCCGTCATGGAGGGGCTGCTGCGCGGGGATTCCAGGGATGATGCCGTTTTTCATCCCGCTGTGGCGGAGTCGTGGACGCACAGTCCGGAGGCGGACAAGTGGCGTTTTGCCCTGCGGAAGGGAACCGTGTGGAGCGACGGCGTTCCTGTGACGGCTCATGATTTCGTTTATGCCTATCATCGCCTGCTTCATCCGGGGTTTGGCGGGAGGTACGCGGACATGCTTTATCCGCTGAAGAATGCGGAAGCCTATAACCGGAACAGGCGCAGCCTGCTGCTGTGCGGTCCCGGTTCCCGGCTGGCCGGGGAAGAGGGGTTGGATGAGAAAGTGTTGGCCGGGGTGGATTGGGAGAGGCTGGACGGCATGGGAGCCGGTGAGCTGGAGGCTCTGCGGGATGCTCCTTCCCTGATGGAGTGGCCGGCCGGGATGCCGGAGGAAGGAGCGCGGAAGATTGCGGCGCGGATGTTGGAGGATGTTCGGGCCGGAAAGCCGGATTTATGGGAGGAAGCCCGCGTGGGCGTGCGCGCCGCGGATGATTATACCCTGGAGATGGAGCTGCGTTCCCCGATGCCCCAGCTTCCCCTGCTGCTGCTTCACTGCACCTGGTTCCCGGTTCCCCGCCATGCCGTGGAAGCCCGCGGCGGCATGCTGGACAGGACGGGGGGATGGATGCGGCCCGGAGCGGCCGTAGGGAACGGACCTTTTCTCATGGCGGAGCACCGGTTCAATGATTATGTGGAGGTGCGCCGCAATCCCCGGTACCGGAACGCTTCCGCCGTCCGGCTGAATGGAGTCCGTTTTCTTCCTACCGTGAACGGCTTTACGGAAACCCGCATGTTTTTCAACGGCAAGCTTCATGTCACCAACAATGTGCCTCCGGAGATGACGGCTTATGCCCGGGAGCGCGGAGGGGATGATTTTTGCCAGGATGATTATTACGTGACTATTTTTTACCGTCTGAATACGTCGCGTGCGCCTCTGGATGACACCCGGGTCAGGCGGGCCCTTTCCCTGGCGGTGGACCGGGAGGCCCTGGTGCGGGATGTGGTGTGCGGCGGCGGCCAGCCGTGCTTCGGCTTTACGCCGGACGGCGCCGGATACAAGACGCCGCATGGGGTGGAGTTCAATCCGGAGAAAGCGCGTTCCCTGCTGGCCCAGGCCGGTTTTCCCGGCGGGAAGGGGTTTCCCCGGCTGGAGCTGATGACTACATCCCGCGAAGTTCAGAAGACGATGGCGGAAGCCATCCAGGGCATGTGGAAAAAGCATCTGGGGATTCATGTGGATATCCGTTCCTGTGAGTGGACGGCCTACAAGTTCGCGCAGAATTCCATGCAGTATGATTTTAGTTCCTCCTCATGGTCCGGGGATTATCTGGACCCTTCCAGTTTTCTGGATTTGTGGGGTTCCGCCTCCGGGAACAATAATACGGGCTGGTCTCATCCGGAGTATGAACGCCTGCTGGCGGAGAGCCGCGCCACGGGAGACCAGGAGAAGCGCATGGCCCTGCTGGCCCGTGCGGAAGCGCTGATGCTTTCCGAATCCCCGGTGATTCCCCTGTATTGGGCCAAACGGTCCTATTTGAAGAGGCCGGAGGTGCGTGGGTGGCGTCCCCTGCTGCTGGACAACCATTTGTTTGAGGATATCAGCCTGGACGCCGACCGGGAACATGGGAAGGAGGCCGCGCCTTGACCAGGATGATTCTGAAACGCCTGGGGCAGGGGCTTCTGGTCCTGCTGGTGCTGGAGACCGTGACGTTTTTCCTGATACGCCTGTTGCCGGGGCACCCCTTCATGGGGGAAAAGAAGCTGCCGGAGCATGTCCTCCAGCAGCTTCAGGCCAGTTACGGGCTGGATCAGCCCTCCCTGGTTCAATACGGGCGTTACTGGTGGAACATGCTGGCGCATGGCGACCTGGGACCGTCTTTGGTGAAGGAAGGCGTCAGCGTGGCGGATATGATCGGCCAGTCATTTCCTGTTTCCCTCCAGCTTGGCGTCATAGGCATGGCTATTTCCATTCTGGCGGGGATTCCCGCCGGAATCGTGGCGGCTCTGTACAAGAACCGGTGGATGGATTGGTGGGTGATGCTGGTTTCCATGGCCGGCATCTGCATTCCCGCCTTTGTCGTGGCTCCGGTGCTGGGCGTGGCTCTGGGCATGCATGTGCCCGGCTTGAGTGTAGCCGGATGGGATTCTCCCGGTTGCGTGGTGCTCCCGGCTTTGACGCTGGGTCTGGTGAATGCCGCATATCTGGCGCGCCTGACGCGCGGCGGCATGCTTGAAGTGCTGGGGCAGGATTTTATCCGGACGGCTCGGGCCAAGGGGGCGGGGCCTTTCCGTACGGTTTGGAAGCACGCTTTGCGAGGCGGCCTGATTCCGGCCCTTTCCTATCTGGGGCCTGCTTTTGCCGCCATGATTACCGGTTCCTTTGTGGTGGAGACCTGCTTCCAGGTTCCCGGCATGGGCCAGCATTTCGTGAACGCGACAACGGACCGGGATTATTTTCTCATCCAGGGCCTTGTTCTGTTTTACGGTATTCTGATCGTCGCGGCCAATCTGGGTGTGGACCTGGTGCAAATGGCCGTCAACCCGAGATTGAGAAAGGAATCATGAGAAGAAGAGGATGGAACAGGACGGAGGAACAGGGTTCCTCCCTGTGGAAGGACGCCTTTTTGCGTCTTTCCCGCAACCGGGCGGCCATGTTTTCCCTGCTGGCGCTGGCGCTGATTGCGGCGGTCTGTTTTCTGGGGCCCCTGCTGCCGTGGCTTCCGCATCCTAATGTGCAGGATTTGTCCCGGATTGCGGAAAGCCCTTCCTGGGGGCATTGGTTCGGCACGGACCAGCTTGGGCGGGATCTGCTGGCGCGCGTGTTGTACGGCGGCCGCATTTCCCTGCTGGTGGGCGTGGTCGCCACGGGCGTTTCCCTGGTGATCGGCGTGGCGTACGGACTGGTTTCCGGTTATGCCGGAGGCAGGCTGGACGCCCTGATGATGCGCCTGGTGGATGTGCTTTTTGCCCTGCCGTTCATTGTGCTGGTGATTATTTTTTCCCTGTCCGTGGAGGAGCCGGCCCGGAGGCTGACGCAGTGGGTTTCCGGCATGACGGGCTGGTCTGTGGAAATGGTGAGCCCCATGACCGGGCTGATTCCCCTGTTCATCGCCATCGGCGCTTTGGGTTGGCTGACGCTGGCGCGCATTGTCCGCACGCAGACGATGGAGCTGAAAGGGCAGGAGTTCGTGGAAGCCGCCCGCTCCCTGGGCATTGGTCACATGAAAATTCTGTTCCGCCATATTGCTCCGAATTTGTTCGGAACCGTCATCGTGTACACGACGCTGGCCGTTCCCGGCATCATGCTGCTGGAAGCCGTTCTGTCCTTTCTGGGGCTGGGCGTGAAGGCTCCCAATTCCTCATGGGGAACGCTGATTAAGGAAGGTGCGGACCGCATGGAGGTTAGTCCGGAATTGCTTCTGTTCCCGGCGCTCCTGTTTTCAGCTACCCTGCTGGCGCTGAATTTCCTGGGGGACGGCTTGCGGGACGCTCTGGATCCCAAGTCCTCCAGGGATTGATATTTTTAAGTAAAAATCATGAAGATTGCGTTAACGATTTCCATGCTGGTGGTCTCCAACGTTTTTATGACGTGGGCGTGGTACGGCCATCTGAAGAAGGGTTCCGGGGCGGATGACAAGCCTCTGCTGATGATTATTTTGATGAGCTGGGGATTGGCGTTCTTTGAATATTGCTTCATGATTCCCGCCAACCGCCTGGGCAGTGCGGGCGGGCTTAACGTGGCCCAGCTCAAGATTATGCAGGAGGTGATTACCCTGTGCGTGTTTATTCCTTTCGCCCTGTTCTACATCGGAGAAAAATGGAAGTGGGATTACCTGTGGGCGTTTTTATGTGTATTGGGGGCCGTTTTCTTCGTTAACAGGGAGCGTTTGCTCGGGTGACAGACTTTTTCCGTTCGCATTCCCGTCGCCGGGCTGTCTTACCATGAAGAAAGATGAAGATGAACATCATTCCTGTTTTTGCCGCGGCAGCCTCAATCGTTCTGGCCGCAGGCTGCCACCACGAGCATGATTATTACCGTTCCGGGCCGCCGCGCCATGATCATCATGATCGTGACGGCTGGAATCACAGGCGGACAAGGCCGGTTCCCAAGCCGCGCCCGCATTACATAACCGCCAACCACGCTTCCTATCCCCGCCTGTACCAGCTTCTGTAGAGTTTGCGGGGAGCTTCCGCAGCAGGAAGGAGGCCGGGTATCATTCTTGTGATATGGAACAGGCGGGAGGGCCGCGCGGGGAAAAATCCTGCACCGGGGTGTCGTTTATTCCGCTCTCCGGGGTGGAATCCGCTCCTGTTCTTCCGTTCCTTTTTCCTCCTGTCGGGACCGGTGGCGGGAACTCCCTGATCGCGTTCGATGAGCCGTGCACAGGATATAGGCTTGAAAAGGCGCGGCGCCCCCGGCACTCTATGCGCCAGATCAATGACTATAGATGAGCAATTAGACATATTGATGGGCGGTACCGCCGTCGTGATCAGCCGCGAAGAGCTGAAGGAGCGCCTCAAGCTGGGCCGCCCCCTGCGCGTGAAGCTGGGCGTGGACCCTACTGCTCCGGACATCCATTTGGGCCATACCGTGGCTATTGAGAAATTGCGCCAGTTCCAGGAACTTGGCCACCAGGCTGTTTTGCTCATCGGGGATTTCACCGCCACGATCGGCGACCCTTCCGGACGTTCCGTGACCCGCCCCCCCCTTTCCCGTGAACAGGTGCTGGAGAATGCGAAGACATATACCAAGCAGGCGTTCAAGATTCTGGACCGTGACAAAACGGAGATCGTGTACAATGGGGACTGGTTCCGCAAGATGACGTATGAGGAAGTGCTGAGGCTTAATTCCCGCGTGACCATGCAGCAGATGCTGGCCCGGGAGGATTTCAAGGCCCGTGTGGAGAGCGGCAGGGAGGTACGTCTGCATGAGATGCAGTATCCGATTATGCAGGGCTGGGATTCCGTGGAAATCCGCGCGGATGTGGAACTGGGCGGGACGGACCAGCTTTTCAACATTCTGGTGGGCCGCGACCTTCAGAAGGAGGAAGGCATGCTGCCGCAGATCGCCATGACGATGCCTCTTCTGGAAGGTCTGGACGGCGTGCGGAAGATGTCCAAGTCCTACGGGAATTACGTGGGCGTGGATGAGGCGCCGGAGATGATGTTCGGCAAGATGATGAGCGCCAGCGACGAACTGATGGACCGCTATTACCTGGTGCTGCTGGGCGAGAAGCGGGACATGGGATTGCATCCGATGGAAGCCAAAAAGCTCCTGGCTTGGAAAATCACGGCCCGCTATCATGATTCCGCCGTTGCGGATGCCGCGCGTTCTGACTGGGAAACCCGTTTTTCCAAGAGGGACTTGGCCGCCGCGGATTTGCCGGAAGTGGAGATTGCCTCCCTGCCTGCCGGCATGAATGCCCTGGCCCTGGTTTCCTTCCTGTTTGAAAACGTTTTCCAGGTGAAAAAATCCAATGGTGTTCTCCGCAAGGAGCATTTCGCGCCCGGCGCCATCCAGTTGAATGATGTGAAAATGACAGATCCCTCCGCCGTTTTGGAACTGGCTCCGGGCAGCGTCCTGCGCCTGAGCAAGAAGCATGCTGTGCGTTTCAAATAGAACGCCGGAGGCGGCATTGACCTTTTCCCTTTTCCATGCCGGGATTCCTTGCCAAATTGGATCGCTTCACTATCGGCCTCATCGTCAGTGTGGGCGCGGGGATTCTGGTTCCCTGTTCCGGAGTATGGGATACAGTGTTCAGCCGCCTGAGCGATGCAGCCATCATTCTGCTTTTTTTCCTGTACGGGGCCAAGCTTTCCCGCCGTTCCGTATGGGAAGGGTTGATGCACTGGCGCCTTCAGGGGCTGGTGGCTGCGAGCACCTTTGTCATTTTCCCCCTGCTGGGCATGGTCAGCATGCCCTTGTGGAGTCGTGTGCTGGGGCCGGATTTGTGCATGGGCATGCTGTACGTGTGCATGCTGCCTTCCACCGTGCAGTCCAGCATAGCGTTCACTTCCATGGCGGGCGGCAATGTGGCCGCGGCCATTTGCTCCGCCTCCGTTTCCAGCCTGCTGGGGGTGTTCCTCACCCCCTTGCTGGTGGGGCTGGTGTGGTCTCGCGGAGGGGAAGGAGGCGTGGATTTTTCCACTTTTCTGAACATCTGCTATATTATTCTGGTGCCTTTTGTGGCCGGCCAGTTCGCCCAGCGTTGGATCGGCAAATGGGTGGTCGCGCACCGGAACCTTACTTCCTGGACAGACCACAGCACCATCTGGCTGGTTATTTACACGGCGTTCAGCCATGCGATGATTAACGGCGTATGGAAAAATCTGCCTTGGCTTTCCCTGGTGGAGGTCCTGGCTTTTTGCGGCCTCCTTCTGGCCGCGGCCCTGTGGCTGACGGCTTTCCTTTCCCGCAGGCTTCATTTTTCCCGCGAGGACCGCATTGCGATTATTTTCTGCGGCTCCAAAAAGAGCCTGGCTACCGGCATTCCGATGATGAACGTGATTTTTGCCGGAGCCCCCATCGGACTGCTGGTGATTCCCATCATGGTGTTCCACCAGCTCCAGTTAATGGTCTGCTCCTTCCTGGCCCGGAAGTGGGCGAAGGATGTGGGAAAAGGGGAGCAACTTTAAGAGGACCTTTGTCTGCCCGCCCTCTCAGTGTCCGGTCAGGCGCAGGACGCCGTCGTATTGCATGTCCCGGCCCGGAACAATGATGTGGCTGCCGCAGGAAGGAATTTTTGCGGTAACGGGTTTATTGCGGAACTGGGTCAAAAACCGCTGGAAGGATTCCATATCTTCCGGGATGATTGTTACTTCCGTATAGGCGGGGTTGGAAGGCGCATGCGTGATTTCCACCCGGAAGGAGCCTGCGATGTTGCCGTCCGGCGCATAGAATTCCAGTGATTCTTCCGTAGAGGCGGGATGCATGAAGAACAGGAAAAACATGATGCCCAGGGCCGCCAGGGTGACGACAGTCAACGGAATATTTTTTCTGAGGGGACTGATATGCATGCTTTCTTTTCCTTCCTTCCCTAAGATTATGGGTTTTGCCGGAGCGTGTCAACCCCTCCGGGGGACAGGCTGCGGAGGATTCCTTTCCCATATTCTTTTCAAGGAACAGGTTCTGGAAGAGAGGGGGATGGAAAAAGGGTTGCGTCTGCGGGACAATGTGATAGCTTGTGCGGGCAAAGGGAACCCTATGACCGTACCTGTAAAGATACTGTCCGTATTGGCGGGGCTGAGCCTGGCTGGAAGCGCCCGGGCGCGTATTTGGACGAATGACCGGAGCGCTACCGTCGTAGCCGTGCTGGTGGCCGTCCGTGATGCGGAGGTGGATTTGAAGCTTCAGGACGGGCGCGTGGTGGCTGTTCCCCGGAATATTTTTTCCGGAGCCGATCAGGAATATATTCTGGAATGGGCAAAGTCTGACGGGACGCTTCCGGATACGGATGCAGGGGCGGAGAACCCTCCTGCGCAGGGAGATTCCGGCAGCCGATACGTTCCTCTGGAGCCGAATTGGGATGTTCCCTGGCCGGAGAGGGTGGCCGTTCCCGGTTTCCTGCTGGTAAAAACCGTACAGGAGACGGAGGAATTGAGCATGTATGAAACGGATCATTTCATTATAGAGTCTCCCGGAAAGCTGCCGGAAGCGGAGCGTATGGCCCTGGCCCGGCGCTTTGAAACCGTTCTGTCTGCCCTGGCGTCTGTTCCGTTGAATCTGGCGGTGGCCCGCCGGCCTTCCCGCAAGTATCTGGTGAGGGTATGTTTCCGGGAAGAGGATTTCAACGGGGCGCCTGGCCTGCGGAACGGGCATCTCAAGTTTTCCCCTACCAGTTTTACGGCCCTGTTGTTGCGCGATAAAAAGGGAAGGCTGCTGAAACCGGATGAACTGGATCCGCGCTTTGCCGTCACGCACTGGGCGGCGCAGTCCATGGATTGGGACCACTGGCTGGTGGACGGCTTTTCCGCGTACATGGCTTTTCTTCCCATGGAGAAGGAAGCGCTGGTACTCCGGAAGATTCCGGAAAGGCTGGCCACGATGGTCCCGCGCGCCGTCCGCACGGGCAGAGAGGCTTTGCCGGCCCTGGCGGACATGCTGGACAGGGATGCCGTGCATTCCGCCGCGGAGCATGGCGTTCCCACCAGGGAAGGAAAGCTTCAGTATTGGGCCGATTTGTTATGGATGGTTTACTGGAGCCATCTGGAAGGGAACGGAAAGGCGGAGCGCCTCAGAAGCTATTTGAAGGTCCGTGATGCGGAGGGCGGCGGGAAGGCGCGTGCTGTTTTGCTGGATGGCAAAACTCCGGAAGAGGTACAGGGGGAAATGGCGGCCGCCTGGAAAAAAATGGGATTGAGGCTGAGATTTTCTCAGCCGGCTTCTGCTGCCGCGGACGGGAAGTCCGCGGAAAAATGACGGGAAAGGAAGGGAAAAAAACTGCCGGGCAGATGCGGGAAACCTGCGGTTCAAATGGTGCCGTTGAGTTTTCTCCCTATCCAGAACAGGGTAAGCAGAAGGAGAAGGGTGAAGAGCGTATACGGGCTGCACCAGAGCAGGATGCGCGTTTCCATGGGCGGCGGCACCGGGAGATCCCTGATTTCCTTAATGAGCCGCTGTATTTCCTCAGCTTTCACCATGCGCCCGCGTGTGATGGAGGCCATTTCCTCCATGAGCGCGGTATTGACGGGGCTGCCGATTTTTTCCAGCGTTTCACTCATGGTGATGACGGAAAGCGTAACGGATTTATCCGGTTCCGCAGAAGATGAAGCGGTGAGTTTCCAGGTGCCGGGGCGATTGATTTTAACGGAGGCGGTAAAGGAGCCCCATGTATGGTCCATCGTGTCCATTTGCACGCGGCTGGAGCTCCCTTCCGGAGCCGTAATGTCCAGGAAAACCTCTCCATTCTGGAGGGGGGCCCCCAGTTTGTCGGAAACCATGGCGGTGACGGTCAGCGTGTCTCCCGGCCGGGGGCGTTCCGGGGTGGGAATCAGACGTATTCTTTCCCCGGCGGCCATGTTGCGCTGGTAACTCATCCAGCGGGCTACCTGGCTCCAGAAACGGTAATGGTATTTGTCCTCCACCCCGCGCCGCCATCGCCAGGCGGAATCCGTGCCCATGAAGAGGACTTTCCCGTGGCCGTAAGACTGGGTGACAATAAGGGGAATGCGGCCATAGGCATTCTTATCCGCCGCATGCACGGCCAGGACAGTGCTTCCCGCTTTGGGCCGTTCCACGGGGGCGTACCAGTTGAAGCCCGGCAGATTGCGCCATACTTCTTCGTTTTCGTCCTCCGTATCCGCCAGCATGGTGAGCAGGGAGCCGCGGCCTTCCGGCGTCAGGATGAGAGGGGAGGGGGAGGGCTGGGTTGTCCCCTCCGGTTTGGCGTTAAGGAATGTAACGGGTATCAGATCTCCCAGTTCGGATTTCAGGAGTTCCATTTGCCTGCCCTGATAGCCGGGAAGGAAGACGATGCCGCAGGCCTGGTTTTTTACCATGCCTTTGAGCAGGGAGGCCTGTTCTGCCGTCAAACCTTTGGAGCCCAGCCCCACGTCGCCGATGAAGATGACGTCATACCGGGCCAGGTCTTCCATCTTGTCCGGGAATTTGACCAGGTACCCGGGGCCTTCCCCCATTTCTTCCAGTCCCGGATGAAAGAGCAGGGTATGCACGTCCACGCCGGGATCCCGGTACAGGGCGTTCCGGATGAAGCGGTATTCCCAGCGCGGCAGGGTGTCGATGACCAGCGCTTTGATGGATTCCCTCCTGCCGGAGATGCTGAAGGAGGAGGCGTTATTATTGTGCATCCGTTCCTGGGGCTGGACGGGGAGTTTGAGTTCCAGCGTTTCCGCCCCTTCTTTTTCTATTTTCCACAGAACGGCGTCGGACACCTCCCCCTGGGCCGGAATAGTGACCGTGCGGGTGACGGTTTTTCCTGTATCCCTGGAAGTCATGGCAAGCGTGGCGCGCGTTTCCTTGCCCAGCGTGCTTTTAATGGTAAAGGGTATTTGCACTGTTTCCCCAATGATGCCGTAGGTGGGGGCTTTCACGTCCTGGAGGGCCAGGTCCGGCAGGGGGGATGGGCTGCCTGCGGGAATGATGAACAGGGGGATGCCCCTGGTGCGCATGCGCTGGGCCTGCGTCAGCACGGAGGATGATGCGTTGTGGCTGCCGTCCGTGAACATGATGACCGCCCGGAGATTGTCGGAGGATTGCATGGCGTCCTCCAGCGGTTTGGCCAGGTCTGTACCGGACATAGCGTAATCCGGGGAGTCCGGAGAGGGAGATGCGCTGAAGGTAGCGTATTCCACTACATGCGTGTCGTTAAGGGATTCCGTACTGTTGCCCTTGAGCAGTTCCTGCACGTAGGCCGTGCGTGTGACGACATGCTGGGGGGATATTTCCACATCCTGCGTTTCCATGGAGCCGGAGCGGTCCTCCAGAATGGAAACCTTGGGTTTTTCCTGCGGGGCGGAGGTGATGACCCATTCCGGCTGGAAGAGCAGGAAGCAGATGAAGCCAAGGATTGCCAGGCGAAGGATTTCCAGTTTGAATGTCAGCGGCCGGCGGTTGCGTTTGCTGGCGATATGGCTTATCCAGATGCCGGCCGCCATAACCAGGACGGTCAGGATGACGCTTGATGCGGTAGGGTGGAGGCTCAGGTTCATGGGCGGGTGGTGGGGGAGGGGCGTTTGGACGTCTGCCCGGGCAGGCACAGGAGGGCTTCCAGCAGCAGGCTGGCGAGGGAGAAGAACAGGAAGAGCTTCCATGCTTCCTGCACCAGGGAGGGGGCTTCCGCCGCACTCTGCATGGAATTGATGGAAGCTTCCGGCAGAAGGAGGCGGAGTTTTTCATCCGTAATCTGGTCAGGCATGTCTTCCGTCCAGGGGCGGTTCACGGCGTAGGTCTGCGCTCCCAGGCGGTACACGCCCGCCGTATCGGCCGGAGAGCCGGAGGGACGGCTCCCCTGGGCATTATCCAGGCGCACGGGGGTGTCTGTGGCGGATTGCGGCAGGGAGGCGTCATTCACCCGGAGGGAAATGGAGGTGGAAAAGCGTTCCGCCCCCCGGTCCGCCATACGCTGGAGCAGGGGGAGCAGCAGGTGGCCGTCCGCTAGGTTGGACCAGGAATATCTGGGCAGCGTCCCCAGGAACAGGGCGGAACCTGTCCCGGCCCTGACCTGGGCCAGGGCGCAGGAGCCGTCATCCCAGGAGGCCAGGGTACGGTATTTGCCCAGCAGGGGCTTCCTGCGCACGGCGCGGAGACGGTTGGCGGGGATGGGCGTTTGATCGGAACCGTCGCGGAGGAATCCCCTTTGCCGGTCCCACGTTTCCAGACGGTAGTATTGTTCGGGCGCAGCCGTCTCCGTGGCGCCCCAGGAAACGCCCAGGAAGGAATGCCGTGTTCCGTGTTCCGTATCGTCAGGCAGGAAGAGGACTATTCCTCCTTCTTCAATGAAGGTCTGGAGTTTTTTCTCCATTTCCGCGCGCGGCGGCGGCCCATGCCAGACGACCATGGACTGGGTGGCCAGATGAGACTGAGCCTCCCGCGTATTGCCGGGCATCGTGGCTTTCCTGTTGGTAAGGCCGGGAGGGGCGGACATCAGGGAAAGGGTTTTCCCCACTTCTCCCGAAGGGCCGAAAATCAGGATGTTGGCGAGAGGCCTGGGGGCGAAGGTGAAGAAGGAAATGTCATCCCTGGTGAAGTCGTCATGAGGCAGCGCAACGAAGCCGAAGCCGGATTCCTTGCCCTGCGGCAGGGGGATCTCTTTCCGGATGGAGGCGCTTTCCCCTGCCAGTTGCAGCGTGGAGGAGGCGGATGAGTTGTCCACGGAGAGTTGCACCGGCACATTCTCCGGCTGGTTGGGGTTGAACCCCTGGCGCAGCACTTCCAGGTCCAGCACCAGTTTTCCGTTGTTCACCTGAGCCTGACGGACTCTGATGCCGCGGTTGCTTGCCGGCCTGTCGCGGAGGGCCATGATGCGGACGGAGGGGGGCAGAGGCAGAGCGGCCAGCCTCTGGCGCACACCGGGCCAGAGTGGGGAGTCCGGCTTCCAGGAAGAGGCCTGCATGTCCGAGGCAATCCAGATTTCCGTCTTTCCGGAGCCTGATTCTTCCAGGTACGGGATGGCTTTTTGCAGAAGTGCCGGAATATCTGCGCCGCCATCCGTCGTCTTGCTTACAGTCAGGTCCGTCAGGGCTTCCGGAGCGGGAATCTGGGTAACGGTTCCGGTGGCGGAATCAAGCAGGGAAAGGCGGCAGTGGCCGAGCTGCGCGAAAGTGGATTCCACCAGAGGGGGGATGGCATCCCGCAGGGAGCTGGTTTTGTCCGGACGGGCATCCATGGAGGCGGAACGATCCAGAACCAGCAGGACTTCGTTCAAGCCGGAGCTTCCCCAGCCGAAGAAGCTTCCAAGCAGGGGCCGCGCAAAAGCCGTTACCAGTGCAGCTGCGGCCATCACGCGCAGCGCCAGAATCAGGTAGTGCAGCAGTTTTTTCGTTCCGCGTGTTTCCCTGGCCGCCCGAAGCAGAAATTCCATGGCCGCCCAGGGGACGGAACGATGCCGCCACCGGTTGACCAGGTGGATGATGATGGGAATGGAGGCTGCAAAGAGAGCCCACAGCAGCCAGGGAGAGTTGAAGGACATGGCGGGATAGGGATAATTGGAGGGTCAGAGCTGTCTGGTCAGGTGGCGGGCTGGTCAGGCAGCAGTTGCCGGAGGATATGAAGGGTCATTTCCCCGGTTTGCTGGAAGGATTTTTCTCCCAGAATGCCGATGTTGTCTTTGGAAGTGTGCCACCAGTTGCCGTCCTGGAAGTCGTCAATCAGGTTCAGCGTATCCACGCCGCGTTCCATGAAGGGAACGTGGTCATCCAGGATGGCATAGCCGGATACCCCCCATTCCTCCGTGGAATAACCCAGGTCACGGATGGCGCGGGAATAAACCCGGTACATGGATTGGGGCGTCATGGACGGGATGCGTATCTTTTTACCCTGCCGCCCCACCATGTCCAGATTGATCATCCATTTGGGGAGCGGCTGTTGCATGGCGGAGGCGTAATGCCTGGAACCGTACAGCCCGTCGTCGCTGTCCATATGTTCCGCAAAACTTTCTTCCCCGTCAAAAAACACAAGCTCCAAATTTCCGGCGCGTGCGGGTTCTCCGGACAGAATACGGGCTGTTTCCAGAATGGCCGCAGCTCCCGAGGCCCCGTCATTGGCTCCGGTGAATCCGTCAATGCCCTGCTTGGTGTCAATGTGGCAGGTCAGCAGACCCCGCACCGGATCCAGGAAGTTGGGCGTCTTGCCAAAACGGGCCCTCAGGTTGACGAAGCGGACGGGACCCTGGGGCGTTTCCTTCTCAAAAGCCTGTTCCCGGCAGGTCCAGCCGTATTTGGCCAGTTCCTCCTTCAGGTAGTCCATCTGCCTGCGGTAGCCGGGGGTGCCTGAAGCGCGGTTCCCCATTTCCGTTATCCGCGCGGCGTGGAACAGAGCATTTCCTCCATTGAAACAGTCCGTCTGCCGGATCTGCGCGGGAATGGTTTCCGCGCCGGGCAGGGGCGTTTTTACGGGATTTTCGCACTGCATCAGCAGGGCCGTAAACAGGATAAGTCCGATGCGGGGCGTCATGAAAAAAGGGGGAAGGAAATTTACTTGGAATCAGGCCATTCGTCCTGGCCCAGAAGCTCAAGAATGCGGATGAATTCCGCTTTGCTGGAGAAGGTGATTTCGATGGAACCCCGGCTACCCTGGCCGGAGATGTTCACCGGAGTTCCGAATTGTTTGGCGAGAATGCCGGAAATTTTTTTGTACTGAGGGGAGGACGGCTTTTTAGCGGGAGCCGGCTCCGGCGGGTTGAGCATCTTCTGAATGGCTTTTTCCGTCTGGCGGACGGTGTAGCCCTTGTTGACGATGTCGCGCCCAAGCTGGATTTGCTGGTCCTTGTTTTTGAGGGAGAGAAGTACCTTGGCATGCCCTACGCTGATAAAGGTATTGCCCAGCATGTCCTGAACCGGCTGGGGCAAATCGAGCAGCCGCATGCTGTTGGCCACGGCGGCGCGGGATTTGCCTACGCGTTTGGCGATGTCTCCCTGTTTCATGCGGAACTCCGTTTTCAGGCGCATGTAGCCGGCGGCTTCTTCCAGCGGGCTGAGGTTTTCCCGCTGGAGGTTTTCAATCAGGGCCAGTTCCAGCACGTCCTTGTCGGAAGCCTCCCGGATGATGGCGGGCACGGTGGACAGCCCCAGGATGCCGGAGGCGCGCCAGCGCCTTTCTCCGGCAATCAGTTCATATTTGCCGCTTTGCGTTTCACGGACGATCAGAGGCTGGATAATGCCGTGTTCCTTGATGGAATCTACAAGTTCCGCCAGCTGCTCCGGCGTGAAGATGGCGCGCGGCTGCAGGGAGCTGGGAATAATGGCGGCATGGGATAGCTGATGCACAACGTCTCCCGCCTGGGGAGCCGCCAAGGATTCACGAGACAGATTTTGATTGATAAGGGCGTCAAAGCCTTTCCCCAGAGCCGGTTTTGCCATAGCAGGGAAGAGACTAGCATGAACCGGTTCCGTTTTCAACAGGGTATTTTATTATCCGCGGCGGAAATTCCGGCGTTTGCATCTGGCGGAATATTTCCTGTTTCCGGACGTGTCAGGCGTGTTGCTCCCGTCCCAGGGGGAGGGCAAGGATGGTTTGTGTCCGGGAGCGGCCTGATGCCGTTGGGCCGGCCCCATTCCGGCAAAGGCCCGTTTCCGGGAAATGAACAAAAAAATGAACAAAATGAATAGCAATCAACAGTCCGGCCGTGACGCCGTTTTCTCCCGCGGAGTCGTTGCGGCGCAATACGCGCGAGAATTCCTGGAACCTCTCACCCCCTCTTTCAAATGAAACTCAATTTGACGGAAGAACAAAAGAAAGCAGCTCTGGAAGCAGGAAAACAGGGCATGAAAGACGCTTATGAAAAAAGCGGAACCCGCCCCGGACTGACCTGGTGGGAACGGCTCTTGTGGGTGGTTCTGACCGGAGCGGCTTATGCGGCGTCCTCCCTCCTCTCCGGCTGCGGGCATACCGTAGACGTGACTGCGGAGCGGGCACGGATATGCGGGGACGGCTCCTGCCTGGTGCTGGAACCGGGGCATCTGTCCTACTTCCAGAAACAGCCGAAAACGGAGATCCCTCCGGTTATCCGGAAAGTCCGGCAGGGCAAGTGACTAGGCGCCGTCCAATCTTTTGCCCCGGCGTTTTCAGGAAAAACGGCTTTTCAGGAGCCGTTCCGGGGGGATCAATTCAGCGCCCAGGGCGGATGTGATGGCATAAAATCTGGTTATGAACGCTTTATTTGCCGCCGCCTCCTATTATTTGGCTGCAGGCCGGAAGGTGGAGGAAATGGAGGAGGACGGACGCTTCCAGGATGTCTATATCCGTACTCCCAAACTTGTCCTGATGGCGCGCAGGGTGGATTCCTCCGCGCCTTTCGGAAAGATTGTCGATGTCCGATTCCGGTTTGAACCGGGCCGGTGTGATGCCTGGCATCTCCATTTCCTGGCGGGAGATGTACGGGAGTTGCTGGCTTATGAACGGGAGATTTTTTCCCTGCCCTGGATTCTGACCCAGCATGGCAAGCGGGGGGACGGTAGATTGGTAAAATTGCCTGCTTCCCGGTTTTGCCGTCTGCTGGGAGTGTTTGTGGGAGGCGGGGCGTTTTCCTGATCCTGTTGATGAAAAGGAAGCCTCCGTGCGGATGTCTGCACGGAGGCTTTTCCTTGCCCGGATGTCATGGAAGCAGGTTGCCGCAACGATGGTTGAATTCTCCTGCCCTCCTTTTCCGGGAGTTTTTTGCAGGTTCCCCCTAAACCAGGGATTGTGCGAACCGGTACGCCTCATTGCTGCGGTTCAGCCAGCCTGTGCCGAACACGGGAAACTGTTTGCAAGAATGGTAAAATGACTTGCGCTGTTCATAGAGAGTGGAAAGAAACGCGGACTCTCCAGTCCGGGCGAGAACGGTTTGCAGCATCTGACGGGTTTGTTTTCCCGGAATCCCGTCCACCGTGAGACCGGCTCCGTGGACATTCAGAGCGCGCTGCAAAATCTTCCCGGTATTCCTGCTCCCGGAATTGAAAAAATGATCCCGCAGGATGAATTCAACGCCAGGATAAGCGGCGGAACCCAGCCAGGAACGCACGGCGGCGGTATTATCCAGCACGTACTGGAGACAACCTTCCCAGGCCTCTTCACGTCTTCCGGCATCCAGCAGGGCCTTCAATCTGTTAAACACGGACGGTTCAATACCGTCGCAAATGCCGCAAATCTCCCACTTGCCGCCCTTGTCGGCGGCGGGAAGGCGGGAAACGCGCAGGGAATCCGGCCCGGTGACGCGGCTGTCTTCCAGGCGCAGGGTGGCCGCAGCCATGGTTCTTTCTGTAGTGTTCATTGGGTCGAATCATGGTTTCAGTTGGGCGGAACGGCAATAAAGGCGTATTCAAGGGGGAAAACGGCTTCCTGAGGCGGCGTTGTTGCCAACGGAACCTCCTTACCGCTCCAAAAGTGGAGTGACCCTTCGCTGCTGGAAGCTGACGGATATGGCCGTGAGTGGAATGGTTCTCATGCCAGATGTTGCATCTGCTTTATTTCCGTCTGCTGCTGCATTCCGCTGGAAATATTAACGAATAATGAACGTTAAAAAGCGGCACGCCGGAATTCGCGGGAACGGCCAATGACGCCCGCCTGACAATAAGCAACCCGCTCAAGGGTTGACCTTGAGCGGGTTATGATGGAGCCGCTTGTCAGATTTGAACTGACGACCGTCCGCTTACAAGGCGGGTGCTCTACCACTGAGCTAAAGCGGCATGGTAATGAGGTGCCCATATCTACAGAAGATGGCCCGTTGTGGCAAGCCGAAAATGGATCAGCAGGCATGGATGTCTCCATTTTAGCGATTCACAACGCTTCAGGAGTCAAACAGGGAGCCCTGTTCCAGCGGCGGATCGGCTGGCGGTTCCTCCAAATGGGGGGCTGTTTCCGTATGCAGCGTTTCCGTGGAGGGGGGGCTTTCCGGGCGTTCCGCTGTTGCGGAAGGAGCGGTTGTTTGTCCCTCCGTTTCCTCATTTCCGGATCTGGGCGGAGGCATGATGCGGGAGACGCGTTCCACAGGATGCCTGGTAATGATATTTCCCTGGGCTCCGCGGTTCTTGATTCTCAGGTCCGCGAAGTGGAAGGGCCTGATCAGGTTACGGAGTTTCAGAACGGCTTTCAGGTAAACGTTTACGCTTATCTGGGAACTGTTTTCTTCCGTTTCATGCACGGAGAAATGGAAGATGCGCGTTCCCTTCGCGCCCCGGGTGAGCGGATATTCCTTGTCCCTGGTGAACCCTCCTATGCGGAAGCGCTTGGCGTACACGGGGCCGTCTTTTCCGTCCCGGTAGATCAGGTTGAACACGGGGTCATCCCCTTTTTTGATGACGGAAATATAAAGGGGATTTTTACCGGCGAAAAATTTGTCCTGAATCCGCACGATTTTGAGCACCCCAGCATTGTCGATGATCAACACGTCATCCAGCGTAGAGCATTTGCAGACGGGATTCCCCTTCTTGACGCCGTAGCCGGCGAAGCCTTCTTCGTCAATATACAACGTTTCATTGGCCACGGCCACCTGCGCGCGGTTTACGGAACCGAAGGAGGAAATTTCCGTTTTCCGCGGATAGGCGGCGCCGTATTTTTTACGCAGGGCTTCAAACCAGCGGATAGTGAATTTGGTAAGCTGGTTGAGGTTCTTCTGCGTTTGTTCGATGTCCTCTTCAAGCTGGCGGATGTGCTGGTCCGCCTTGAAGGCGTCAAATTTGGAAATGCGCTTGATTTTAATTTCCGTCAGCCTCACCAGGTCATCCCTGGTAATGGGGGCGCGCAGTTGGGATGCAAACGGCTGCAATTCCCGGTCAATGGTGCCGAGCACGTCTTCCCACGTTTCGGAATCTTCAATGGAGAGGTAGATGCGGTTTTCAATGAATATTTTTTCCAGGCTTGCCTGGTGCCACGCCTCGTTCAGTTCCCTGAGGCGTATTTCCTGCTCCTGGCGCAGGATTTCCTTGGTGGAGTCCGTGTTGTAGCGCAGGATGTCGCTGACGCACATGAACCTGGGTTTTTCCTCCACAATGACGCAGGCATTCGGGGAGATGCTGACTTCACAGGCGGAGAAGGCGAACAGGGCTTTCCTCGTCTGCTCCGGGTCCGTCCCGGCCGGGAGATGGACCAGAATGTCCACATGCTGGGCCGTATTGTCCTCAATGCGGGCGATTTTAATTTTTCCCTTTTCCGCAGCGGAGACAATGGAATCAATTAAAATTTCCGTGGTGACGCCGAACGGGATTTCCGTGATGCGGAGAAGTTTTTTCGATTCCGTAAGGATGCGCGCCCTGATGCGGACGCGGCCCGTGCCGCGTTCCCCGTCACGGTAGTTGGTGGCGTCCATCACGCCTCCGGTCGGGAAGTCCGGCAGAAGCTGGAAGGGCTGGCCGCGCAGGTAGGCGATGGAGGCTTCAATCAGTTCATTGAAATTGTGGGGGAGAATTTTACTGGAAAGACCCACAGCGATGCCTTCCGCCCCTTGAGCGAGAAGGAGGGGGAATTTGACGGGGAGGCTGACCGGTTCCTTGTTCCTGCCGTCGTAGGAAAGCTGCCATTCCGTGACTTTGGGGCTGAATACTACGTCACGCGCAAAGGAGGTGAAGCGGGCTTCAATATAGCGGGAGGCCGCTGCGGGGTCGCCTGTCAGAATATTGCCCCAGTTTCCCTGCGTGTCGATAAGCAGCCCTTTTTGTCCCAGACCCACCAGCGCGTCTGCAATGGAACGGTCGCCGTGCGGGTGGAATTTCATCGTGTCTCCCACGATGTTAGCCACTTTATTATAACGCCCGTCGTCCAGGCGGTCCATGGCGTGCAGAATACGGCGCTGCACAGGTTTAAACCCGTCATTAATCTTGGGTACGGCCCGTTCCAGAATGACGTACGAGGCGTAATCCAGAAAGTAGTCGGCATACATGCCTTCCACAGACTGACTCGCGGGAACGATGTGGGCGGGTTGAGTCACAACGGCGGATATTAAAGGAATTGTTCCGGGGGGGCAAGCGCGATCTCCATAAAGAAAATAACCGGCTTCCCGTTTTGGGGAAAGCCGGTTTTCCGGAGAAAGAAAGCGGTAAAAGCAATCAGGCCTGCTTGGCAGTCAGCCTGTTTCTGAGTTCCTCCGCTTCAGCGCGCAGGGTGTCGAGTTTGGCTGTCTGGGCTTCAAGTTCGGCGATTTCTTCCAGAACGGCCGCCAGGCGGCGCAGGTCGGCGGGCTGGGCGGCTGCGAGAGGCTGCGCTTTGGGAGCGGCTGTATTTTTGGTGCCGGGTTTACGGCCGCGCTTGACCTTGGATGCCTTCATCCAGCTTGAGATGGTCACCGTGCTGATGCCGAACCGTTCGGAGGCTTCTTTCTGGGCGCCCCTTTTGTTTTGAGTCTTCCGTTCAGCAATGAAATCAAGAACGGATTGTTTTTCTTCGGGCGTGTAGCGCCTCCTGTTTTTGGTACTGTCGTTGGAATTCATGATGTTGACGAGTGATTATTTACTTAACCAATTATTTTTGGTCTGGCAAGAAAAAAGTATATATATTTTAATATCTTTTAAGAGGATGTTTAAATGACGGGCGCATGTTGTTGAAGTTCTGTCGCGTTCTCTTTACTTTATTCCTGATTTTTATTGCTAACGGATTGATTTTTTGATGATTTTGCAGGAGAAATTGAGGGATATTTAAACGCGTTTCCATGTTATATCCCGGGTGAAGCCTTTTCCGCAATTTTCCTGTTGATCCGGATGCGGCCGCTGTTCCCGCGCCCGTTCTCCAGCCGGGATTTTGAGGTTGCAGGGAGAAGCGGAATCGTATAAAATCATCCCAATTTCCCAGCCATTTTATCATGATGACCGATCAGACAGGAACTCCGTCTTCGCCAGAACCTCCCAAGCTGCGGCGCCGTTTAGTAACGGCAGCCCCCGCAGCTGGGCCCAAGGTAAAATTTGTTTCTCCCGCCGCGGAAGGCGTGGAGGTTGTCAAGCCGCGTTTTCTCACTCCTGAGTTGCAGGCCAAGCTGGCTCAGGAACAGGAGGAAGCCGCCCGCCGTGCAGCGGAACAGGCGGAGGCGGACAGGATTGCTGCGGAAAAAGCGGCCGCCGAGCAGGAGGCCGCCCGTATCGCCGCAGAAAAGGAGGCGGCAAGAATAGCTGCCGAGGAGGAAGCCGCCAGAATCAGGGCGGAACAGGAGGCTGCCGAAGCCGCGCGCATTGCCGCGGAAAAGGAAGCAGCCCGTATAGCCGCTGAAGAGGAAAGAGCGCGCCTTGCGGCGGAACAGGAGAAAAAGGAAGCCGCTTCCGCCCCCTTGCCTGATCCGTCCGTGGATGCCCAGATTCAGGATGCCCTCGCCAAGGTGGCGGAGGCCCAGAAAGCCCTGGCAGAGGCCCAGGCCGCTGCCCTGGCCCAGGCCGCAGGGGTAGCGCCCGCGGCTGTGCAGACTCCGGAACCGTCTGTTCCGGAACCCGCTTCAGCGGGCACCGCTCCCAAACTGAAAGTTTTCAAAACGGCCGCCGCTCCCGCTGCGGCGGAGAAACCGCCAGTAGCCGCTCCGGAAAGCGCCGTTCCCAAGCTGAAAGTGTTGAAAACCCCTGTGGGGGCCGCTCCCGCTTCTTCCGTGTCTCCCGCCGCGGTTCCCCAGCCTGTCAATACCGCAGAAGTTTCCCCAGCCGCCGACGCCCCTCTGGCGGGCGACGGCGGTATTCAGCCTCCCGCCGGAACGGAATCCGCCCGGGATATGGTCGATTCCGTGGATAAATCCAGGTCCCTGCTGCGGGGGGTTATTTATGGGGTATGCGCCCTGGTTGTCATCGCTGCCGGCGTAGGAATTTATGCCTGGAGCACCAACAGCAAGAAAGAAAAGGTGGAAGGAGAGAACGCCCGACTGAATGCGCTGGTAGTGGAAGGCGGGAAACTGGGCCGCAGCCGTCTGTTTGATTCCAAGAATCTCAGCCGCGTTCCGGATGTGAAAGTCGTTCCCGATGCCGAGGATGCCGCTTTGCTGCTCGCCAATGTGAGGGGAGTCAAGGGCAACAGGGAAAACTGGCCCGGAGCCGCCCACCTGGTTTCCATCATGGCCCAGATGGATGACAATATTGCCCGTCAGGTGGTGGAAGACATGAAAAAAAATGTCGGCAGGTACAGCAAGGAAAAATATTCCATGATGGTGACCCTCTTGGCCAAGTCTTCCAGCCCCGCCATGCGCGATATGCTGAAAGACCTGTACGCTTCCATCAGCAACAGCAAGAACAAGAAGATCCAGGACAAGCAGGCCGTAGTGCTCAAGTACATGCGCTTTGCCATGAAGCTGGACGACCTTGACGACGTTATGGAAATCCTTCAGAAGAAGGATGCTTCCCCGGATTTGATTTCCTCCGCTTTCCGTACGGCCCGCTACCTGATTGACGGAGCTCCTCCGGCCAAGCGCAAGGCTCTTTCCTCCAAACTGCTCCAGCATCAGAAAAACATGCCGGAGGAAAATGTTAAAATGCTCTACAAGCTGCTGGCCCGCACCGGGGATCCCAAGGTGCTGGACATGATGGAACAGAGCTATAAGGAGGATCCCAAAAAGGCGCTTGCCATCATTACGGCCTGGGGGGACTGGAATACGGATGACGCCGTGCCGTACCTGTTCAAGGCATGGAAAGACGAATCCCTGCATGAACGGGTGCGTTCTCAGGCTCATGATTCCATTCTCCGCGTACTTTCCGTGGACCGTGACCGGGATGACAACGCCACGCTCAAGTTGTTTGATCCCCTTATTGCGGATGCCAAAACGAGCGAACGCCGCCAGTTTCTGGTTTCCGCATTCAAGAGGCTCAGCAACCGCCCGTACGTGATTCGCCTGCTGGGCCGCATCAAGCAGACGGCGGAAGACCAGAGAAACGCGGTGGAACCAAAATTCCAGGCTGCGGAGGAAGCTTTGTTCAAGGCGGAGGACAAGTTCAAGGCCAACCCCGGCGATGCTGCCGCCAAGGCTGATTATGAGGCCAAGGAAAAGATTTATAATGAGTTGTCCAGCCAGAAAACCGGGGAAGACAAGGTGATTACGGCGGTGGAAAAGGCTCTGGAAAAGGTCAAGAAGACGCCTGTTCCCGCCAAGAAGGCCGCTTCTGCCGAGGACAGGGAAGATGACGAGTCTTCCGTGATTAAGACCATTTAAGAGGTTTCATCAATCGCATCCGCAAACCGGAGGGAAAATAATCCCTCCGTTTTTTTTATGTGTGGAAGTGATAACCGTGATGATGAAAGGGGGCAGTATAGTTGAAATAGGGTGAATTAGGGGTTAAAGAGCCTGAAAGCTGGCAGCGGCAGGAGATGACGAGGCCAACCATCAACAGGACAGGGGGGAGGCAAGCCTCCAATGTCAATCCAGCCCCCAAAGGCGGCCACGTTATCTTCCACATTGAGGACGCTGCCGCGGACAGGAAAGAATACGGTACGGTGATTGACGGAGAAGGACCCGGGGAAAGGCCGGCCATGCTATGGGATGAAATGAATATCGTCCTTCCGGCCCGCGGAGGAATGCGGGGCTGCCTGAGGGATTCCCGGGGAGAAACGGAAAAGGATACCCGGGCGACTTGCAAAAACAGGGAAGGTTCCAGCGGCGCGTCCTGCTCCCGGTTTTTTATGGCTGGCCCTTACAGAAGGAGCCCTGTCTGGTAGATCAGCGTGGCCGTTGCAAAACCCAGGAGGGTCAATCCGCCGAATTGCGCCAGAGCGAACCACCAGGTGCCCGCTTCCCTTTTGGCGACGGTAACGGTGCCGATGCAGGGCAGGGCGATCAGGCAGAATATCATGATGCTGATGCCCTGGAGAGGGGTGTAGCTGGCTTTAAGGCGGGCGTTCAATGTCTGCTGGGCCGCCGGGCCCGAATTCCCGTCTTCCACCGCATAGAGGATGCCCATCTGGGTGACGAAGATTTCCTTGGCGGCAAAGGCTCCCACCAGGGCGGAATTGATTTTCCAGTCAAATCCGGCCACCTGCGTGACGGGTTCCATCCAATGGCCTATTTGTCCGGCGTAGGAACGTTCCATGGCCGCTGCGTTTATCGGCGCCGTGTCTTCTTCCGGCCTGGGGTAGGTGTTCAGGAACCACAGGATGATGGAGGCCCCAAGGATGAAGGTGCCCGCTTTCCGGACATACATGAAGGCCCGCGACCACATCAAGATGCCCACCTTCCGCAGGGAGGGGAGGCGCAGGCGTTTCATGTGGTGGAGGGAATCCCTCTGGGGCGCCTTGAAAAGCGTGTTTTTCAGAAGCCGGGCGCAGCACAGCGCCAGCAGGACGCCGCTGGCGTAAATCCCGAACAGAACGGGGGCCTGCAGGCGGGAGGGAAACAGGGCGGAGACGAACATCATGTAGATCGGCAGGCGGCCCGCACAGCTCATCATGGGCAGCACGGCGATGGTGACCAGACGGTCGCTGCGCGTTTCAATTCTCCTGGTGGACAGGATGGCGGGAACCGAGCAGCCGAATCCCAGCAGGAGGGGGGCAAAGCTGCTGCCGTTCAATCCCATGATTTTCATGATGCGGCCCATCAGGCGGGAAACCCTCATCATGTATCCGCTGTTTTCCAACACAGTAATGGCCCCGAAGAGGAGAACCACGTTGGGCAGAAAGGCCAGTACTCCGCCCACGCCGCCTACCACGCCTTCCCCCAGCAGGGATTGCAGGCGGGGCCACGGTTCCAGCATGCGGCAGGCCCAGACGCTGAACAGCTGGGTGCCCGTCTGGATGAGCCTGACCAGCGGATCCCCGATAGCGAAGCTCAGAAAGAAAATAATATAAACAATGCCCAGGAAAATAAGGGACCCCCATATTCTGTGCATCAGGACGGCATCCAGTCTGGTTCTCCACAGGTTTTCCTTTGCCTCTGTTTCCCGTTCCATAACGTTTACCGGAACGTAACTTAAAATCTGTCAATTTGACAGGCAAGTCTAAAAGCCCGGTTTTGCGGAAAGAGGTATGGGGTCCGGCAGTCTGTTTTAGGGATGGAGCGCTGATGTATTGAGCCGGATGGTTTCAGAGGTGTTGCCTCTTTTCAGCGGCGCAAGGCCGCCAGGCCCTGGATGAAAAGGATGGCCGCAGAGCAGCCGAAGATCATGGAGGGCAGGAGTTGAAGCATGTACAGCGGATCTGTGGAACCGTTCCCGTAGGAGGGGAAGATAAAGGCCAGAATCAACGCGATCAGGGACAGCCCCCACGCCAGCCATGATGCAGCGGGAATCCGGCCTCCGGGGGGAGCGGGTGGCAGCTGCGGCAGACGTTCCTGCCGGATGCCGCGCTCGTCAGTATCGCGTCCGGAGAAGGACGGCCGCTTTTTCTTGACGGGAGGCAGGGAGGACTGCGTTTTCATGGCGTTTTCCGGTTTGCGGCCGGATAGTGAAGAGGGGGCTTCCCCGAAGGGAAGCCCCGTTGTGACGTGAATCAGAACGCCGCACGCCGTGCAGCGCATGCCGGTTTTGGCGTCAATCCCGGCCGGGTAGGTGTACCCGTGGCCGCATTGGGAGCATGTGGCGGATTCTCTCATGGTCTGGCTCGGATAGATGTTAGTCGTCCAAGGGGAGCAGATCCTCCCGGTCAGCCTTGGTTTCGGGTCTCTGGCGGATTTCCTCAAGCTTGGCTTTCATCTGCTCGCAAATGTCCGGATGCCGGGCGGCTACGTTGTCAAGTTCCTTCGGGTCTTTTTCCAGGTCAAAGAGGCTTCCTCCTTCCGGGGACTTGCTCATTTTCGCGGAGGCCCCGTTGATGCCGTCGCGGATGGCAACGCCGGCGGGAATGAACTTCCATTTGCCGTGGCGTATCGCCAACGCCTTGCCGGTGCTGTTGATGACGTGGTAGTCACGGCCCTTGGCGGATTTGCCCAGAAGGGCGGGCATCACGTTTTCAGAGTCACGGAAGGAATTGGCCTTGCCGGAGGCCAGCAGTTGTTCCAGGGAAGCTCCCAGATCCATCTGGTTGAGCAGGGCTTTGCTTGTGGTTCCGGGGGAGACCACGCCGGGCCATTTGACGATGAACGGAATACGGGAACCTCCTTCCAGAATGCTGTATTTGCCTGCGCGGAAGGGGCCGGCAGGGGAATGGGCGGCATTGTCCCGGACGGCGAAATCCCTGTAGCCGTCATCCAGCACGGGGCCGTTGTCGCTGGAGAAGATCACCAGGGCGTCTTTTTCCAGACCGGCCTGTTGCAGAGCGTCCGTGATGCGGCGCACGCAGTCGTCCAGTTCCACGGTCACGTCACCGCGCACGCCGTGCCGGCTTTTGCCTACAAAGCGTTTTTCCGGGCAGCGCGGCACGTGGATGTCATGCGTGGCGAACATCAGGAAAAACGGTTCCTTGGCTTTGGCGCTCTTCTGGATGTATTCAATAGCTTTATCCGTAATTACATCGGCGTTTTCCTCATCCTTCCACAAGGCGCTTTTTCCTCCCTTCATGAAGCCGATGCGTCCAATTCCGTTGATAATGGCCTGATTATGCCCGTGGCTCCACATGAGTTTGAGCTGGTCCTTATTGTCCTTGCCATTGGGAAGCCCGGGGAAGTTGTGCTTGTAGGATACTTCAATGGGGTCGTTCGGGTCCAGATTGCGGACATTGCCGTTTTCCAGAATCACGCAGGGAACGCGGTCGCCCGTAGCGGCGAAGATAAAGCTTTCGTCAAATCCGATTTCGTTCGGGCTGGGAGAGATATGCCTGTTCCAGTCAATTTTCTTCCCCTTTTCCCCCAGGCCCAGGTGCCATTTGCCCACCATGTAGGTTTTGTAGCCGTGGGATTGGAGCATCCTGGGCAGGGTGGGTTTCTTGGTATCGATAATGAGGGCGGCGTCTCCCGGCAGGATGCCCGTGCCTTCCTTGCGCCACGGGTATTCCCCGGTGAACAGGGCATAGCGGGAAGGGGTGCAGACGGATGTGGTGGAATAGGCGTCCGTGAAGCGGCAGCCCTGCTCGGCAAGCCTGTCGATAGAGGGGGTGGGAATCCCTTTGGCTCCATAGCAGCCTACGTCTCCATAGCCAAGGTCGTCAGCGTAAATCATGACGATGGCTCTGGGAGGCTTGACCTTGGGCGTGACTGCGGCCGGGCAGGCCGCCGCCGCTGCCAGGGCAAGCATCAGGTGTAATGCGGGTTTATTCATGTTGCCAGGTGTGTGATGATATTTTCTGGAAAAGGAGGTTGGAAGGATGCGGCTGTTCAGGCGCGGGCCGGACCTTCGGGATTGTCCGGAGGCTGTTCGCCGGGCTGTTCCGGCGGAAGCACGGGTTCCGTCATGGGGCGCATGCTGGCATTCTGCCAGATGTACCGCTTGTAGAGGACCTTGATGGCTGCCGTCAGGGGGACAGCCAGCAGGGCACCGACCAGGCCGCCCAGAATGAGCGTCCAGATCAGCACGGAAAACATGACCGTGAGCGGGTGGAGTTCTACGGAATCCCCCACGATTTTCGGCTGAATGACCCATCCGTCAAATTGGTTGACGGCCAGGAAGATGCCGGAAACAATCAGCACGTGCTGGAAATCTCCCCATGTGAACCAGGCCAGCAGCACCGCAGGGATAAAGGCGGTGATAATTCCCAGGTAGGGAACAATGCCCAGCACGCAGACCGCGGCGCCGATGGTGATGGCGTATGGCAGACCGAGCAGTTTCAGGCAGATGGCGATCAGAATGCCTTCAATGATGCTCACCAGCATCTGTCCGCGGAAGAAGGAAATCAGGTATCCGTTGATTTCCTCCATGGTCTCCACCACGTCTTTTCTGAATTTGGAGACTTTCAGGGGCAGAATGCTGGGCCATTTTTCTTTGATTTTGTCCGCCTCCAGCAGAAAATAAAAAGCGAAGATGGGCGTGATCAGGATACTGACCATGATTCCTATGGTGCTGTACAGGGCTCGCCCTCCGGAAGTGAGCCAGCTCATCAGCTTGTCCTGGTAAAAGGAGGAGTTGATGGTCATGTAGGCTCCCAGTTTTTCCCGGGCGGTCCGGGCGTTTCTCAGGTCATGGATTTCCGCCTCCGTATAATGGCTGGTATTCAGTTCCCGCAGACTGGTTCTGTAAACACTGTCAATGGTGCGGGAAATGAAAGGTATTTCAATGGTGGAGTCAATCAGTTCGGAGGTTTTGTCCCATAGCTCCATCCGGTTGTCGATCAGTTCGTCCGTTTGCCTGATCAGGGGAGGAAGAATCGTGGCTCCAAAGCCTACCAGGACAGCCAGAGCCGCAAACATGACCGTGACTACGGCCCAGGAGCGGGAGAATCTGAAATGCACCAGCCAGGAAACGATAGGTTCCAGCAGATACGCCACGACGGCGGCAATCAGGATGGGCAGGAGCACCGGTTCCAGGAACCCCAGAACTTCCACTACTTCAAAAATGACGAAAGCCGCGATGCACAGCATCACCAGAATGGAGGCGCCTGTCAGGGCATGCCAGCAGGTTTTTTTCTGGAAGGGGGAAGGAATGGCGGGGACGGCGGAAGGCTGGGTATTCTGGTGTTGCGCGTTGTTCATGCCGGTGTGGAGAAAGGGCTGGTTGGCTGGTCTGGCTCAGGCAGCGGAGGCTTTGTCCGTTTTCCCGTCAGGTGCGGGAGCGGCTTCATCCGGAGTTTCTCCGGCAGTAGCCGGGGGCTGCTGGCCGTCTGCGGGTGGCTGGGTTTGTTCTTTTTTTTCCTGCTGCCTGACGTGTTTTTCGAATTCCTGTTCCGTAATGGCCTGGGGCGTGGGGTAATAGTCCCCTGCGGGGGGGGCGGCCGGAACTTCCCATTGGATGCGCACCAGCCTGTTCCTGCGCTGGACCACCACGCTGGCCTGAGCCCCCCGCTGGGTGGTAACGTATTCTACGAGGTCCGGATAGGGATTCTTTCTTCCATTAATGGAAATAAGCACGTCCCCCGTTCTGAGGCCGGCGTCCCATGCGGGCGACCACTCAGCCACGTAAGCTTTCATGGGGCCGTTCCCGTTGCGGTCCTGGATGAAGGTTCCTCCCATCAGGTTGAAGGAGGCGGGGGCGGGCATCCGGTGGCTGGTGGAGCTGAAATAAAGGGCGTTCCCCGGGCCGTCCAGCCAGAACTGGCGCGCGGCCAGAGCGCCGTACCCCAGGATAATGTCTATGTCATCGGGGATGCCCATTACTTCCGGGTTGGCGAAGCTTTCGCAGAGCAGGATGTTTTTTAATTCCAGGGGGCCCAGCTGAAAGGAGCTTACATGCATGCATTCATGGGCGTAAAAGCCGCCGGCGGCGGGGCTGTAGCCGGAATAGACGCTGACGAACGCGTCCGGGTAGGCCTGCTTAATGGCGTTCCAGCGTTTTTTGGAAATATAGACGGCGTGGGGGGCTCCCGTATCCAGAATGATGCGCCTTCCGTGCTTGTCCGCGATTTGCGGGTAGTCGGACCCGGGGATCAGGGAAAGCTTGTTCCAGTTTTTTATCCTGGAGGGAAGTTTATTGAAAAAACGGTGGGAGCGTTTGGGGTAGTTGATGTTCCACACATATTTCCGGATGCATTCCCAGCCCAGCAACCCGTCATACGGAGCCTGGTCCGCCATCACCACGTCCTGTTTCCGGGAAATGGGTTCTTCGTCATCTTTCAGGGAAACGGGCACGTTGGCCGTGCGCATGGCTCCCCTGCCGCGAAGGCGGGCGCCGATGGATTCCACTGCGGGGGAGAAAAGCAGGGAGGTCTGGACTGCTCCCGTGTCCACGCCCATCATTAATTGCGTTCCGGAACTCCACGCCAGCGCCACGGGGGTGCCGTCCAGGGGGTTGGCCGCGTCAATGGGCGGGGAACTGCTGTCCTGGATAGGCCGGTGCGATACGCAGGAAACGCACAGCATGGTTGCCAGAAGCATGATGGAGGAACGGAACATAAAGTATTCCGTTCATAACAAACGGACCAGAAGCTGGCAAGGTTTCCTTCCTGCTTACAGGGCTTTTTGACGGCATCAGCATGTGAAATCTGCCGCCAGCCGGAGAGCATCCCGTGCAAAAGCATGATATTCAGGATGCGGGCGCGTGCGTTTTTTAAGGTTTTGTAACATGGCTGGGCGTTTTTCCGTCTGCGGCGTCTGGCGTTTCAGCTCCTGCGGAGGTGCGGCCGCCTTCGTTTTCCCATGCTTTCCCTGAGGGCGGTTCTGAAGCCGGCACGCTCCCAAAAATCTTGATTTTCACAAGGAGCCGTATAGGGTAGCGGCGAGCCGCTATGACCGCCCCTACGTTTGAAGATGCCGTGAGCCGTATTGTACGGAAGGATCCCCGTTTTGCGGAACGGGCGTATTCCTTTCTGAAAGATGCGCTGGATTTTACCATGCAGCGTGTTGAAGAGCGGGAAAACGGCTCTCAGAGGCATGTCAGCGGACAGGAACTGCTGGAAGGATTTCGGGATTACGCTCTCGCCCAGTTCGGGCCTATGGCTTCCACCGTGATGAAGGAATGGGGGATTAGGAACGGAAAGAATGTGGGGGAAATGGTTTTTTTACTGATTGAGGAAGACGTTTTTTCCAAACAGCCGGAGGACTCTCTGGATGATTTCAAGGGGTTCATGAATTTCCGCAGAGCTTTTGAAGAGCCTTATGAATTTCAGGACCAGCCCAGTTAAACCGCCCGATACCTCCATGAACAAGGAACCCGATGTACGCTGGCCCGCTGAATGGGAGCCCCAGGATGCTGTCTGGCTGTCCTGGCCCCACCGCAGGGATTTGTGGCAAGGAGGGCTGGATGAATTGCAGAGGACTTATGGGAGCGTGGCCGCTGCCATTGCCCCGCATGCCCTTGTGTGCGTGAATGCCGCGGCGCCCCTTTATCCCGGCATCAGGCGGGCGATGCAGGCTGCCGGAGTGCGGGAGGAGCAATTCCGCCTGTTCGACCACCCGACCAACGACGTGTGGTGCCGGGACCACGGCCCCGTTTTCGTTCAGGATGTAAAGGACGGTTCCCTGATGCTGGCGGATTGGCAATTTAATGCATGGGGCGGCAAATTTGCTCCGTGGGATCTGGACAACGGAGTTCCCTCCCTGATTGGAGCGGCGCTGGGGCTTCCCTTGCGCAGTTCTTCCATGATTCTGGAAGGGGGGGCGATTGAGGGCAATGGGGACGGCTTGCTGGTGACGACGGAGTCCGTGCTGCTGAATCCCAACCGCAATCCGGATTGGAGCCGGGCCATGATTGAAGAGGAATTGAAGCGCATGCTGGGCGTCAGAGCCGTTTTCTGGCTCGGTTCCGGCATTGAAGGGGATGATACGGACGGCCATATTGACGACATGGTGCGTTTTGTGTGCCGGGATGCCGTAGTTTCCATTGTGGAGACGGATTCTTCCTCTCCCCATTACCGCGCTCTGGCGGAGAATAATGAACGCCTTCAGGATTTGAGATGCGTGGACGGCTCCGGCGTGGAGGTGATCCCCCTGCCGATGCCGGACCCCCTCCATGCGGAGGACTGGCGGCTGGACCAGCTCCCTGCCAGTTACGCCAATTTCCTCATTGTGAATGAGGCCGTCATTGTTCCCGTATTCAACCAGCCCCGGAATGACGATCGTGCCCTGGGCATTCTGCGTGAGTGTTTCAGCGGAAAACAGGTAATAGGGGTGGATGCCCGCAAGCTGGTGCTGGAAGGCGGCGCCATCCACTGCATCACCCAGCAGCAGCCCCGGCCGGGGAAGGAGGGACTGTGAGCGGAGGGGAAGGAATAACGGTGGATGTGATTCTGCCGATGGAAAAGGCCGGCAGCGAGCGCGCGCGCCGCGCCGCCGTGGCGCGGAAGCTGGGTATTTCCCCCTCCCGTATCAGGGATTTGCGGCTGGTGAAGGAATCCATTGATTCCCGGCAGAAAAAAATTCTCTTCCAGCTTCGCCTGCTGGTCGGGGTGGATGAACAGCTGCCGCCGGAACGTCTTCCTTCCCGGGACTATCCGCCCGTCCGTCCCGGCTCCCCTGTGGCGCTGATCATCGGGTTCGGGCCGGCCGGAATGTTCGCCGCGCTCCGCTGTTTGGAGCTGGGCATAAAGCCTGTGGTGCTGGAACGGGGAAAGGACGTTTCTTCCCGCCGGTTTGACCTGGCACCCATCCTGCGCCGCGGCACGGTGATGGAGGATTCCAATTACTGTTTTGGAGAGGGAGGGGCAGGCACGTTTTCCGACGGAAAGCTGTTTACGCGCGCGACCAAGAGAGGCCCCGTGCGGGAGGTTTACGAGATTTTTGTAGCCCACGGGGCGCCACGGGAAATTTTAACGGACGCTCATCCGCATATCGGCTCCAACCTGCTGCCCAATGTCGTCAAAGCCATCAGGGAATCCATTCTTCGCGCGGGCGGGGAAGTTCATTTCAATACCCGTGTAGAGCATCTGCTCCGTTCTGCGGACGGCCGCCGCATACGCGGCGTGGCCTGTGCGGATGGCCGGGAATTCGCGGCGGATTCCGTTTTGCTGGCTACCGGGCACAGCGCGCGGGACGTGTACCGCATGATGCTGGCGGAGGGGCTGGCTCTGGAACAGAAATCCTTTGCCGTGGGGGTACGCATTGAGCACCCCCAGGCGTTTGTGGACGCGCGTCAGTACCACCTGAAGCCGGAGCAGAAGCGTCCGGAGCAGCTTCCGGCGGCCCGTTATTCCGTGACGACCACCATTCAGGACCGCGGCGTCCACTCCTTCTGCATGTGCCCCGGCGGGTTCATCGTTCCCGCCGCCACGGAAAACGATGAGGTGGTGGTCAACGGCATGTCTCTGGCCCGGAGGGATTCCCCATTTGCCAATGCCGGTTTTGTAGTCAGCGTGCATCCGGAAGATACGGAACCGTTTTGCAGGGAACACGGAGCGCTGGCGGGCGTGGCGTACCAGAAGGCGCTGGAGACGGCTTCCTGCCGTGCCGGAGGAGGCATGCAGAAAGCCCCGGCCCAGAAGGTGGAGGATTTTCTGAAAGGGCGCGTTTCTTCTTCCCTGCTGCCTACCAGCTATCATCCCGGCATTGTATCCCATCCCCTTCATGAATTGCTCCCGGAAGGGATCGTCTGGCGCATGCGGGAGGGGCTGCGGCAGTTTGACCGTAAATGGCGGGGATTTGCCGGAGCTTCCGCCCAGCTCATTGGCTGTGAGACGCGCACGAGCTCTCCCGTGCGCATTCCAAGGGACCCTGCCACGCTGGAGCATTCCGGTCTGGAGGGCCTGTATCCGTGCGGCGAAGGGGCGGGTTACGCCGGAGGCATTGTTTCCGCCGCCCTGGATGGACGCCGTTGTGCGGAAGCCGTGGCGCAGCAGGCGGCCCGCTAGGTTTTTCCCAAGCGGTCGGCAGTCATCAGTGCGGTGCAGGTTTTCTGCTTTTCCGGATAGATGTACGCGCCTGCGCCCCCCCCTCTGTATTATACCGGAACCGGATCATCAGGCCGGGAAATGGAAGCCGGCTTGTTTTTCCCGGGAGGGAAGAATATTGTTGACCATGCGTAAAAGATTTCTGTAACGTGTTTTCATGTTAAATCTGTTCCGGTGGGGAATCCTTCCTGCGTTTTTGATGACGCTTTCCGGCATGTCCCAGGATATTGCGGCGCCCTCCATGGCTAATGTGGATTTGGAAATGGAGGAAGGGAAAAAAGTGGCGGCGTACAGGGAGGCTATAGCCAGACACTTGCAGCTGGGTATTATTTGGACGTGCATTGTGGAGTTGGAGGAAAAGGACAATCGTGCGGTTCTGGTGGCCACGCTCAAGTATATTCAATCTCCCGAATGGATTGGGATGCTGGATAAATGCCCTTCCGATTACCGCGCCATGCATCTGAAGATGATTAGGGAGTTCAGGAAATTGCAGGAACGGGTGGAAAAGGAGAAGATGACTGCGGATGAAATACTGAATGCTTACGGGGAGTGCGGAGGCCAATACATGAAGATGGGGGGAAGTATTCTGGAAAAATACCGGCTGGAGAATTGTTCCGTACAGTTTTCTTCATTCTTGATGCGGGAAACGGAAGGATTGGGTGAAGCGGAAAGGCTGAAGGCTCTTCACCGGATCAGGAAGGATATCCTCTCCGGAAAACTGAAGATTCCCGGAGAGGATGAAGGGACGGGGGAAGCCGGAATGGAGGAATGACAAGGATGCCGGGCCGGTTCCCCGGAACGGTTCCGGGACTCCGGCGTTTTCTTCTTCCCGTTTTTCATTTCCAACCGGGGTTCTTCATTTTTTTGCAGGTTAAGTCTTGCCAGGGCAGGGGGCTTGGGGTCATAATCCGCAAGTTTCACAACAGCACATACAGCCATGAAAGTCATCGTCATCTACGGCAGCCCGAATGATAAGCCCTTTATGGAACCGGCCCGCGAGTATTTTGCTCAGGAGAACGTTCCTTATGAAGAAACCGTTCTGTCCGCCCACCGCGACCTTCCGGAGCTGATCAGGTTTCTGGGGGATCTGGAAGCCAGCGGAGAAAAGGCGGTTATTCTGGCTGTGGCCGGCCTGTCCGCCGCCCTTCCCGGCGTGGTGGTGATGAGCTGTTCCCTCCCGGTTATCGGCGTGCCGGTTCCCGGAGGCCCCCTGAACGGTATTGACGCCCTGCTGGCGATTGCCCAGTGCCCCGGCGGCGTGCCCTGCACCACGGTTGGCCTGCATAAGAAAACCCCCGTCAATGCCGCCATGGCTGCCCACCGCATTTTAAAGCTGGCGGGGCTGTAACGTGAACTTTTTTTCCCATCCGGCAGATGACTCCTCCTTCACAGGAAATCGTATTGGACGGTCCGGGAATTTCCCGTGCTCTTGAGCGCATGGCCCACGGCATTGTGGCCCGTTTTCCAGGAGAACCCCTCGCCATCGTCGGCCTGCTCAGCCAGGGGGACGTGATTGCCCGGCGTCTGGTGGACAAGGTCAAGAAGCTGGGTGTGGAAGCCCAGTACGGCTCTATTGATATTTCCCTGTACCGGGATGATATCTTCAAGCTGGAAGCCCGGCCCTCCCTCCGTTCCTCCAATTTGCCGTTTTCCACGGATGACATGAGGGTGGTGCTGGTGGACGACGTCCTTTATACGGGACGCACCATACGTGCGGCCCTGAACGCCCTCTTCGACTACGGCCGTCCGGCCCGCATTGAGCTGGCGTGCCTGATTGACCGCGGCGGCCGGGAAGTTCCCATCCAGCCGGATTACACGGGCCATGTGCTGGACCATGCCGGAGCCAAGGTCATCGTAAGCATGAAGGAGTCCGACGGCGAGGACTGCGTAGTCATTCCCTCCCACTGAAAATTTTTCAATTCATTCTCCATTTCCCATGAATCCCCGCAAGGATCTTCTTAATATCTCCTCATTGACTGATGAGGAAATTCATACGCTGCTGGATTCGGCCGGCCCGATGAAAGAGCTCTTTACCAAAAGCGTCAAAAAGGTGCCCGCTCTGAAAGGCAAGTCCGTCCTGACGCTTTTTTATGAACCCAGCACCCGTACCCGTTCCTCCTTCGAGGTAGCGGCGGAACGCCTGTCTGCGGACGTGACCAATTTTACGGTGTCCACCTCTTCCGTGGTGAAAGGGGAATCCGTACAGGACACGATCGCCACGCTCCAGGCCATGAAAGTGGATTATGTGATCGTGCGCCATTACAACAGCGGCTTGCCGAACGTGATTGCTCGCCATACCTGCGCCAGTGTGGTGAACGCCGGAGACGGAGCGCATGCCCATCCTTCCCAGGCTCTGCTGGATTCCTTTACCATCCGGGAGGTGTTTCCGGAGGTGAGAGGAAAGCGCGTTCTGATTGTGGGGGACATCCTGCATTCCCGCGTGGCACGTTCCACCTCCCTGCTGATGAAGAGGCTGGGGATGGAAGTGGCCTTCCTGGGGCCGGGTTCCCTGGTGCCGCGCACCGAACATTCCGGCATTCCCCGCTTTTCCGATTTCAATGAGGCGTTTGCCTGGAAACCGGACGTAATTTACCTGCTGCGCGTTCAAAAGGAGCGGCAGGACGCCCCCTTCTTCCCCAGCGCCCGGGAGTACAACAAGATTTACGGCGTTACGGAAGAGCGCCTGAAGCGTATTTCCGGTGAAGGGCTGTATATCATGCATCCGGGGCCGGTCAACCGCGGCGTGGAAATCTGTGACCTGGCGATGGACTACGAGCGCTGCCTGATCAACCGCCAGGTGGAAAACGGCATCGCCTGCCGCATGTCCATCCTTTACCATCTCACTCCGCAAACCCAGCACTGATTGTTCATGAAAACTTCCGTACTTATTCGCAATGCCCGGCTGACGGATGGTTCCGCCCCGGTGGATCTTCTGGTTTCCGGGGGAGTGATTACAGCCAAAGCTCCTGCCGGAACGCTTCTGGAAAGCGCCGCGGAAAAGACGCTGGACGCTTCCGGAAAGCTTGTTCTGCCCGGCCTGTTTGACATCCATGCCCATTTGTGCCAGCCCGGCCGGGAGGACAAGGAGCGTGTGGCTACGGCTACTGCCGCCGCCCTGCATGGCGGGGTGACCGGACTGATGGCGATGCCGGATACCGAACCCGTGATGGACAATGCCGCCCAGATTACCACGTTCATGGAAATATGCCGGACGGATGCTCTGGTGGAGGTGATCCCCTCCGGGTGCCTGACCAAGGGGGACGGCGGGGAAGAGCAGGCCTCCTATGATTCCCTGCGGGCCAAGGGCGTCCGTTTCATTACGGACGGGGACCGCGCGCCGGACAACATGCTTCTGCTGTACCGCGCCATGCAGTACGCCAGCAATCTGAACCTCACTTTCGCCCTGCGCGGAGACGTGCCGTCCCTGACGGCCAGGGCGGCCATGCACCCGGGCACTACCTCCTACCGTCTGGGCTTGATGGGGTCCCCCTCCTGTGCGGAGGAAATAGGGCTGGAAACCATCATCCGCCTTTCCGTGGATACGGGCAACTCCCTGCATGTGCAGACCGTCTCTACGGCCGGCAGCGTGGATATCCTGCGCCGGTGCAAGCCGAAAACCGCCGGGCTGAGCGCGGAAGCGGCGCTTCACCATCTCCTGTTCACGCATGAGGACGTGGGCCGGTACGATACCTGCTACAAAACGCTGCCGCCCCTGCGCGACCAGTCGGATGTGGATGCCCTGATTGCCGCCGTGAATGACGGCACCATTGACTGCATCGTCTCCGATCACACGCCCTGCACGCCGTTTTCCAAACTTCAGGATTTCATTGTCGCCCCGCAGGGCATGATTGCGCTGGATACGTTCCTGCCCGCTATTTACCAGTATCTGGTGGAACCTGGAAAGATGTCCTGGCGGACGGTGGTGCGCGCCTGCAGCGACTCTCCCCGCAGGCTGATGGGGTTGGCCCCCGTCTCTCTGGAAGAGGGGGCTCCGGCCAATCTGGTGGTGTTTGACCCGGAAGGAGAAACGCCCGTCACGGATGAAACGCTCCGCAGCCGCGCCCGCAACACCCCATTCCTGGGCAAAACCCTGAAGGGGAAGGTGGATGCCGTAGTGCTCGGAGAACAGCTCCACTGCTTCTGATGAGAGCGTGATGGAGAAAGGCCGGCAACTATTAATGATTAACCGTCAGCTTCCGCTTGCAGCCCGTCGCCCGCGTCAGCACGTGTTATCCGGCCAAATTTGGCGTGCCGCGCCAGAGCGGCCTGGTTCCGGGCGCGCGGGCGCGGCTGGTATTTGAGCCTCCGTTCCGTCATCCGGACGCCGTTCGCGGGCTGGAAGGGTTTTCCCATCTGTGGCTGGTCTGGGTGTTCAGTGAAAACGTGAATAAGGGGTGGAGTCCTACGGTCCGGCCGCCGCGGCTGGGGGGTAATGTGCGCATGGGGGTGTTTGCCACGCGTGCGCCGTTCCGCCCCAATCCCATCGGATTGTCTGCCGTCAGGCTGGAAAAAGTGGAACTGCATCCTCTGGACGGGCCGGTATTGCATCTTTCCGGCGTGGATTTGGTGGATGGCACCCCCATTCTGGACATCAAACCCTATGTTCCTCTGGCGGACTGCATCCCGGGGGCGTCGGAAGGGTTTACGGCCGTCCCCTATGAACGGCTGGACGTGGAAATCCCCGATTCTTTTGGCAGTTCCATGTCTCCGGAAGAGAGAGTTGCGCTGGAAGATACGCTGTCCTTGGATCCCCGCCCCCAGTATCAGGACGATCCGGAACGGGTTTACGGCCTTTTGTTCTCTGGCTGGGAGGTGAAGTTCAGGGTAGAGGAAAAGCGGCTGCGCGTATTGTCCCTGGAAAGAAGGTGACATGGTTCCGGCTTTCTTAATTCTCTCCGAAGGAGGAGCCGGATGAAGTGGGAGCCGGGAAATGCCTGGCCGCTCATGCGAAAGACGAATGCTTACTTTCGCAGCCTCTCCTGGATGGGCTGCGCCGGAGCTTGCCTTCGGAGCCGGAGGGGAGTATGTTCCTGTTTGGACCCTGGGAGTAACGCCGGGCCTTTTAAGGGAATGAATGATTACCGGCAGATAACCGAAGCTTTTCAGGAAAACTTTCGTAATTACGGAGAATTGGGCGCATCCGTTTCTGTCTGGCAGGAGGGAAGGGAGATTGTTTCCCTGCATTCCGGGTTTGCCGCAGCGGATGAAACGCGTCCGTGGACGGAACATTCGCTGGTGCCTGTTTACTCCGCCACCAAGGGAGCCGCATCCGCCGCCCTTCTGCTGGCCCTGCACCAGCAGGGAGCCTCGCCGCAGATGAGCATGGGGGAACTGTGGCCGGAATTCCCGCTTCCTTATGCATCCATTGCGCAGATGATGTCCCATCAATGCGGTTTGGCGGCCTTTTCCCGGACGGCAAACGTGTTTGACCATGAGGATTGCGCGCGCGCCCTGGAGGAAACCGTTCCGGCGTGGCAGCCGCCGGAGCACGGTTATCATCCGCATACTTACGGGGTGATGCTTGATGAACTCATGCTCCGGCTGACCGGGGAACGCCTGTGGCGTTACTGGGAGGAATACATCCGCAAACCGTTGAATCTGGACTTTTACATCAAGTTGCCGGAATCCGAATGGAACCGCGTGGCGACGCTGTATCCCGGCAAAATGGACATGTCCAACATGGGGACGCCGTTTTATCTGGAATACATGAACAAGGGCACGCCCGTGCACCGTGCGTTCAACACTCTGATAGGGTTGAACAGTGTGCGGCAGATGAACGCGCCGGAAGCGTGGTCGTCCGGAGCTCCGGCCTTCGGCGGCGTGGCTTCCGCCCGCGGCATGGCGCAGTTCTACCAGGCCTGCCTGGGGCTGGATGAACTCCGGGTATTCCCGTCCGCCGTGCGCGGCTGGATGCGGAACGTCGTCATTGACGGGCCGGACCTGACGCTGAAAACGCCCACCGCCTTTTCCTGCGGTTTCATGCACGATCCCGCAGATCCCGCCACGGGCCGCAAGCTGCGTCATCTGTTCGGTTCCGGCGGTTTCGGGCATGCCGGGGCGGGCGGGTCCCATGCCTTTGCGGATCCGGCTTACGGACTTTCCTTCGGCTACGCGATGAACCGCATGGACCTGAATGTGCTGCCCGGCGTGAAAACCCGGAACCTGATCAGCGCAGTCATGAAAGAAGTGGCTGAAAAGTGTTCTTAACCTGAACCCTGGCTATCTGTTCAAATCCCCTCGGAAGTTTCCGGATAGTTTATTCGTTTCCATTCTTGCGGCCTTTTCTAATCTGAACGTGGAGGGCTCAAAAGAATGATTCTTCAGTCATTCCCTTGTTGCCCTGTCCCCTGTTGAAAAATCAGTATTCCATTTGCCGGGGATGGTAACCCCGGACTTTTGGAGGGAGCTGCCGGTTACCACCCTCCGCCCAGGGCGCGCGCGAGCTGGACGACGGCCTTGCGGATGTTCTGCTTCATGGTGACCAGGGATTCCTCCGAACTGAGCCAGGAACGCTGGGCGGTGATCACATTCAGGAAGTCCGTCTCGCCGTTGATGTACAGGGTGCGGGAGAGCTGGAACGCTTCTCTGTTGGCGTTGTTTTCCTTGTGCAGGTATTGCATCTGGGAAGTATAGCTGCCATAGGCGATCAGGGCGTCCTCAACCTCGGAGACGGCGGTGATGAGCGTTTTACGGTAAGTTTCCGCAGCTTGTTCCGCCGCGGCTTTCTGGGCGCGTACCGTGGCTCTCAGGGCTCCTCCCCGGAACAGGGGCTGGAGCAGATTCCCTCCCAGGGACCACGCGTTGTTGTTTTCCCTGAAAAGCTGGCCGAAATCTCCGCCGCGGCTGGAAAGGGAACCCGTCAGGCTGAAGCGCGGGTACAGATCCGCTACGGCTACGCCCACGTTGGCCACGGCCGCGTGCAGGTCCGCCTCAGCGGCGATAACGTCGGGCCTGCGCCGCAGGAGTTCGGAGGGGAGGCCTACTGGAACGACGGGCGTTTTTTCAAAGACGGAAGCCTTGGGCAGCGTCAGTTCCACACGGGAATTGTAGGTGCCCAGCAGCACGGCGAGCTGGTTTTTAGCAGAGGCCACCTGTGCTTCCAGCGCGGGGATGCGGCTTTCCGTGGAGGCGACGGTAGAGGTGGCCTGCTCCACATCCAGGCGGGGAGCGAATTCCGTTTTGTAGCGTTTTTCCGCAATGGTGAGGGTGCTGCGTTGGATTTCCAGTTGTTCCCGGGCGATGCGGAGCTGTTCACAGGCGGTAATCCAGTCAAAGTAGGCTGTGGCGACGTCCGCCAGCAGGGCCGTGCGCACGGCCCCGGCGGAAGCTTCCGTGGACATGAGGGTGGCGCGGGAGGCTTCAATGGAACGCCGGTTGCCGCCAAAGAGGTCCAGCTCCCAGGAGGTGGATGCTCCCAGGGAGAAATTCTGGGAAGAGGAGCTGCGGAAACCTCTGTCCGGAGACAGGCTCCATCCGGCGCTGGCGTCTGCGGCGGGAAGCAGGGAGGCCTGGGAGACGCGGAGCTTTTCCCTGGCTTCCCGGATGCGGAGCAGGGCCACGGTCATGTCCGGATTGTTGTTGAGGGAAGCGGAGACCAGGCGGTTGAGCTGGGGGTCTCCAAAGATATTCCACCAGGAACGCAAATCTTTATCCGAACTGTGGGGGGGCCTGTTCGCTTCCCACGTGGCGGGGAGGTCATTGGACGGCGTCCGGAAATCCGGGCCCACCATGCAGGAGCCAAGGAAACAGGCGGCCAGAAGGGGGAGGTGCTTGAACGTGGATGACATGGGAAAAGAAGGAGTAAGGAGTTATTCGTGTCTCAGGGCGTCAATGGGGTCCATCTTGGACGCCTTCCAGGAGGGGTACCATCCGAAGGCCAGGCCGATGAACACGGAGACGCCTACAGCCAGAGCCATGGCTTCCGGGGAGGAGGCGGTGGCCCAGTTCATGGTGCGGCTGACGATGATGGAGATAGCCTTGCCGAGCATGATGCCCAGCGCGCCGCCTACCACGCAGAGCAGAACCGCTTCCAGCAGGAACTGGCGCATGATATCCTGCGGACGGGCGCCCACCGCCATGCGCAGGCCAATTTCCTTGGTCCGTTCCGTGACGGAAACGAGCATGATATTCATGATGCCGACGCCGCCGACGACCAGAGAGATCATGGCCACGATCATCAGCAGATTGGTCATTACTTCCGTGGTGCTGCTCATGGCGCGGGACATTTCCGCCATGTCCCATACCCGGAAATCGTCCAGCTGGCCGTCCTTGAGGTTGTGCTTGGCGCGGATCACTTCCGTAATCTGGTCAATCGCCTCGGAGGACCGTTCCGGGTCTGAAATTTGCGCCATGATGAAGTCAATGTTGTTGAAGCGCCGCGGATGGGGAGCGTCCGTGTAGGGCTGGTCCGTAGTTTCCGTGTAATAATCCACGGAATTGGCGGTGTATTTATCCGCCCGGTTGAAGGTGGTGGCGCTTTTGCCGGAGGAAGCGGTGGCGGAACCGCCGCCCAGACCCTGGAGGCGGTAACGGATGCTTGTCCACGGGAGGATGATGGAGTCGTCCTGGTCGCGTCCCATCATATTGGCCCCTTTTTTCTGAAGGATGCCGATGACTTTGAACATGACATTTTTGATGCGGATATCCTTGCCCAGCGGGTCTTCCTCCCCGAAGAGTTCCTTGGCCACCGTCTGGCCGATGACGCATACGCGCCTGGCCTGTTCCACATCTTCCTCGGAGAAGGGCTGGCCCCGCGCCATGTCATACCAGCTTTTGATTTTCAGATATTCCACGGAACCGCCCTCTACAGTTTCCGGGCTCCAGTTCTTGTTGCCGTAAATGACCTGGCCGCTGGCGCGCACCACGGGCGTAGCCCGCAGAACCATGGGGCAGTCCTTCGCGATGGCTTCGCAGTCCGCGTTGGTCAGGGAGGCCCGTCCGCCCGCGCCGGTATTGACTCCGCTTTTGGAGATGGCTCCGGGGCGGATATTCAGCGTGTCCGCCCCCATGGAGGCAATGGTATTTTTAATTTGAAGCGTGGAGCCCTGGCCGATTTCCACCATGGCGATTACTGCGGCAATGCCAATGATGATGCCCAGGATGGTGAGGGCCGCGCGCATGGGATTGCGTACCAGGGCCCTGATGCAGGTTTTAAGGAGAGGAAGGAATTTCATACGTCGTCCTTGCTAAGCATATCGGAAATCCCTTCGCAGATAAGACCGTCCGCCATGTTGACGGCCCTGTCCGTGAAGGCGGCTATTTTGGGGTCGTGCGTCACCAGGATGACTGTGATTCCCTGTTGGCGGTTCAGGTCCTTAAACATGTGCAGCACTTCCTTGGAGGTAGTGGAGTCCAGGTTTCCCGTTGGTTCGTCCGCCAGCAGGATGCTGGGGTTGTTGATGAGGGAACGGGCAATGGCTACGCGCTGCTGCTGCCCGCCGGAAAGCTGGGCCGGGGTGTGGTCCATGCGGTCGGAAAGCCCTACCAAATTCAGCAATTCCACGGAACGTTCGCGCATGGCTTTCATGCTGAGGGCAGGGTGGGCATATACGGCAGGCATCATCACGTTTTCCAGGGCCGTGGTACGGGAGAGCAGGTTAAAGTTCTGGAAGACGAATCCGATGCGCTTGTTCCGGAGGGTAGCGCGCTCTGCGGCGTTGAATTTGGCGACGTCTTCCCCGGCAATATAGTAATGGCCTGAGGTCGGGCGGTCCAGACAGCCCAGGATATTCATCAGGGTGGATTTTCCTGAACCGGAAGCCCCCGTGAGGGAGACGAATTCCCCTTCATTGATATCCAGAGTGATGCCCTTGAGCACTTGAAGGTCTATTTCTCCCAGGTGGTATACCTTGGTTATGTCACGTAAGCGGATCACGTTGCTGTAATGCTTGATGCGGTAAAAAAGAGTAATTAAGAGGTCGAATGAGGGCGATTCTCCGGGTTAGGGAGGCGGGGGAGGGCCGCCGTTGCCAGTCGGGGCGGGCGTCTTCGTGTTGCCTGTGCTCGGCTTGCGGCGCGGGGGCATCTTGGGCGCGAACGGGTTTTCCCCGCCGGCGGAGGCGGAAGAGCCGTCTTCCGAACTTTCGGAGCGGTTCAATATCTGCGCTGTGGAAACGATTTTCATTCCTTCCCGGAGCGTTTCTCCCGCAATGGCCGTCAGCATGCCGTTGCTTTCCCCTTTGGTGACCAGGTGGGGATAAAGAAGATTGTCCCGCAATTCCCAAACCACGGCTTTTTTCTTCTGACCGTCCCGGACGGGAGCGGCCAGTTCCGGCTGCATCCGGTCAAAAGCCGCTTTTTGTTCAGCGCTGACCAGTTCTGTTTCCGGGCGGAAGCGGAGGGCCGCATTGGAAACGAGGAAGGCGTTTCGTATGTCTTCCACCACGAATTGGACATTTGCCGTCAGATAAGGGATAAGAAGCTTGTCCGGATTGGGAACATCAATGTCCACGATGTAAGTGACTACATTGGACGTCATGGTTGCGTCCAGCCGTATCTTGTCCACCGTTCCCTTGAATTTGCGGCCGGCGAAAGCGTCTACGGTGAACAGTACCTCCTGCCCCTTGCGAATGCTGCCGATGTCCGCCTCGTTCACGGCAGCCCAGATTTTCAGCTTGGAAAGGTCTGTAGCGATGTAAAACAGGCTGGAGGCGCTCATGCTGGAAACCACCGTTTGGCCTATGTTGACCAGGCGTTTGACCACGACGCCATCCACGGGGGACTTGATGGTGGTGTATTCCAGGTTGCGCATTTCCTTTTTCAGCGCGGCTTCCGCCTGTTTCAGGGAGGCTTCCGCTTCCTGCAGGGAGGCTTCCGCCACGGCTACGTTGGCGCGGGCGGTTTCTTCATCCGCAATATACTGGTCGTAGCTGGATTTGGACAGGGCATCCCCCGGCCCCAGTTTTTCCGCGCGTTCCCGGTCCAGTCTGGCCTGCTGGTGCTTGGCTTTGGCCTGCTGAATGTCCGCCTTGGCGCGGGCGATGCCGGCAATGGCCTGCGCTTTGGAGGCTTCCGCCCTCTGAACGTCCAGCTGCACGGGAAGTTTGTCGATTTCCGCGAGTATTTGACCGGCCTTTACAGGGCTGGAATAATCCACCACCTTGCCGTTCAGGTCCTTGCCGAACTCCATGATGATTCCGCTGACCTGGGCGCCCACGTCTACCAGTTCATCAGGCTCCGTGACGCCGGTCGCTTCAATGGTGATCATCAGGTCTCCCTTTTCAAGGGGCTCTGTCTGATAGTCCACCTGGATGGCTTCATTTCCTTTCCACTGTTCCCAGGCAACCCAGAGGCCTCCGAGAACGGCAATGACAATGATGAGTTTGATGAATCCCTTCACGACTATATTATACTTCGCAATAATGAAAAAGTTGCACGGATGTTAAAAACTTTTCCGCAACAGAGCGTGATCCTATCATGATTTCCGGAAATGTCTAAGGGATTATTATGTTTGTTAACAGTTGCTGTTTATTAACTAATAATATTGCGTTCTTTGCCCTTTTTCTTTCTCGTCCAGTGAGACGGAAAGAACGGGAATGGAAGCTCCCGAAATATCTGAAGGAGGCAGTTGCCTCCGCCCGCATTCAATCTTGAGACATGGCTTCTCCGTGTCTGCAAATGCTGCGGAGTGAAAAGAGCGGGAAAAGGCGGTTAAATCTGACGGCCGGGAGTATTGCTCCAAAGGGGGGGAGAATCCCGGCTGTTCTGCAGAGAAAAAGGAAAGACACCGCTGCACCGTCTCTGGCTGTGAGCCACGTTCCCGTGCCTCAATAGAGCGGGGACTTCCGCCGCTGTTTTGACTTTTCCGGTATAGGACGTAGTCAGCCCTGCGTCGGGGCTGCCCCCATTAGGTTGTAATATCGGTCCGGGCCACTTTGCCAGGTAATGACGAGTGCAGCAGCCACCGCCTTGTATACCTCATGGAAGAAAATGTTCCAAGGTGTTTTTGCAATCTTTTCAGACATGGGCGGGGACTTTTCCTCGGAACGGCTGATTTTGAAGGGAATGCGCTTTCAGCGGTGTTTTTCCAGCCATTCCGTTAACACAAGGCGGTCCGCAGGCGCCCAGGGCAGTTCTTCCAGCGTACTGCGGGAGAAGAACCCCAGGTTTTCATGTTCCAGGGGGCGGGGCAGGGAGCAATGTTCCAGACGGCACAAAAAGGGATGAGGCGGATAACGCGTTTAGGCTCCTGGTGCCGTACAGGGGTGAGCCTGCGGACGGGGACAACGGCGCATCCCAGTTCTTCCCGTATTTCCCGTATGACGGCATTCCGGGCGTTTTCTCCGGGTTCCACTTTCCCGCCCGGGAATTCGTAAAGAAGCCCGTTGGACTGCCCCGTTTTCTTTTTAGCGCCCAGAAGGAGGGGGCCCCGGGCGGTGGGCAGTTCAATCAGGGCGCAGCAGACGTCCAGCGTGTTCATGGCTCGTGAAAATCCAGGGTATGCAGGTTGATGGTGCGGGTTTCCGTATCCAGAACGCCGAAGCCGATGTGCCCGGTTCTGCCCTGGAGTTCTCCGGGATTGGCCAGCAGGCAGCTGCCGTATTTTTCGCTCACGGCCTGGTGGGTGTGGCCGTACAGGGCGACGTCGGCGCCTCCGTTGCGCGCTTCCCGCAGGGCGTATTTGGGGTAATGGGAAAGGGAAAATTTCATGCCGTACCGGGTGATAAGGGCATGTTCCGGATGCAGGCGCGCCGCCGGGGAACCGGCGGCCATCCGCCGCATGATTTCCACATCATAGTCATTGTTGCCCGGAACGGCGTCCAGAGGAAAATCCTCCGTCAGTTCAATCAGGCGCCGGAAACTCTCCGGGGTGGTGCAGTCGCCCAGGAAGATGAAATGCCCGCAGCCCAGCAGGCGCATCCGGTGCATGGCTGGTTCCAGATGGTCTGTGCGGTCGTGCAAGTCGGAAAAAATGCCTATCTTCATCTTTTTTTCAGCAATTCATGGCGTGAATGGGCCATGCCTTCAATTCATCCGGCAGGGAAAGAGGGCGCGAATGGTCTCCATCCTTGCGCAACAGGCAGGTGAACCCTCCCGCTCCTGCTCCGTGGAAGGGCATGAGCCGGTAGCAGGCTTCCTGCGTCAGGGAGGAACGGAAATGCTCCAGCTCCGGTACGGTTACGGTGTGAAGGTCCGGATGGCGCTTTAGGAGGTACAGGACATTGCGTTCATTTTCCTCCGGAGCGTAGGTGCATGTGGTGTACAGCAGGAAACCGCCGGGAGCCAGGCACTGGAGGGCGGCCAGTAAAATGCCCCGCTGCCGCTTGGCGTTGCCTCCGGTGACGGAGGAATTGAAACAGCCGGGATTGGGAATTCCTTTAGCCAGCAGGGACTGTCCGCTGCACGGGGCATCCGCCAGGATAAGATCGAAACAGCCGGGGGCCAGTTCCGCCCACTGGTCCGGGCGCAGGCGCTGGGTGTACAAATTGGTGAAGCCGCAGCGAAGCAGGTTATGGCGCAGGATGCCCAGGCGCTTCGGATGCACCTCATTGGAAACATGCTCCTGCGGAGATACCCGCGTCTGCGCCAGAATGCTTTTTCCTCCCGGAGCTGCGCACATGTCCAGGCAGCGTTCCGGACGAAACGGAAGATGCGCCAGAGGGGCTGTTTCCCAGACGGATGAGAGATCCAGGGGATAGTAATAGCCGCGTTCGTAGTCCGGCAGGGAGCCGGGTTTGGTTTCCGCCTCTCCCGGAGGGAGCGCCAGGATAGAGGGATGCCCCCATTCCTGCGGCGTGTTTTCTGCCGGCAGGGGCGGCCGGTAGCTTTTCGGAGCCTTCGGAGTGATGACCAGCGCACTTCTGGAACGGTCCCCGGCCTGCATGGCGTCCAGAAAATCCCGTTCCTGTTCCGCCGTCAATTCCAGTTTGCAGGCGAGTTTGAGTATTTGGGAGGAAGACACGAGATCAGGGCCGGAATGTTTCTCCGAAGTGGGTGTTGAGAGCCAGATGGGCGGCCCCCAGGATACCCGCTTCCGTACCGAACTGGGCGGGAAGGATTTCAAGGTATTCCACCAGAGGGGCGGCGAGCTGGGCTTTCATGATTTCCTGAAGGGGCTGGAAAAGCAGGGTTCTGGCCTTGGCCACGCCCCCGCCGATGATGATGGCTTCCGGATTCAGGAGATAGCAGCAATTCATCAGGGCGCAGGAGAGTTTTACGGCCAGGTCCCGCCATACTTGTTCAGCCACTTCATCACCCGCCAACGCGGCCCGTTCCAAAGCGATGGGGTTGCAGTCCACAATGGCCTTGTCAATGCCGTGGCTGGCGTAAAGCGTGCGGGCATCCGCAGCTATTTCCCGGTTGCCCACATAATCCTCCAGGGAGCCGCGGTTGCCGTAATGGCCCAGGCGCCCCCGGTAGTCGATGCTCGTCTGCCCCAGCTCCCCGGCGGAGCAGGTAGCCCCGCGCAGAAGTTCTCCGTTCACGATCAGGCCGCTGCCGACGCCGGTGCCGAGGGTCAGGCAGACCAGATGCCTTTTTCCTTTTCCGGCGCCCAGCTTCCATTCCGCATAAGCCATGCAGTTGGCGTCGTTTTCCACGTATACGGGCAGTCCGCAGGCCGCCTGGAGCATGTCCTTTACCGGAACGTTGTTCCAGCCGGGAACGTTGGTAAGCGTGTAAACGGTCCCCTGGTAAAAATTGACGAACCCCGGCATTCCCATGCCGATGGCCTGCACTTCCGGGTGGTTCAGCCGCAGCATATTCACGAACTGGGCTATGGCTTCAATCAGTTGATCGGGATTGCCGTATTCCTGAGTGGCTATCGAAGGAGCGTGGGCGATTACTTCCGCGCCCTTGACGACCCCCATTTTGATGGAGGTGCCTCCGAAGTCAATGCCGATGGAGGGAATGGTTGAAGCTGTCATATAATGCCAATATAGAATTTTACCGGGCGTTGAAAAGGTTAAAAGAGGTATGTTTCCCCTAAAATCCCGACAGGAAAATAACGGGTGCGGGAAGGGGAAAAATGACTTGTTTCACAGCTGAATTTTCTTGAATGAACATTTGGGCGTTTGTAATGTCTCATAGTCTAGTCAGCGGGGCTGGTTCCGCCCTCTGTTCGTGAAATATTGTCAACCTCAGCCCATAGAGATACCTCCTATGCCTACTCCCAAGAAAACCAATAGCAAGACCGTCGCCAAGGAAGTTCCGGCTCCCAAGAAAAAGACCTGCGGGAAGTCCGGTTGCAAGACCGCTGTAGACCTGGAGGCTCCCGCCAAGAAGAAGTGCTGCAGGAAAAAGGCGTCTGAACCGGAAAAAGCCGCCAGCCCCGCCAAGAGCAACGCCTCCGCCGCGGTTGAGGTGGAAAAAAAGCCGGCGCCGAAAACGGTCAAAAAAGCTCCGGTTAAAAAAATCGCTTCCGCTCCCGTTGCCCCGGTTCCGGCTCCCGCAAAAAATGAATTGACGGACGAACAGGCGGAAGCCATTGCCGCCGCCAAGGCGGAACTGGCCGCCAATCCTGAATGGGAGCCCTTCGTGCAGATGCAGCGTCAGCATCTGATGGACTTGCGCGACAGGGCTTTGGACAGCATGAGCGGCGTGGCCCGCGACACTCTCCGGAATCATCCGGAAGGCAGTGAGGCTTCCGGCTCCGGGGAGCACCAGGCGGATGCCGGCAGCGACGCCTATGACCGTGATTTTGCGCTCAGCCTGCTTTCCAAGGAGCAGGACGGCCTGTATGAAATCGAACAGGCGCTTGCCCGCATTGACAGCGGAACATATGGCATCTGCGAAATGTCATACAAAGTCATTCCCATTCTGCGCCTGGAGGCCATCCCCTTTGCGCGGCTTACTGTGGAATGCCAGGCCCAGTGGGAAAAGGAAAAAGGCCAGAATGCCAGGTTCCGCCCCAGAGTGGCCCTGGGCTTTGCGGGAGGACAAAATGATGTAGATTTATCTGTTTCTCTTGACGATGACGAAGAATAGTGTATAAATCCTCCCCCGTAACACATTTTCATCATGCCAAGAGACATCATCATCCTCGAATGCACCGAGGCCAAAGCCGAAGGAAAGCCTACGTCCCGCTACGTCACCACGCGCAATAAAAAAAGCCTGCGTACTCCCGGCCGCCTGGAAAAGATTAAGTACAATCCTTTCCTGAAGCGTCGCACGCTTCATCGTGAAATGCGCTAACCGCGTTCAGCTTATCGATTATTTTCATTATTATGTCCACTGAACCCAAGACTGTAGAACGCCGTATTCGTTTCCGCACGTGCAATCGTCAGATGCCGCGCCGTCGTCTCGACATCCCGATGGATCAGGTCAACCTGCTCAACCCTGATTTCCTGTCCAAGTTCACCTCTGAAACCGGCAAAATTCTTCCCCGCCGTGTGACTGGGCTGTCCGCTAAAATGCACCGCAAGGTAACCCGTGAAATCAAGCGGGCCCGTTCCATCAACCTTCTGCCGTAACAAGCCCCAAGGAAAATCTCTTTCGGTAGAATTGTCTTTGCAGGCGGGAGTTTGTCCGGTAACAGGGCAGACTCCCGCTTTATTTCCACCCATCATTCTCTTTCCCCATGCAGGAACTGAAAGATACCCAGTCCGAGGCGGATACGCGCAATATTTCCATTGACCGGGTGGGCGTTAAAGGGCTGCGCTTCCCCATCCAGATACAGGACAAGCTCAACCGCATCCAGTCCACCGTGGCGACGGTTTCTCTGGCGGTGGATTTGCCGGAAGAATTCAAGGGCACCCATATGAGCCGTTTTGTGGAGGCGTTGCACCAGCATGGTCCCTTGCTGGATGTGCATACGGCCTTGGCTATTCCGCGGGAACTGCTTCGCCGCCTGTCCGCCCGCCGTTCCCATGTGGAAATGGAATTCCCGTTTTTCCGCTCCAAAAAGGCTCCTGTGACCGGAATTGAAGGGCTTATGGATTACGTCGTCCGGTTTGAGATGGAGGCGGAAGCGAACAACAAACTGGCTGATTTCAAACTGACAGTCATCGTCCCCGTGACGACGCTCTGCCCTTGTTCCAAAGCTATGAGTTCTTACGGAGCCCACAACCAGCGCGGGCTGGTTACTTATTCCGTGCGTTTCGCCTCCAGGCCCGTCTGGATTGAAGACCTGATTGATCTGGTGGAATCCTGCGCGAGCTGTTCCCTGTTCAGTGTGCTGAAAAGGCCGGATGAAAAATGGGTGACGGAAAAGGCTTACGAAAACCCTGTCTTTGTGGAAGACCTGGTGCGCAACGTGGCGTTGAAAACGCAGAGTCATTCCGCCTTCAGCTGGTACCGGGTGGAAGCGGAAAATTTTGAATCTATTCATAACCACCAGGCATACGCCGTCATTGAACGCGATCTGCGTTCCTGAACCATTTCCGCGCCGGATTTATGAACGATAACTGGTGGGCCATTGCCTCTCTCATCCTCTCCCTGGCTTTCACAGGGCTGGGATGGCGCCTGCTGGCTTCCGGACAACGGTTTTTATATGCCCATCTTTGGATGGCGTGCCTCTTTGTTCTCCAGACAGGGGCGCTATGCGTCAAAGCGTACCAGACGGGAATGTGCCCCATCCGCGGCGCTTCGGAGGTGCTTTTCTTTCTTTCCTGGAGCATCAACCTCTTTTATCTGATGCTGGGACGTGCTTACCGAATGTCCATGCTTGGCATCTTTACGGCTCCGGCTATTGCCGTGCTGACGGCTCTCTCTCTGCTGATAGGCCGTGCCGGCGCGGACGTGCAGGGCACGCATGACTTCTGGGTGACGGCGCACGTGGGTATAGCCATGATGTCCTACGGAGCCGGCGGCCTGGCTGCTGCTGCGGGAGCGGCGTTCTGCATGCAGAATGAATGTCTCAAAAGCCGCCGGATTCCCGGTACCTGCCGTATGCTTCCTCCCATCCGTACACTGGAAGCCAGCATGAAGCGCCTGATTCTTGTGGCATTCCTCCTTCTTCTGCTCGGGGAATGGCTCGGATGGCGGGGGCATCTCCCCATCAATGCAGCCAAGACCTCCATTGTCTCTCTTCTCACGGCAGGCTACAGCGTCCTGCTGTGGTTTATTTACCGCCGCGGCATGCCGGGACGGATGTTGGCGTGCTGTTGCGTGGTCCTCTTTATTGCATCCATGAGCATTTTCTTGGTAAGCTGATGAGAATGGTTTGTTTAGGCTTGAATCACCGGACCGCCCCTGTGGAAATACGGGAGCGGTTTGCCGTGCCGGCCCATAAGCTCCGGGAGGAGGGAAGGCGCATCCGCTCCCTTCCTGAAGTGGATCAGTGCGTTGTGCTTTCCACATGCAACCGCATGGAAATCTACTATTGGTCCAATGCTCCGGAAAATGCGCAGGAGCATATTCTGTCCCATTTCCTGGGAGACGGACGCGGGGAACTGGATATGGCTTCCTATTTTTACAGCCATCAGGGAGAAGAGGCTTTAGGGCATCTGTGTCGCGTGTTGAGCGGCCTGGATTCCATGGTGCTGGGGGAAACGGAAATTTTCGGCCAGGTAAAAACGGCCTACCAGACGGCTTTGGATGCCGGAGTAACTGCGGCCTGCGCCAACAAGACCTTTCAGAAAGCCTTCACGATCGGTAAAAAAGTGCGGACGGAAAGCCAGATTCATGCCGGGGCTACCTCCGTGGGATCTGTGGCTGTGGAGCTGGCGGAACAAATTTTCGGAGACCTTTCCGGCACCCGCGTCCTTATTCTGGGGGCGGGCGAGATGAGCCGCGTTACGGGGCGCGCCCTGCATGCCCGGGGTGCTGAGGGCATTTATGTGGCCAACCGCTCTTTTGACCGTGCGGTGGAGCTGGCGGGCATGATCGGCGGCCAGGCTATCCGGTATGACGTGTGGGGAAACTATCTCAGGGATATTGACGTGGTGGTGGCCGCCACCGCTGCCCCCCACTGCATCATCACCCGGGAAACGCTGCTGCCTTTGCGCGCCTCCCGTAAATACCGCTCCCTCTTTTTGATTGATATTTCCGTGCCGCGCAACATCTCTCCAGACGTGGCGGATATTGAGGAAGTGTATCTCTACGACATTGACACCCTCACCCAGCTGGCGGATGAAGCCAAGCGCAGCCGGGAGCAGGAGGTCTCCCGGTGCGAGGCCATCATCCGTGACAGCATTTCCAGATATTTCCCGGATTCCGCTCTTTATGACCAGTAAAAATACCCTCATCATCGGCACCCGCGGGAGCGCCCTGGCCCTGGCCCAGGCGGACATGGTCCGTGCTGCCCTTTCCCTCCGTTACCCGGAACTGGACGTGCGCCGTGAAATCATCCATACCATCGGCGATCGCCGCACGGATGTCCCTCTGGCGGATGTGGCCCGCGTTTCCGGCATGGTGGACAAGGGAATCTTCATTAAGGAACTGGAAACCGCTCTCCGGTCTGGCCGCATTGACGTCGCGGTGCACAGCCTTAAGGATGTGCCGAGCGAGCTTGCTTCCGGCTTCACGCTGGCCGCCGTTCTGCCCCGTGCCGCCGTGGAGGATGTGCTCATTACGAAGGAACCGGACTGGAACGGTTCAGGAACACTGGCTACCGGAAGCGTGCGCCGCCGCCTGATGGCGCGCACGTACTGGGGCTCCGGCCTGAGATTTGAAAACCTGAGGGGGAATGTGCCCACGCGTTTGGGAAAACTGGTGGAACAACCCGGTTGGGATGCCGTGATTCTGGCCAGGGCCGGTTTGGAGCGCCTGGGGCTGTACGCTCCGGAAACCCTTGTGGAGGGAAGAAAACTTTACATGCGTTCCCTGCCGGTGGAAGTTTTTATTCCTGCCGTGGGGCAGGGCATTGTTGGAATGGAATGCCGTTCCTCGGACAGGGAGACGGAGGAAATGCTGAAAGGAATCAATGATCCGGAAGCTTTTGCCTGTGCGCTGGCGGAACGGGCTTTCCTGGTGCGTCTGGGTGCGAACTGTTCTACGCCTGTGGGTGTTTACGCCCATCTGGATGGAGAGGAACTGGTTTTGCGGGCCGCGTATTATGCTCCGGGCAGGGAAGAGCCTTTCGCCGTTGTGGTGCGCGGAGACCGGAAAGCTCCTGAAGCGCTTGGCCTTCGGGCTTTTGAAGAATTGGGCCTGCGTTGATGGCAAAAGCCTGCCTCTTGTTCCGGGTACGGAGAAAGATAAAAAAAGGATCCGGACTCCGGTCCGGATCCTGAATCAGGCGGAAAACTCGCGGACATTAATGTTTTTCCTTGGAGCCTGAGCTTTTATCGCTCATAAACTGCCCGGTTGAAGCATCGCGTTTAACGCGCCGCCCGGTTTTGCTGGTGGTGGTCACAGAGCGTTTTTTGGAACTGCCCTTGTGACTTCCGCCCATGTGGGAACTGCTGGCCATGTTGTATTCACCTCCTTTCCATTTTCTTCGCTTATTCATGAACGAGAGAAGAAAGCCTGCCCTATCATAGGTTCCCGTGACAGCATTTGGATCTTGCGGATGGAGCTTGTGCAAAAGATGCTTCTGCTTATGAAGCGGACCGCTGCAGAAGGTAATCTCTCAAAGCCGCAGCTTCATTGTGCTCCGTATTTTTGGCGGAGTACAGCAGCGTAACCTTCCCTTTCTGCCCCAGCTGGAGCAGATGGGAGACGGCTTCTCCGTTCTCATCCAGCTCTTCGTCGTACTTTTTGCGGAATGCGTCCCATTTGACTGGATCATGGGCAAACCACTGGCGGAGCGCCGTGGATGGAGCGATGTTCTTCAGCCACTCGTCCCAGGAAGCTTTTTCCTTGGAAATGCCGCGGGGCCAGAGCCGGTCCACCAGAACGCGGTAGCCGTCTCCGGGGGCCTTTGGGTCATAAATTCGTTTGATGGTTATGTTCATGCAAAAAGATTTGATAAAGGAATAGAGCCGGGAAAGTTTTTCTCTGTTGAGCCGCGTCGGGACATGCGCCTTACGGGGCCGCAAACAAAGGCGGTTCGCGGTTGGGGGAAAAGAAATAAACAATTCTGTTCCGGAGAGACGGTCGTTTCCGGAGGAAGGAGGCTGAAGCCGCTTAAAATTCCAGTGTAACGCCTGTACGGCTTTGCTGCGCCAACTGTCGGCTTTCCGTCTTTCTAGCTGCAGTCCGCACTGTGTTTCCTGGATGAATAAGCTGACATGGAATCCGGTAAAAAAGAAACCGAATAAAGGGAGTTGCGGTTAGGGATGAGCGCAAAAAACTGATTTTTAACCGATTTTCTTCGGGCGGCAACAGAAGTAAAGACCACGCCAAAGGATAAAACCTTGAGTGTGGACTTTTTCTGTTTGTACTATGCAGCAATCCATCCATAGCCTTGGATTGCCATATCTATAAAGTGATTGAGCAAAAGGTTGGTTTTGGCATCAAAGGAATCCTTGTCATAGCTATCCGGCAAATCCTCATTCAAGGCATACTCAATGGCGGATTTCACCTTCATTCTTGGTTGGTCATCCTTGTACCAGTCCACAACGAGCAATTCGGTTTTCTCCTCTGTCAGTTTCTTGAACAGATTTTTCGCAGCCAGTTTGACTTTTTGCTCCTCTTCCTGTGTCAGTTTTTTACCACGGACGAGCAGGTCATAAACTTCCAGTTCCTCTTCGGACAGGCCTTCCGCCTTGGGGCGCTCCTGCTCCTTCTGCATTTCCTCAAGCAGTTTTACAAGTTGCTCGTAATAATCCTCATTTTCCGAGCCACCTGCGTTATAACGGTCAATAATGCCCTTAAACCGCTGTGAAAACTTCTGACGGGTACAGTTCCGGCTGATCATCTTCTGCAAAGCCGTTTCCATGAATGCCTTGAGGTCATCAATTTCCACTGCTTTATAAACGGCTTTCTTGATTTCTGCCCGCAGTTCATCCACATTGATTTTGGAGAGGTCAATCACCTTCGTGCCGTGGATGGCATATTCCCTCTGCTTGTCCTCCGCCGTAGCAGAGGTAACGCTGCTGTCAAGGACGGTAGTCATGCGATTTCTGGCACGCTGGATTTTCTCATCATCAATCTTGTTATGCAGCAGGCCGTGGATATAGGCAAGGGGTGAGAATTTCTCATTATCCCAATGGCGCTCAAAGATTTCCGGCTTGGATGCTTCGTATAGGTTAATCATCTTATTTGTGATAACCTTAAATTTATCCTTGCTTTCGTCATTTGCGACCACTGTATCGTATGCGCTGCGGAAGGCATCAAGTTTATCGAATGTACTGCTTTCCCCAAGAATGCTGTCCAGGGACACGCCAAGCGTCTGCAAAAATGCATCTCCCTCATTAATGCAGGAGTTGAGCAGATCAATCAGTTCATCCACATTTTCGCTGGCATAAGAGTTTCATCATCGGGAACGGCATAATCGGAAAGTGCCTTTTTCATGTACTTAAACACATTCACATAGTCCACGATGATACCGCAAGGCTTGTTGGGATGTCGATCTGCGTGAACGCATTTCTGGCATCTACAAACAGAATTTCATATTTTTTGGCGGTGTGTGCCTTTGCTTTGTAAAAGAACCACAGGGTGGCAGGTAGCGTCACCGAGAAGAACATATTGGAGGGTAGCGTTACCATTTGGCTGATGATGCCTTCCTCAATCATTTTTTTACGGATGTCATATTTGCTGTTCTCGGCATCGGAGGTGGAGTTCGCCATAACGAGGGTAGCCTTGCCGTTGTCCTTCAAGGCGGAGGCAAAATAGGAAATCCACAGGTAGTTGGTATTCGGCACCGTTTCCTTTTTATCACTTGCCTTTTTGGTGGACTTGGATTTATTCTTCGGAATGTCGTAGGTGTTGAAACGGGCATCGTCCTTCACACGCTCATACACCACTTCATCCACATTGAAAGGCGGGTTTGCCATGACATAATCCAGCTTGCCTCTTCGATGCTCTCGTACATCAGTGCGGGTTCGGTAGGAATCAATGACGGTATGTACCATGTGGACGACTGCATGGACATCCGGGAATGCCATGATATTCAAGCTCATGAAACAGGAACAGCACTACATAAAGATGTGTGAACCATATAAACAAGAGAAATTATGGAGGAGGTTTAAAATGCGCATCAGTTACAACAAGCTGTGGAAAATGTTGATTGACAAAGGAATGAACAAACACGACCTAAAAGAGGTCAGCGGTGTCAGTTCCGCTTCAATCGCCAAGTTGGGAAAAGGAGATAATATCACGACTGATGTTCTCTTAAAAATATGTGAGTCCCTGGACTGTACATTGGAGGATATCATGGAAACGGTGAAAGACTGAAAGGATAATTCACATGAATTTTTTATATTCAAATATATTGCCTCTTGCTACAAAAAACGGTCAGAACACTATCATAGACAGCTTTAATCAGCAAATGTTGCTGGCTGACCGTGTTGACATTGCGGTTGGTTATACATCTGCAGCATCTATTACCGAACTGGAACGCATGGTGATTAAGGCGGACATCAAGAATATTCGTCTAATAATCGGGATGTATTACATTGAGGGAATGCCGGAAAGTGCATATCACATAGCCCTCAAATTAAATCAGAAGTGGCGCGATGATGGAATCGGTGAAATTCGCATAGTAAAAACATTTAAATACCATGGGAAAGTTTACTGCTTTTACAAGGACGGTAAGCCCATCTCAGCAATTATCGGATCAGCTAACCTTGGTGCAATCAAACTCGAAGCAACAAACCGAAGGCAATATGAACTTTCCGCTATTACGACAGACACAAATGAGGTGTCGGAAATTGCCGCCCACATAGAAAAACTAAATCAGCCGATTATTTCTTCGAATATTGCGGAGGTACATGATATGCCGCTTATTCGTGAAAAGAACACGGCTCTTAACGGTATCGAGCTTGTGACCTCCGTCCCTCAGTCAAATGTCGATTTTTACAAGCAGTGCCAGGCCAATGTATCGTTTTTCCTTCAGCTGAAAGTGCCGAAAGCTGAAGAACGGCATATGGATGACGGAAAGCATTTCACTAAATCAAACATCAATGTCTGCTACGCCGCGCCAAGGAGCAAGCGCAAGTCTCGTGATTGGTTTGAAACACAGCTAACAGTAGGTGCAGAAGTGTACCACATGGAAGGTTATCCCGAAAAGAATAAACCCTTCTTTGTGGTAACAGACGATGGTTACTGGTTCAAAGCACACACTACGAGTGATAATAATAAGCAGTTTAGTGCTGTTGGTGACGAATTGATAATGGGCAGATGGCTCAAGGGCCGTCTTGTTGCTGCTGGCATCGTCAAACCTATAAATAACACCGCTGAGGATGTTAACCGAGTTGGAATGATTACAGAAGAGATGCTGGACGAATATGGATGCGACAGGCTTTTGTTTGAGAAAACTGGACAAACCGCTCTGGATAAGGACGGCACTCCTCTTGATGTATGGATGTTGTCGTTTATCGGAAATAATGACGAAGAGCAGAGGTGACAGATATGGAGTATTTAAAGACTTATCTGAATAAAATTGCAAGCCGCGGAAACGAAAAGCTCGCAGAATCCATTCTTAAAACTTCGGAAGATGTTGGGAATCGCTATATCAAAACATTTTCCTTTTCTGATCACCAGATTGGTCTTTTGTTCGGTAACGTGCAGTCTGGAAAAACTGGTCAGATGTTTGGGATAATGTGCAAAGCGGCTGATTTAGGCTTTCCGGCTTTTGTGCTTTTAACCACGGATAATGTAGTTCTTCAACAGCAAACCTTGGATCGTGTGAGGTCTGATCTCGATGGTTTTTGTATATGCGGTGAAAATGATGCTGGTCTTTTTACCAACAATAGTTTGATTCAGCCTGCAATAATTGTGCTCAAGAAAAATGTGCGCATTCTGAAACTTTGGGCAAATATTCTAAACTCTACGGGTTTTATGAAAGGAAATCCGCTTTTTGTAATTGATGACGAGGCTGATGCCGCTTCACTTAACACATTAGTTAATAAAGATCGTCAATCATCAATTAATCGATACCTTGATATTATCAAAAACGGTGCCTCCAGTAGTCTGTATTTGCAGGTTACGGGTACTCCGCAGGCTATTTTTCTGCAAACAATAGTCTCTGGATGGCATCCCTATTTTACTTATTATTTTCAGCCAGGAGATGCATATCTTGGTGGAGACTTCTTCTTCCCCGCCACAGGAAAGCCGCAGTGCGTATCATATTTAGATACAATGGAGCATCCGACAAGGTCAGTCGTTGTAAGACATCTTGCTGTCTCTTCACAGATTCTGTGTGCGGGAGGCAAAGTTTCAAATTGCCTTTTTCACCCAAGTGTCCGTGTATCTGCACACAAACGATTTGCCGAAGATGTGTCAAAGGAACTCGCCTGGTGTATTGCTAATATAGATGGCGGATTTCAGTCGGAGCTAAAAATACAGTATGACTCTTTTGAACCTGTAAAAAGTAGAAAGATTTCTTTTAATGAGCTGTTTGCTAAAGCAAAGGATTTATTGCTTAGCGATGCGATAAAAGTCCTCGTGATGAACGGCAAATCAGACATTGATAGTACGGAATACTCCGAAGGTTGCAATTTTGTGATTGGCGGAAATACGCTGGGCAGAGGAGTTACTTTCCCAAGCCTTCAAACTATTTATTACACACGAACAAGCAAGAAGCCGCAGGCTGATACTATGTGGCAGCATAGCCGAATGTTTGGCTATGACAGAGATTCGGGAATGATGATGGTTTACATCGATGAACGCCTGTATAAACTGTTTTCTGATATTAATGCTACAAACAATTCTATTATTTCACAGGTTGAACGTGGAATAGAGGATGTGAAGCTCTATTATCCAGAAGGTCTGAATCCTACAAGAAAAAATGTTCTGGACAACGACCATGTAGAAATTCTATCCGGAGGAACTAACTATTATCCGTTTTATCCCGATAACGACTCAATCGAGGATATCTCCAGGATGCTTGCGCCATTTACAGATGAGGAGACTTTCTATCAAGTCAGCTTGAGATTGATAAAAGATATTCTTTCGCATATCATTTCAAGTCCGGATTTCAAGATTGATGCTTTTCAGTCGGTGATGAATACCATACTTGCAGAGCATCCGACTGCACAGGGAATTCTCATTGTCAGGCGTAATAGAAATGTTGCCCAAGGAACCGGTGCGTTACTGTCGCCTAACGATTGGAATCTCGGAGGAAGGTTTGCCGATATAACAGTCTTGACCATGTACCAGGTAACTGGAAATAAAGGATGGGGAGGAAAGCCCTTATGGATTCCAAACATTAAACTGCCATCAGGCATCATGTATTATGATGTCTTGGAAAACAGAGATGAATCTGATTGACGGGAGGAATTCTGATGATAAGTCACAACTTGACACAGCGATTGCTGTTTTCTCCTATTGATGATGGCGCAGATGCGTTATTGATTCTTTCTGGCTATGCTTCACCAAATATGGCTTCTTGGCTTATAAAAAGTCAGCATGACCGCCATCTTCGTCCTATTGACATCAGGCTTGTGGTAGGAATGACATCCTATGATGGAATAAGCCTTTCCGTTCATGAAGGCTTTAAGGCACTGCACGGCAAAAATTATGGGAACAGTATGTCTCGCTTTCAATGCAGTTATGTATATGATTCCGAGGTTCCAGTCCACGCAAATTTGTATATATGGACGAAACAGGATGCTCCAATCCTTGCATTCACTGGTTCTGCTGATTTTATGCAAAGTGCATTTCTTTCGGGCCGGATGGAACTTGTAGAAAACTGTGATCCATCTGATGCGCTTGATTATTTCAACGAAATAGAGGAAAAATCCATTTTTTGCAATCACAGCGAAGTTGAAGAGCATATTGTACTGCATGGGAAGCACGATATCCTTGATGACGAAGGAAAATTAACACTTTCAGGAGAAGGAATAGTCAAAGCAACACTTCCGTTGCTTTCAAGGAATGGAGAGACGGGTGAAAAATCTGGTCTGAATTGGGGGCAGAGGAACAAACGAAATAAGAACCAGGCATATATACCGGTGCCAAGTTCTATCGCAAAGAACGGGTTTTTCCCACTCAACAAGCAGCATTTTACGGCAAGAACTGATGATGGACACACGCTGGTTCTGCGTGTTGAACAACAGGGCAATAAAGCTATAACGACTCCTTTAAGTAATGCTCAGCTCGGAGAGTATTTTAGAAATCGTCTCGGTCTTGCAAACGGCGCATATGTTACAAAGCAGGATTTGATAAATTATGGCCGAACAGATGTGACCTTTTATAAGATAGACGATGAGGTGTTTTTCCTTGATTTCTCTGTTCATAAAGGAACATAACTATGGCTGACAAACATTCTAAAGAAATGCGGAGCATGAATATGTCTCATATCCGTAGCCAGAACACAAAGCCTGAAATCATGGTGGGTAAATATTTGTTTTCGCGTGGATTGAGATATCGTAAAAACGTCCGCCAATTGCTGGGTACACCAGATCTTGTTTTCAAAAAATATAAAACCGTTGTATTTGTGAATGGTTGCTTCTGGCATCACCATGGTTGTTGCAGATTCGTATGGCCATCAACAAACATCTCGTACTGGCGAAGTAAAATAGAGAATAATGTAAAAAGAGATAAGGAGAATTATGCGCTTCTTGCCGAACAAGGTTGGAAGGTTCTGATCATCTGGGAGTGTCAATTAAAGAAGAACATGAGAGATAAAGAACTTGATGCTCTGTACAACAAAATTATCGAGAAATAAATAAAAAGCCAGACTATATTCACAAAGGATGTGTCTGGCTTTTTATTTTACTCGTTAATATTTGGTTCGGTAAATTCGTATGGTATTCCGGCAAAGGTTTTCAAGACAGCCTCAAAAATAATCTTAGCTCCTCGACACGGAACTGCCATTCCTATCTGTTTGCGCACACTTTCTTTGCTTCCTATGAACTCATAATCATCAGGGAACGTTTGAAGTCGTGCCCTTTCGCGGTTTGTTAGCGCTCTGGGTTCTTCCCAATGGTAAATATGTGTTCCGCCGCCGCCGCTTCCTGTGACTGTATAAGACGGTTTATCAGGATCAAGCCTCTTGTAAATTTGACTGATGCGCGCGCCTTTTATGTTCAGCTGGAGTTCTTCCGGCAAATCTGCTGTAAACGCATTCTGTCCAGGGAGAATGTGATTTAATCTTTTCACCACCATCGGTGACTGCTTAGTTCGCTCATTGTTAAGCGCATCTCCAGCAATAGGCGGCACTTCAATCGCTGTTCGGCAAGAGTTGTCAATACCGGCATATGGAGCAGTCGATGGTACTCGATAAGTAAAGTCGAGGTCGTTTCGGATACCGATAATGATAATTCTGTGCCGAGCCTGTGGAATGCCATATTCTTCAAATTTATAAAGGTGAGGCGTAATGACATAGCCAGCATTTCTTAATTCAGATAAAATTTTCGTGAATGCCTTCCCTTCGTTGGCGTTACGCAAGCCTCCGACATTTTCCGCAAGAAACCATAACGGTCTAAACCTCTTTAATGCTTTGACACCGTATGAGTAGAGCGGTCCATAAACGCCATTCATTCCCTTCTGTTCACCTACAACGCTATAATCATTGCACGGAAAGCCGAAGGCTAATGCGTCAATTTCCGCCAACTTTGACATATCAAATTTGCGGATGTCTTCATGATACACTGTTTGCGTTGCTTCAGGACAAATATTATAACGGTAAGTTTCACAGGTGTCTGCATCATAATCATTTGCCCATTGATGTATGATAGTATATTCCGGATTGCCTATATCTGCGTTTGTTGCCCCCCATGCGATGCCTCCGGGACCGCAGAATAATTCACCTAACCGATATTGCATGGATTACAGTCCTCCTTTCGCATCTCATTAGTGCCTCTTCTTGATAAAATAAAATCTATGAACAGCTGAACACTCTCTCGCTCGTTCTTGTTCAGCTTATCTAAGCCTTTCATCAGAAACGCGGGATTGATATCGTCTTCCGTAATATAACCTGCGGCTTTCATAATCTCAAACGGATGGAATTCAAGTGCTTTTGCTATCTGGCAGAGGAGATCCCATCCAGGATTTTTCGTTTTTCCGATTTCAATATTATGAATTGTAGTATCGCTGACACCACTAATGTTGCCTAACGTCCTTTGAGAAAGTCCTGCGGATTTCCTCTTAGCTTTAAAAAACTGACCTAAATTCTGCATAGGATCATGCTCACTTTATCAGTGTGACACATACGCTGCGATTTGTCAAGTGCTTTTTTTAATATCGCTGCTTAAAAGCAGCGATATTTTTATTCATATTTCTGTGCTCCCAGAAATAACAGATGCGATAGCAGATGATATCGTGTCTCCAACAGCAAGGACGCTACGTTTGATTGCTTTTGATGGACTGTAACCTTTTTATTTTTCCTTGCGGGTTCACTTTGATTTTGAACCCATCAAAAACAGAACAACGGTCGGGTTCAAATCCGCAGACCGTTTCATCAGCAAAATCATCGCATACAAAAAAGAAGGCTTTCGTCTGAACATTAAAGTTCGCTAAAAGCCTTTGTTTTAAGCCATTTTCTGCACTTCTGTATGCAGGGCATTGTATTAAAGTTCGTGGGAAGATTTTAAATCTGCCAACGGCATCATAGGGGGGCGGCATAGAAGGAGTTGGCCTCAGTGATTTCACCACGCACATTGTTCAGCAGTAAATTCATTTTTGCCAGCTTAACGGTGTCCGGCTCTTTTTCTACGCCGTAGCAACGGAATTTCATCATATCCGTAGCTCTGGCATTGTGGTTGTGCATATATCGAGTTGCCTGGACAAACATACCTCCAGAACCGCAGGCGGGGTCGAGGGACATCTTGTCGCCGGAAGTTGGTTGCAAAACCTCCACCATATATCGAACAACCGTGGCGGGGGTATAGAAGGTGCCGCTGGCCTTACCTTCCTACAAGGCGAAATTGCCCAAGAAATATTCGTAAATTTCCCCGAAAAGGTCAACGCTGATATTTTCGGGGATGTCCTTAAATACACGAACGATTTTGGAGAGCAGATCCGGCTCTTCCTCCGGCACAAGCTGTCCATACACTTTCCTTGGGCAGAACTCCGTCTATTTTATCGTTGGTTTCCTCGATTGCGGTCATTGCCTTTTTTACAAGTGTGGCTTTGTTGGCATCATCAGGAGCGTCGTTGATGGCATCGTAATATGCCTCCGGCGGCAGATAGAAACCACAAACCTCGATGGAAATCTCTTTAATAGATTTTTCCATACGGATGCCTTTGAGTTTGTTATAACGAGCCTCAATTTCCTCCTTGTACTGCTTGTAAAGGATGGCGGCATAACGCAGGAAAATCAAACCAAGGATAGGCTGTCCGTATTTATTGGTAGCCAGGTGTGCGCTCGCACGAAGTATATCCGCGGAATGCCAAAGATCATCCTTCAGCTTCTTCAATTCTTTATCGGGCATTTTGTGTTGCCTCCTCCGGCATAAATTCTAATATCAGCCGGTGTACGGTTTCATAGTATAGCAAATGTGTTCCGCCTGTTCAAGCGCCATGTGTTGTCCATTTTTTGTCTTGGCAATAATGTTTGCAGAGATGGTTGCCGGTGCATCTGTTCAGCATGAGATGCATCCTGTTCAATCATCAAATGCTACAATCTTGATAGCTGGCCGCCAAAAAATACTATTGCCGCCAGGAGGTGTCCGGGACCGCTCCGCGTGACTGAAGCGTCATGATGAGCATCTTGAGCTCATTGAGGCGCGAGTAGTGTTGTTTTCTGACTTCGGGGTCCAGAGCACCGTAATACAGCCACTGATTTGTTTGAGCGGACATCAGGCGTTGGGCCGTCATGGCCATGGACAGGGCGCGTCCGGGGGACTGGGCCGCAATGGCCGTACTCCAGGAATACAGCATATTATTGTAAATGGTGGTCCAGGCGAACATGCGGTCATCAAACCTGCCGGGGCTCTCTACGTACGGGCGGAGCAGTTGTTCCGCTTCCGTAAGGCGTCCCTGGAGGATATAAAGGAGGCTTTTGGCCGCCGTCAGACCGTGGTTCCCGGGGCTCAGGAGTTCCGCTTTTTCTTCCTGATATTCCAATGCTTTGAGCTGAACCGGGCTTGGGAGGGGAGAACTGCCTGCGGCATGCAGAATGTTGCGCCGCACCAAATCCGGATCCAGACTGCGGGAGGCGGCCTCTTCCAGCATGGGAAGCCGTTTGCTGGAGGAAGCCGGAACGGCTTGAAGAGAGTTTTTCCAGACCGGAAAAGCCAGAAACGCATAACACAGGGCCAATATGGCCAGAAGCAGTGCGGCGGACGCTTGAAGCCAGCGTCCGGCCCGGCGCGAAGCTTTCACCCTGGAAAGAGGGGCTGTGCAGGTAATGCCGCCGCATAGGGCGCTGGCTCCAAGCAAGGCAGGGTTATGCCAGATGAATTCCCCATAGGCATGGAAAGCGGCGATGCACAATACGCAGAACGCCGCCGGCCCCAGGGGATTGGACCGTTGATGTTCTCCCGACAATTTCAGAACGCTCCGGAGCCCGGAAATGAGGAACAGAGCCAGCAGAGCCAGCATCAGCCCCAGCCCGGCATAACCGTAGTCGCAGGCGGCTTGCGCATATTCGTGGTGGGCGAAATTGGGGAGGTTGGCTCCGGAGAAAAACTCCGTGGAAAGATTGGTGAACATCCGGCTGCCGTGCCCGAACAGCGGAGACTGGTCCGCCAGCGCCCAGGCCAGTTTGGACAGGTCCAGCCGGTTGCCGAAGGAAAACGTATCCAGGAGGACTGCCAGCCTGCCTGCCCCGCGGGACAAATCCAGCACGGCATAGGACGTCCCCAGGAGGAGCAGGATAATAAACAGGATGGACGCCGTGTAAAATTTTCTGTTATTGCGGAAAACGCTGGAGGTATAAATAAAAAAGCACAGGGTAACGCCCGCCAGGGCGTTCGGGAAGGCGGAGCGGGAGCCGCACGTGAAGGACACGAGGATGAGTGCCACCCCCGTAAACAGGCGGATGCCCCATTTTCTGGCGGAAGCCATGCTGTATGAGCAAAGGAAAAAACCGGTGACGGACAGGAAATGAGCGGAAAAATTTTTGTATCCGAATAATCCGATATTGCGGATTTCCGAACCGAACAGGGAATAATCCGGTCTGAACCAGGAGGATTCCGTTCCCGTTATGTTCTGGTACCCCCACAACAGGGCATTCAGCAGCCCTAATGACGCAGCCAGTATGGGGAGAATGCTCTTTTCCCCGTTTCCGGCTCCGGCATACGTTCCCGCCGCGAACATGACGACGGCCGTGGCGATGAGGCCCAGATCCGCGACGCTCTCATAATAAAACCAGGGGGAAAACCATGCCCGGACAAGGAAATAACCGCCGCCCAGCCCCAGGGCCAGCCAGCCCGGCAGTCCGGGGCTGGGAATCTTGTATCCCCGGAGAATACAGAAGCAGAACAGCAGGAGAGCCGCCGCCAGAAAGCAGGCGGGAAGGAAAAGGGTGTGCCATTCCCCACCTGCCGCCGTCGTTACCAGGAAAATATAAAAAAGGACCAGCAGAACCGCCAGCGCTTTTCCGGCGGCAGTTTCAGCAATGCGCGGAGCGGGAGCGGTACTGGGGGGAGAGGCTGGCATGGCTGGGATTTGTCTGAAAGGCGGCAGTATAAACGCGGGAAACTTCCTTGCCAAGAGCAAGCTCCCTGTTGTGTGCGGGAGGGGACGTCCGAATGACAGAGTACTTGTCGGTCAGGGTAAATTAACCCGCCGTTGGCTGCATATTTTCCGTTTGCCGCAAAATCTGGCAACGCTTCAGCCTGTTTTCCGGAAAACAAAGTTCCTCATGCCTGTATGCCGAATTTGCGTTTAATTTCCGGGATGGAATAATTCACCAGCGTGGGCTTGCCGCCCGGGGTGCAGTACGGCACTTCGCAGGCAAGTAAATCCTTCAGGATGGCAGGGGCCCGGTGAGGGGAAATGCGCTCCCTCCAGGCGGATTTTCTGGCAAATTCCCCAATGAAGGTTTCATAAGCCATGCGTTTGGCATTCCGGCTGAATTCGGACTGGGTGAGACGGTCCACCAGCTCCAGGAGAAAAGCGCGTGCGTTTTCCAGTTCCAGCAGGGCTGGGATGGATTCTATTCTGATGGTATTCTGGCCAAAGGGCGTAATGGTCATGCCAGCCTGGTCAAAATGAGGGGCGAACTGCCGGATGACGGCAAAATCCCGCGGATCCAGATCCAGCACCACCGGGTCCAGAAGCTGCTGAGACGGCATGGGGGCTTCCCGGTGCGCGCGCAGCCGTTCAAAAATGATGCGTTCCCGGGCTGCTTTGGGATGCATCAAAACCAGGCCTTCCGGCGTTTCAAACAGGGCGAATTGCTGGCGGAGTGTTCCCAGATAGGAAAATCCGGCAGAGGCATCCCTCGCTAGAGCTGCGTTTTCATGGGTGTTTCGTGCCGTTTCTTCATCCTCCTGACGGTGAAAATCCAGTTTTCCCTGGGTGGCGGGAACCTGCTTCAGGGGAATGGCACGGAGGGTGGGTGCAGGGACAGGCCCATGAGATTGTCTGGCAGATGAGGAAAGCGGCGGTTGGGCGACGGAAGAAGCAGGGGCCGGTCTGGCGGCGGCCGGGAAAACAGAACCGGGATTGGTGGAACGGGCGGGTATTTCCCAATGTGGCGCGGTGGTGGAAGGGGCAGGAAGAATTCTCTCCGGCTCCGGCGCGGCGGCAGCGTGAATTTCCTGCCGGGCGTGCTTTTGAAGGGTAGTGGCTATGGCTTCCACAATGGTATTGACCACGTCTGCGGAACGGCGGAATCTCACCTCCTTCTTGGCGGGATGCACATTGACGTCCACTAGAGCGGGCTCCACCTCCATATACAGAAAGAGCGCCGGATGCAGTCCGGTAGGGAAGCCTCCATAGCCGTCCCGAATGGCCCGGTTAATGAGCTGGTCCTCCACGGGACGCGTGTTCATAAAAACGTACTGCCCTTTTCTGGTGCGTCTGGCTTCGGAAAGAGGAAGCAGGAATCCCGTGATGGAAATGCCGGGACCGATGGTCGTTTCTATCGGAATCAGGGCCGCTGCTGTAGCGGCATCCGTCAGTGCGGAAATGCGGACGCGCAGATCCGCTGTGGCGGGAAGGTCGAAAACAAGCTGGTCATCCCGCTTATAGGCAAATCGTACTTGGGGATAAGCCAGGGCATGCAGGCGTATCTGATGCTCCACATGGGAGGCTTCCGTTTCTGCGGATTTGAGGAACTTGCGGCGCGCTGGAGTATTGTAAAACAAGTCGGCCACCTCAATGGCGGTGCCGGGAGAGACGCCTGAGCTTCTCGGTTCGTGCTCCAGGCCCCCGTCAATGCGTATTTCCCAGCCTTCCAGCTCCTGCTGCTGCCTGGTACAGAGTTTGAAGCGGGAAACGCTGGCAATGCTGGGCAGAGCCTCTCCGCGGAATCCCAGATGGGTGATTTCAAAAAGCTCCTCCAGGGAAGAAAGTTTGCTGGTGGCATGTCGTTTGGTGCATAGTTCGGCGTCTGCCCGTGACATGCCGCTGCCGTCGTCCGTCACCTTGATCATGCCCACGCCTCCGCGGCGTATCTCCACCCGCACGAATTTGGCGCCTGCATCCAAGCTGTTTTCCACCAGTTCCTTCACAACGGAGGCGGGGCGCTCCACTACTTCTCCTGCCGCCACTTGGCTGGCAAGAGTGGGAGACATGACGTGGATGGATGGCATGGCGATGACGGATTGGAAAAGACTGTTCCAAAAAGCGGAACCCCTAGCCGCCGGCAACGATGGAGACGATTTCCACCCGGTCGCCGGGAGAAACCGTCGCTTGGGAAAAATCCTGCGGCAGGAGCGCGGCCCCGTTGTGTTCCACAACGACGGGGTTGCCGTTCATGTTCAAAAGTTCCAGAAGCCGGGAGACGGAACAGGGTTCCGCCAGTTCGTACGGGGCTCCGTTCAGCATAATATCGTTCTGGGCTGCCATGACGGAAGCTACTGTACCACAACAGAAGAAAAAATCCAGAAACATCCCGTGGGGATGGCGTAAAAAAGATTCCGAATCAAGGCGGAAAGAAAAGAAAACTGGCATCGCGTACGGGACTCGAACCCGTGTTGCCCGCGTGAAAGGCGGGAGTCCTAGACCGCTAGACGAACGCGACTTGAACCGGTTTTGACAACATCTTGGAGGCGGGAGCGGGAATCGAACCCGCGAATAACGATTTTGCAGACCGTCGCCTTACCACTTGGCTACCCCGCCGCTGATGTTGTGCGCGGATACTAGGGAAAAGAACCGCGGGTGTCAATCTCGTTTTTGGAAAAGATGCTTTGTTTTTTAAGTGAAGGGCTCTTTGGAGACAGCTTTTTCTTTGGCGGGACACCGTCCGTGCCTGTTTTTTGATCGTAAGATGAGAACAATAATGTTTCATCATTCCTTGAACTATCGAGAGCTTGCTCCCGGAGGGGTATACCAGGTGACAATTCCAGTTTGTCTGGATAATGTCGAGTTGGAAGATAGGAAACAATGTTCTTGTGAGCTGGAAACGCTCTCCTATAATCAATAGGGTAAGGATTGTTTCCTGGGGACTCTTCATGGGGTTTCCCGAATTGTGCTGTAATGAAAAAAATATCCCGGATATTAGGCCTTCTGGTCATCCTGTCCCTCCATGCTCCCGCATGGGGGGACAAGGCTGATAACGGAATTGAATGTTCCGTGGTGATGGAAAAGACCTCGTTTGATCCAAGAGCCGCTTTTCCGGATTTCAAGCTGGTGTTTGCCAACAAGGGAGAAAAGGCTGTGCGTCTTTTCAACGACTTCTATCCTCTCAAGGAACGCGGGCCGAATATCATCATCAAGATATGGAGTCAGGGAAACGGAAGGAAGGGAGAAAGGCCAACGGCATGGTATCTTCCCTCCTATCAAATGGAACGTGTCGCGGATCTTATGCGCTTTATTACCCTGAACCCCGGAGAAAAATATGAAGTGCCCGTCAAGGATGCATACCTGCTGCTGACCTATTTACAACCTCTGGCCAGCGGAAAAATATACGAACTGGAAGTACGTTTCCGGGACGGATATGGAGATCCGGGTACCCGGAGGGAGTATGTGGGGAAAAAGGATTTTATCGTCATGGATCAAACCTCCAGGTGAATTTGAAAAATTGATACGGCCCCATTCATGAAATATGAACGGGGCTTTTTTGTGGAGGAGGTCCGTTCCCCTGCTTTGGGATTTTAAACTATGGAGCTTGTGCGGAAGGGGCCTTAGGGGAGATTTTTGAATGCTGAAATAAACGATGATGGTAGCAGAGCAACTCATTTTTCCTGTAAATCCAGGAAAAGGACATTTCCGTAACAGGGACGGGGAAAGTTTCAGGAGCCGGTTGTGTCCGCCCGTGCTGTGGAAAGTCCGTTGTCAGACTGGCCGTGACTCAGCATTGATGCAAATGGTTCGTGCGCGTTTTTAACGGTTGGATAACAGTTGTTTCAACTCCGGAAGGCGAAAGTGCAGCGGAGGAAGTTCCTGCTCAAGCTCAGCTAACTTTTCTTTTCTCAGCATTTCCGCCCGTTTTTCCAGTTTTCGGGCTTCTGCCAGAATGTTGCGTATTTCCTGCCGGCCACGGCCGATGTGGGCGGCGGCCCGGACTGGGTCCGGAGTGAATCCCGGCCCTCCCTTAAGATATTTTTCAAAGTATTGCCGGTAGCGTTCCGCCAATTCTCTTCCTCTGGCAAAAAGCTTGCGGTCTTCTTCCACATAGGCCGTCACGGCGGGATCCACGTTTTTCGTGCTCAGGTCCGCCAGTTCTTCGTCCCTTTCCCGCAACAGGTCCGCCGCATCCCTGCTGCTTTCTTCCAGGCCCGGAAGATTAGGGTTCTTTTTCAGTTTCAGGAGGCGCTGCACCAGTGCGTTGCTTTTTTCCGAGTATTCCGTATTGATATCCGCCGCCTTTTTCCAGTAGGAGACGGTAGGATCACCGCAGGAGGCCATCAGGAACGCGGCCAGCATGGGGAGTATGCGCCGCAGGAAAGCAGAGGCATTCATTTATCTTTTGTAGCATGCCCCCGGTGGGAATCAAGGATGTTTTCCGTTTCCTCTGTGGCTGTTCGCGTTGAAAAGCGGTGAAGCTTAATTGATTTCAATTCCTGAGTTTTTCTTTTCCACCGGAGGGGGCATTTCCACCACGCCGCTGCTGTTTCCGGGGTTCAGCAAAATTTCCACTTCCAGAGGCAGGGTCGTATCCGCCAGCAGCCCTTCCGGGATGGAGATGCCTATGGGAGCGGAGCTTTTGCCGGGCAGTACTTCCTGGGGGGAAATGATGTCCAGAATGAGGCGCCCATGTTGGAGAATATTGATTTTACTGATGGAAAAGGCGTCCTTCAGGCTTGTGTTGTGCAGAGTAACGCCTTTGAGCTGGGACGGGGCGAACGGACCAGGAATAGTGAAGCGCAGGATGGTTGCTTTTTCTCCAGCAAGCGGAAGGGGAAGCCAGTACGCCGCGATAGGCGCGTTGGGGTTCAGGCTGTCCGTGGAGTAGGAGGACCCGTTGAGGCGTTCCATCATCAGGCTGGAAAGTTCCGGGGAGGCGGGTACGCCCCAGCCTTGGGAGTACATGAGGGAAAGCAGGTACAGGGCCTCCTGGTCCCGGTATTGGACCGCCATTCTCAGGAAACGCGCTGCCTGGGCGTAATCCCGGGAGGCAAGGGGAGGCTGCTGGGGAAGGCGGGGAAAATAGGAGGGGATGTCCATGAGCAGGATTCCCAGCTCCTTCATGGCTTCATAGCACCCTCCCGTGGCGGAACGGTAAAGCCATTCCACGCCTTCTTCCGGCCTGGAGCCGCCGGGACAGTCCGGAGACATGAGGATTTTTCCCAGTGCCTGCTGGGCTACCGGATAGCCGGCTTTGGAAAGTTGCTCCAGGGCCGGCAGGATGCCCGGCATGGAACTTGCCTGGTCGAGAATATTTCTGTTCTCCGGGGAGGGCGCAGAGATTGCCGCCACAAGTTTTTTGTAGGCAGGATCATTCAGCAGGGCCGGTTCCGGCACGGGAGGCGCGGCAATGAAACGGATTTTCGGGAAGGCTTCCTCCGTGCGTTTCGTCTCGTTTTTGAAACATGCCATTTGCATGGGAACGGCCTGGTGGGCGGCATTTTCAAAGGAGTACGTGTAGGTGCGGTCCGTGAACAGTTCCGGAAGTGCAGGAAAGAAAAAGGTGGAGGTGGATTGCCCTGGCACTGTGAAGGAGGGAACGGCATTGACGGAACGGTCCACCAGAACGCCGTTGGAGTCCCGAATGGTGAGGTATAGTTTTTCCCCGTTTGCGGCCGGAGAAATGATTTGGAGATAAACGCAGGAGATGCGCAGTTTTTCCGGCAGGATGGGAGGAAGCCCGGAACGGGTCAGGATGGTGTCGTCAAGGCGCAAACGGAACTCCGTCAGCGTTCGCGGTTCCAGCGCCGCATCTTCCGTTATTTTGAGTTCCGGAATACGGATGGATGCCAGATCCCGTGGCGGCGGTTTCAGTTCTCCCTCGTTAGGGTTTGCCGCGGGCTGCTGGATGGCTACCTTGATGGTATTGATGGTGGTGCCCATAGGGGCTTTTTTCATGTAGTCCAGCAGATAAAATGCTCCCGCCCCCAGCAGGATGGTGCACGCGCTGCCCACCAGCAGGGACATCATGTGGCGGTTGCGACGAAGAGCGCGTGCGGACTGCCTGTGCGAAGCGGAATGAAGGCCGTCCGTTCCGGTTGCTGCCTTCCTGCTGCTGATGTTTTGCCCGGTGCCGGGAGTTGGCGTTCCTTCCGGATGGGCATGGCGAAGGTCTGCCGGGGGGACTTGAATAGTGGCGGATGATTCCTCCCCTGAAATGGCGCAAATATCCTGAATCCATTCGCGGGCGGTCTGGTAACGGCAATTAATCTGGGGCGCCAGCGCCTTGTCCAGAGAGAGCAGGAACTGCCGTGAGTAATAGCGGGTGAGCACGGGATCGCTGTGCAGCGGCGGCATTTCGTCTTCCGCCAGGCGCGCTTCCGCCCGGTCCGGCGGGTGTCCTGTAAGCAGGGCGTAAAAGGTGGCTCCTACGGAATAGAGGTCGCTCCAGGGGCCGATATTCGCTTTGCCCAGCGCCTGTTCCGGGGAGGAATACCCCTGGGTGGTCAAGACGGTAGCAGAATGAAGTTTCAGGGCATGCCGTGCCGCTCCGAAGTCAATCAGCACGGGCGTGCCTTCCTCCGTCAGCAGGATATTGCCGGGTTTGATGTCCCGGTGGTAAATGTGCCGGGAATGGAGATAGTCCAGAATCCGGAGCAGGCGCGTCAGCAGCCCCTTGAGTTCGTCTTCCGTATACCGGTGCCCGGTGCTGTGGAGCTTTTCCCCCAGATAATCCAGGGAGAGGCCGGTAATGTGCTCCATGGCGAAGTAGGCTGTGCCGTTAGCTTCAAAGACGGAAAGGATTCTGACGATGCCGGGGTTGTTGAGCTCCGCCAGCGTCTGAGCCTCGCTCAGAAAGCTTTTCAGAGCCCAGGTGTAATTTTCCAGATCGTGTTCATTATTAGGCTGGATATGCCCGGTCAGAGGGTCCCGGTAGGAGTATCTTGAAGGGAAGTTTTCCTTGATAACCACGTTGCGGTTCAGGAACAGATCCTTCGCCAGGTACGTGATGCCAAAACCTCCGCTGCCCAGGACGCGGATGATTTCATATTGTTCCAGGCGCGTGCCGGGAGCCAGCTCCCGCTGGTAAACGAAAAAGGCCCCTTTTTCTTCCGCGTGGGGGAGAGGAGGACGCCCGGGCAGAATCTGTTCCAGGCCTGTCGTCGGAGCGGGAGGCGGGACTTGCCCTGTCTCCCGGGGCTGGTCGTCTGGCTGGCCTTCTTCTGCTGGCATGAGGGGGGAAAGTTCCTGAAACGGAGCTGAGGCATTCTTATATGCCGCGGAAGTCAAGTCAAGGGGAATGCCTGTTTTCCTCCGTCTCCGGGGGAGGCCGGTGTTGAATAGATTTCCCTGACGTTAAATGGACGCAACAAACCCGGAAGGCAAGATGAAGGAGGAAGTTTTCAGAGGCGCCTTTCTGCCTGTTCTTTTCATAGGGGGGCGGCATTCCGGGAAACTTGTTCCTCCAAATGCTCAGGATTTGTGGCGTTTGATGAATTCCCGGGCTGCTTTCAGATAGGCGTCCGCCGCCGCGCCGGAAGGATCGTGTTCAAAAATGGTGTGGCCGAAACTGGGCGCCTCCCCCAGCCGGATGGAGCGGGGGATAACCGTTTTGTACAGCATCCGGGGCAGATGCCGTTCCACCTGGTCGATGACCTGGCGGGAAAGGTTAGTGCGGCCGTCATACATGGTCATGAGTACTCCTTCATGCCGAATGCGGGGATTGGCGCCGCTGGCGCAGATTTGCGCCGTCACGTGCAGAATCTTGGCCAGCCCTTCCAACCCGAACCATTCGCATTGGAGGGGAGTCAGCACTTCGTCGCAGGCGGCCAGGGCGGAGGTCATTAAAACGCCCAGGGAAGGAGGCGTGTCCATGATGCAGTAATCATAGGCGTCCGACTCCCTCAGGGGGGCGAGCGTTTCCCGGAGGCGGGTCAGATGGTTGCCGGAACGGGCCAATTCTATTTCCACGCCGGCCAGATCCATGGTGGAGGGGATGATATCCAGCCGTTTCCTGCCGGAAGGCAGGATGCACTCTTCCGCCGGGATTTGGCCGAGCAGCGCCGGATACAGGCTGGGCACGTCTTTTCCGTCAATGCCCATGCCGCTGGTGGCATTGGCCTGCGGGTCCAGGTCAATGACAAGGATTTTCTTTTTCAGCTGAGCCAGGGCGGCAGCCATGTTGATGGCCGTAGTGGTTTTTCCCACTCCCCCCTTCTGGTTGGCGATAGCGATGATTTTCATTCAGGAAAAGGATGCGGAAAAATGGTAGCATAACGGGAGGCCCTTTCAATCATTTTCCCGGAGATCCGGAAGCTCTCGTCAGGCCTCAGGTTTTTTCCCCTCGGGGAACGGTGTGTTCAGGGTGGGGAGTGCGGGGGAACCCGCTGCCGCAGATAAGGCGTCAGGGAGCTGTTGGAGTGGCGGGGCGCTCGGAAGACAGGATAAGACGGAAGCCCAGCGCGTTATCCCTCGTATTTTCCGGCAGGGGAGTGCGGATGGAAGTGGTGAGCTGTTTGGGGCGGAAGGACAGGTAGCTGCCTCCGCGGGCGACACCGTAGTTGCGGATGGGGAGGGATTCCGGCCCCCCGTAAGAATCGTCTACCCATTCCATGACGTTTCCCTCTAGGTCGTACAGGCCCAGGTGGTTGGGCGGGAAGGTTTTTACGGGGGCCGTGTACGGCTGTCCGTCGTTATATCCTACGATAACGCGGGAGGACGGCAGGTAAATCAGGGCGGACTGGTCCGCAAAATTTCCCGTTTTATCCGGCGGCGGCCATGAATACCCCCACGGAAAAGCTTCCCGGGAGTTTTCATGAGGCAGCGTCTTTTCATAGGGGGAGGCTCCCTGTTCATCCGTCAGGCGCACCCAGGAACTCCATTCCTCATCCTTGGGAAGACGGTAGGAGTCGTTCTGGTCAATCAGGCCCAGGGTCCGCTCCTTGTTGGTAAGCCATCTGGCGAAGGCGCGCGCATCCTGTCTGCTGACGTTTACCACCGGGTGGTCCTCTCCCTGTGGAAAGCCGGGCCGGTCCGGAGCTTTCCTTCCGGTAGCTTTCAGGAATTCCTGAAAGTCCTTTACGCGCACCTCGTGGGTCATGACCAGAGCATTTCCTCCCACAGGGACCAGTTTGATGCCCAGGCTATTGGTCCAGGGCGATCCGAAGACGACGGATTTGTCCGGCTCCAACTGAAGGGAAAGGTATAAGTCCTGCGGGTCCAGCCCCCTGCGGCGCATGGTGGCGTGCCCCGGCAGTTTGATTTCAATGACGTAGGGAACCTGGTTGACGTATTCTTCAATGGGGGTGCGCCCGATGAGCCTGTTATTGAAAAAAACGCTGGCTCCCGGCGGGTTGGTGGTGACGGTAATGGGCACCTGGAACACGCGGGTGACGTTCAGAACGTAGGCGTTGTGGTTTCCCGTGCTGCCGGAAGCCTGCGGAAGCGGGTCCGCGGTGATGGAGAATTCCTTGCCCAGCAGCCCCTCCCGCTCGCATTTCTTGTTCAGCCACGCCAGGTAGGCCGTAATGCCGTCCTGCGTGAGCAGGGCCACATCCTTCTCCGGATGCCCCGGTTCCGTCTGTTCCTTTTTCATCTGGAAATTCCCCTTCTGGCGGTCCTCCTTCAGAAATTTGTTGAACAGGGCGGCGGTAAGGGGACCTTGCGCTACATGGCGCGTTTCTGCGGGGAGGTAGGTAACACCCTCCGTATCCTTCCAGGGCCGACTGTCCGTAGGGGGATGGTACTCCTTCAGCACGCCGCCCAGGGCCAGCGTGGATCCTCCCTTGACGGTTCCCGCCTCCTCCTTGTCCGCAAACCCCGATTTCTTGATGGTATAGGCCACCGGAGAGCCGGAAGGCAGCTCAATGGGGCCGTAGGGAGTTTCATCCAGATAGTTGCCGTCCGCGTCATATACGGACGCTCCCGCCGGTGAGCTGGTCACCAGCACGTACCCTGTCCGGGATTCTTCTTCCGGAGCGGATGGGTGGATATCCGGATGAATATCCGCGGCAGGTCCCTCCGGCGGGTTCTGGCTGTTGTTGAGCCATAAAGCCCCCCAGTAGGCAGTCAGGGCTCCGGCGACGGCTGCGGCCAGAAGCTGGAGGGCCCGTCTGAGTTTGCGGCGTTTCTTTTTCTTCTGAAGACGAAAACGGGACGGCACTTCATACCCCCGGAGAGCGTCTATTTTTTCCGCCAGCTCCTCTGCGGAATCAATGGAGCATTCCTCAATGCGGGGTTCCGCCGCTTGGCAAATGATGGTGTTGAAGGCCTGCCACTTCTTGCGTACGGTGCCTTCCGGCAGCTCATCCGGGAGTTCGGGAAAATCCATGCGGTCCTTCCCCGTGCTGATTTCATACAGAACCTTGGCCAGCGCGTAAACGTCCGCCCGCCGGGTGCCGGGGCCGTCGGGGGGGATGAATCCCTCTGTTCCTACAAAGCTGCGCTGGTCCAGATGGGCCACCAGGCCTATGTCCGCCAGTTTGGGGCGTCCGTTGACAAAGATGACGTTCGCCGGTTTGATGTCCCGGTGCGTCAGGTTCTTGCTGTGCAGGTACAGCAGGGCGTGGGCCAGCTGGCTGCCTACCTCCAGGCAATAGTCCAGGGGCAGAGGCTTGTTGCCGGAAAACTTCTTGTCCGTCTGAAGCGTACGCGGAATATATTCGTCCGGTGCAATATGGACTCCGGTGCGGGCGTCGTCGCCCAGTTCCATGACGTAATAATAAAACGGGGAATCCTGGTCATGCCTTCCTACATGCAGGATATGGACCAGCCCCGGATGGTTGCGGGCGATGGGTTCATACTGGAGAATGCCCTCGAATTCCCGGTTGAAAGAGCGCTCGTCTTCAAAATCCTCCCTCCAGACTATTTTTACGGCGCGCCATGCCCCGGTCAGGGATTTCGCCAGCCATACTTCTCCATACGCGCCGCTCCCTATCTGGCGCACAACTTCATGGTCCGGAATGGAAGGAGTGGGACGCACCACCCGCTTGACGGGAAGCGTCGGCAGATTGCCGCCGGGAATGGGTGATGCGTCCGAAGCCATGGAAAGCGCGGGAATCAGGAAATAACTCCCAGGTTTTTGCCTACCTTGCAGAAAGCCTCAATCGCCTTGTCCAGCTGTTCGCGGGTATGGGCCGCGGAAATTTGCGTGCGGATGCGGGCCTGTCCCTTGGGCACGACGGGATAGAAGAAGCCGACGGCGTACACTCCTTCATCCAGGAGCTGGGCGGAGAATTTCTGGGACAGGACGGCGTCTCCCAGCATGACCGGGGAAATGGGGTGGTCCTTGCCGCCGATGGTGAAGCCGGCTCCCGTCATGGCGTCACGGAAATACTTGGTATTGGCTTCTACGCGGTCGCGCGCTTCCGTGGATTGTTCAAGCAGGTCCAGCACTTTGATGGAAGCGGCTACGATAGCCGGAGCCACGCTGTTGGAGAACAGGTACGGGCGCGCCTTCTGGCGCAGGACGTCCACCACTTCCTTCGGGCCGGAGACGTAGCCGCCGGAGGCGCCTCCCAGTGCTTTGCCCAGGGTGCCGGTGGTGATGTCTATACGGCCGAACAAACCGCGGTATTCATGCGTGCCGCGGCCCCTTTCGCCCAGGAACCCCGTAGCGTGGCAGTCGTCAAAGTGGACAATGGCATTGTATTTGGCAGCCAGCTCGTGAATCTTGTCCAGCTGGGCAATGATGCCGTCCATGGAAAAGACGCCGTCCGTGGAAATCAGCTTCACGCGCGCTCCGGCAGCGTCCGCTTCCTGAAGCTTGGCTTCCAGGTCTGCCATGTCGTTGTTGGCATAGCGGAAGCGCTTGGCTTTGCAGAGGCGCACGCCGTCAATAATGGAAGCGTGGTTCAGGGAGTCGGAAATGATAGCGTCATCCGCAGTCAGGAGGCCTTCAAACAGCCCGCCGTTGGCGTCAAAGCAGGAGGGAAACAGAATTGTGTCTTCCGTGCCGAGAAATTGGGTGAGGCGTTCTTCCAATTGGCGGTGCAGGGTCTGCGTGCCGCAGATAAAACGCACGGACGCCATGCCGAAACCCCACTGGTCGATGGCCTTCTTGGCGGCTTCCATCACTTCCGGATTATTGGCCAGGCCCAGATAATTATTGGCGCACATGTTGATGACGGAGCGTCCGTCCTTCAGCGTCACCTGGGAGTACTGCTGGGAGGCGATAAAGCGTTCTTCCTTGTAAAGTCCTTCCGCGCGCAGTCCGTCCAGGGTGGAAGTGAGAATATTTTTGAATTCGGGGGTATACATGTTGAATAATGGAATATGAATTGAAATAGTCAGCAAGTGAACGATCAAGGATCACACGGTTGCTCCCGCATCATTATCATAACGGAGGCGGGAGGAAAAGCTTAAAGAATCCGGCCTGATGCCCGGAAGCGGGAGCCGTCCTTTTCCCGTGCAAAGTAACAAAGAGGCCAGGGCGTAGGCATTCGCGCATTTGACTGAAAAAGAAAACAAAACATCGGAAAATCATCATTTCCCGGAGACCGGGCCAAAAAGAAAGGCTTCCGCCTGTTTACGGAAAAGGAATTTGATGTACCAAATGATATTCGGACACGCTTGGAAAAAATAAAGGCCGGAGCTGATTTACTGCCTTGAACCACCATTCCCGGCCCCGGGTATGACCTCTTCTCCCGTTTTTTCACGGAGCGCGGATTGATCTGAATTCCAGCCCTTCGCATGAACCCCAATCCGGAACCGGTTTCCGGCAGGAAGAACCCTCGCTTTTCTGGGCGGCGGCATCGGAAAGAGGTGGCCGGAACAATTCCTATGATGCGTTTCAGGATATCTGAAGGGAAGAATAAAAAATGCAGCATTCCCCGTCCGGCTTAAAGGGAAGAGTCCGCAACCTGGGAGTCCTTGCCGGTTTAATCCCCGGTTTTCAGGGAAAATTCCAGCATTCGGTCCCCCTCGAACGTGAAATACGCCTCAAACCGTTTCCCGTCCAACATGGCTGGCAGCCAGAACCGGTCATCCTGCCACATGAGATCATAGGGAATCCCGTCCACCGGACACCAGAAAGGCTCCGCCTCGGGTGTTTCCGTGGGAGCGCCTGTAAAAGACGACGCCATAAACACGTGGCAGCGGATTTCCGGAATGGTGCCGCAGACAAAGGAAAAATTCAGCACGCCCATTTCCCGGGCATCCTCAATGTCAATGTGAAGTTCTTCCCGTACTTCCCGCAAAACGCATTGCAGGGCCGTTTCCCCCGGTTCAAATTTTCCGCCGGGGCCGTTCACCTTGCCCGCGCCAATTCCCCTCTTTTTGCGTATCAGGAGAATCCTTCCTTCCTGCACCACAAACATCAATGTGGCGAGAATATCGGGGGTCCACTGTGCGGGCCATTGAAAGCCGCGGCTTTTTTCTTGCATGAGCGCATATTACAGGATGGGAGGGGAATCATGAAGAAAAATGCGGAGTACTGTAACCTCCATACATGCTTGAACAGGGCTAAATTCTCTTCAAGAAGCCTGAAATGCCTTGAAAATGCGTGCTTGTTGCGGAGGAATGGGAGTCCTGCGTTCCGTGTCTGCCTCATGCAGGATTGTTTTTGCCGTCTCATCTTCATGGGCATTCCTGAGCAGAGGGCGTTAGGGATATATGCCTGACTTGTTCACATTTGGGTTTCCCTTCAATCTTCGAAACTTCTGCAAGGCGGGATAAAAGGGAAAAATCCTTTTCCGCCATGACTGGAATGAATCTCTTTTTCCTTTTCCCGCCAGGGCGCCGCGTTCTATGCTTGGCCATCTCTCCCGGTTTACTATTTCGCCGGAAGGTTCACTTCCAACATTTGAAAAAGTATGTATGACGTCGTAGCTCTCGGAGAATTGCTGATAGACTTCACTCCCTGCGGGATAAATGACCGGGAGCTGCCCATTTACCAGGCTAATCCGGGGGGAGCGCCCTGCAACGTCCTGTCCATGTTGTCCAGGCTTGGGCGCAAAACCTCCTTTATCGGCAAAGTGGGGCACGACATGTTCGGGAAAATGCTTCGCCGCACGCTTCAGGAAGAAGGCATCGGAGATTCGGGGCTCGTTTCATCCCGGGAAGTCAATACGACGTTGGCTTTCGTTCAGATTGACGAACGCGGAGACCGTGAATTTTCCTTTTACCGCAATCCCGGCGCCGATATGAAGCTGACTGCAGAAGAAGTGAACCTTGAATTGGTGGAACACGCGCGCGTCTTCCATTTCGGGACGATTTCCATGACGCATGATGATGTTCGGAGGGCCACCAGGCATGCCGTCAGCCATGCCCGGGAAAAAGGGGTTCTCATCTCTTTTGACCCCAATCTCCGGCCGCCCCTGTGGCCCGATATGGAACTGGCCCGGGAACAAATGCTCTACGGATGCGGGGCATGCGGCGTCATGAAAATAGAAATGGAGGAACTTCTCTTTCTCACCGGCTGCGCCTCCATGGAAGAAGGGGTGAGGGTTTTGCAGAGGGAATTCGACAATTTGCGCCTTATTCTGGTGACGGGAGGCAGAAAAGGAAGCTGGGCTGCCTATGAAAGCAAACTTATTCACCAGCCTACGTACTTGAACGTCAAGACTATTGACACAACAGGAGCCGGAGACGCCTTTTTGGGATGCTGCCTGGACCGGATTCTGGAAACCGGGCTGGAAAACCTGACGGAGGACCAGTTGGCGGACATGCTTTTATTCGCCAATGCCGCCGCTTCCATTGTGACGACACGCAAGGGAGCCATCCGTTCCATGCCGACCCGTGAAGAAGCCGTAGCCCTGATGGCGGAAGGTTTGTAACGAATGCCGTAAGGGCCAATCCGTTGCTGATTACGTCCGGATTGTTTCGGCAAGTAAGATGTTGGAGGATTTTTTTGTCTGAATGTTGGACACAGCTTCGTATGCAAAGCCGTGTGAGCGTGTTGCAGGAAAGAATTTTGTTTAAAGGAGTTCCTCCCGAACGAGGTATGAGGTCAGCATGGTTAGTATCTTTCTGAAAAGAGCATCAAGGGGGTCTTGTTATCGTAGGAGAAATCAATCCAGGGGGGCCATCGAAAAAATATTCAATCCTGTGACAGTTATGGAAATAGCTGTTTAGAAGGGAGCTGCATCTATTCTGATGCCAATTTCATGTCGGAGGCAACTATTTGAGAAAAGAAAATTTGATCAACAGGAAGATAGAAAATGAGGAGCTTGGCATAGCCGCCTTAATGCTGGATGTTATTCTTACCAGCACAGGTATGCATGGAGTTCTGTCCAGAGATGATTCTAAGAATCATTTTTGTGTACGATAAGGAAGCGAATTTGCTAAAGTCTTTGACGATAATATTGATTGGTGAATCTACTCTATTCTTCTATTTGTCGATTACAGGCTTGTTGAATAAGCTCCATAATGGGTTCAAGGTGGGAAGAATCTTTCATCATTATTTCTACTTCTCCATTGCCCCAGCGGCCCAGTCCTTTGACATTTCGGCAAATCCCCTCCGAGTCAATTATTTCATTGAACGGAATATTGAGTGAAAGCCTCAGAGATCGTTTTTGGGGAACTATATCGACAAAATTTGTTTGTACTTTATACGCAATATAAAGCTTGAGAAAAACTTCCCGAACAGAAGGATCGAGATTAAGAATTCTCTTTCGTAAAATATGAAACAGTTCCAGCATGGCAGGGCTCCAGTCATAGGTTTCCATGCTATAAATCGAAGGTGCCAGTGCTGATTTTTTCTTATAAGAATCAACAACTTCCTGAGAAAGCACTGGCCGCATCCAGATTTGACAGGCTTTCCGTGCCAGGGCTTGTGCCCGTTCCTCAATTTGTTCCGTACCCCATTTGTCTGCTTGACGAGGATATTCATTAAGACGAAGGGGAGAATCATTGAATCCGCCGGGAATCGTTTTCTTTTCACTGAAAGAGCGATTACTCAATTCGGAGTTATATGCTGTCAGCGTCAGATTGCCCAGATTATGAAGGTATTTCTCATGTACATCCTGCCACTGTTCTCCTAGCATGGACTGCCATTCCGAGGAAAGATTGGCGCTCTGGGGCATGATGTGTTCAATCGTATAGTCCCCGATGCTGATGCGTTCTTTTCTGTCCTTGTTTTCAAGCATGGACAACAGGTAATTACGTCTCGGGAAATTGTAGACATCCTTCGACAGCAATGCGTCCATGAATTCCCTGTCGGTAGGAAAGCGTTTATAGTTATCCGCCGAAATCAGGGCCGCATCCAGGCTCTCCATATACTTCGCAGGATTGATTTGGCGATACAACAACATGAACGTTTTATTCAGGCTGTTTGTAGGGATTCCGCATACGGCGCGTCGAAAGACATAACTTTCCACCCGGCATACGATAGCGAGAAATTCATCAGCAGATATGATTTGGTAGACATAATCCCGATAGACGGGAAGCAGAAAAGGATAACAGACATCCACTTTCAATTGGGATAAACGCATGAAAGCTTCATTTAGATTTTTATCCGCTTCCTTATGAAGGGTCATCTTACTGTAATAAGATGAAAATTCGAAAATATCCGCTACAATCTCCTCAATGCTTTGCCCACATGTATCGACAAAATGCTTGAATGCCTCGTACACTCCATCCTTGCGAGGAATTTCTGTTTGCTTGATGGTCAGGTAATCGCGCATGAAGCTGTTGAACAGTAATTCATATTCGTTGCCATAGCTTTGTTCCATCGGAAACCAATACTTCTGATATAGTCTGGTTTGTTGCTCAACTGGCAGTCTCATCAGGACATAATTACGAATAAGATCCGTCTGGGACAAAGCCAACCCCGTACTGTTCATGCTCTCAAAAATCAACTGAGGATCATCTTTATCCCGTTCAAGAGCGACATCCACAACGAACAACCTCATCATTCCATCATAGATATCCGTGACGTTTTCCCGTGTTATTTTCCCACAGAAAAATTCATAATTTTCTACGATTCTGCCAGGGACATGTTCTGGCAGCGGAGTTCCATCCATCAAGGAACAAAAGGCGGTTCTGTCTCCCTGGGTCAGTAGCAACTTGAAGCGTTTTTTCCCTGTTTCTTCATTGTTAAGAAGGTAGTAATTCCTTAATTTCGTAGGAGTCGTGTCGATTTTTAAATCGGAATGCTTCTCCAAAAATTCAGCTACGGCAAGAACCAGCAATGAAACCGTTGTCAAACGCTGCTGTCCATCAATGACAAGTAATTCCGGTACATCGCAAATAGTCGTAATACTATGTTGAAAATGAACGACAGAGCCGATAAAGTGACCATTGACGGAATCATCCTTGCTGATTCTCAAGATATCCTGAAGCAGTTGCTGGCATTGTGCAATGGACCAGCAGTAGGTTCTCTGGTAAATAGGGATAACAAACTGCCTGGGGCCTTTTAAAAGCGACAAGAGATTTTCGGCATTGGCCTTCATGGAGAGCAGTCTTGCATAAAAATGAATCTTGCTCAAGAATACTCGTTGAATGAAGATTGGAAGCTTCCTGTCTTTTTACCTCGTTAATTTGAAAGATTTATTATTCTGAACCGGAGAACCCAAATCCGTCTTATCTGAAATGGCGGGATTGCGGGGAGTGCCGTCCGGATAGGAGATTTTGTAAATGCCGACTTTCTGTGCCTTTTTCTCCAAAGCGTGGGTGACGTTGTTGGGAAGCGGCGTTGATGCGGAGGCGGCTTTCGCGGAGGTAGGGAATGCCGTGTGTTCCTATCGGGGGAACGTCCACCAATAAGGAAAACAACAATGAAAAACAGACCATCCCTCACCGAAGAGGAGAATCATAAAAACAAGAAGACGCAGGACAATTGTTTCGGAAGAACTGCCGAACACTATCATGATGAACTTATCTGGTGTAAGAGGCATTCTGTCCCCTTGGGGACATTTCCTCCAGTTCTTTGCGAGATATGCTCGGAGGACTGGCGCTCCCTCCGCGGGCCGGCCGTGGTCATAAAAATCGTTTTCGTATCTTGCTGTTTCAAGAAAGAAAAAACCGCAAGAGCTGAAAATCAGCAACTTGCGGTATGAAAGAGGATGGTGCTCGGGAGGGGACTCGAACCCCTACGGTTTATCACCACTAGATCCTTAGTCTAGCGCGTCTACCAATTCCGCCACCTGAGCATGGAGGCCTTAAGGCGGGGAGTTTTTAGCGCAGAGAAATGAAAATATCAAGCTTTTTCTTCTTTTTTATCTTTCCAGGCCCGTTTTTGCGGACAGGTTTTTCTTACCGGACCGGGAGGGAGGTTGTCGCGGGCATGATAGCAGGGCGCAGAGTAACGGCTCCGGTATCATATTTTTCCGAGGGTTTGAAGAGCCAGCCGGGGCTGGTGTTAGCCACTTCAAACCTGGTCGGTTTGAAGATGGGCAGCCTCAGATTGGAATTGGGTTCGTAACCGTATTTGCCCGTGTATTTGCCATACACCCTGTATTCATAGTTATTGTCGTAGGCGTAGCGCGGATTCCCGGTGTATTCCGGCAGGCGGTCCGGGTTACGGCAGGCGCTCTCATCCATGATGACGAGTTGGGCCGTTCTCCAAGTCTGGCCCGGCTGGCGCAGGTATCCCCAGAAACGCGTTGCCGGTACATGGTAACGGCGGCCGACAAAGTAGTTTCCCCTGGGTTCGCGGGCTATTTCCGCATTGCGGGCGTTGATGCCGGCAATGTCTTTTTCCAGGGTGTTGCACTGGGTCAATGCGGGAAGGAGGACGACCCCCAGCAGGGAAAGCAGGAGTTTGTTCATGATGACGATGGTGTTTTTTTCTTATTGAAGAGCATTTGAATGGCGGCGGAAGCCGCAAAGAAGCCAAAGGTTCCTGTGATATGGGTGATGGAGCCGAATCCGGCGTCACAACCCATTTTCCCCTGGAATTCCGGATCGCGAGTGCAGGAGGTTTTTCCGTCGCAGGTGGGGTACACGGGCGTTTCCTGGGAGAAAACGCAGGGGATTTTCAGTTTACGGGCTTTTTCTCCAAGGGGGAGGGCATAATCCCTTTTCAGCCTGTAGCGCAGGCTGGAGAGCAGGGGATCCCCTTTGGTGCGGGAGAGGTCGTCTATTTCTATCCGGGCGGGATTGATGCGCCCTCCCGCGCCGCCGCAGGTCACCAGCGGTTGCCTGCCGCGGTAACAGGAGGCGATGAGGTGGGCCTTGGGTATCAGGGAGTCAATGGCGTCAATGATGACATCCGGTTCCGCCGACAACAGTTTTTCCGCGTTGGAGGCCGTGTAGAAACTGTTGATGGGGATGACTTCCGCTTCCGGGTTGATTTCCCGGAGGCGTGTGGCCATGGTTTCCGTTTTGGGTTGTCCTATTGTGGATGCCAGCGCATGTATTTGCCGGTTGGTGTTGGTGACGCAAAGGTCGTCCATATCCATCAGAATAATGGTGCCTACTCCTGACCGGGCCAGGGCTTCCGCCGCCCAGGAACCTACGCCCCCAATACCGACGACGGCTATGCGGGCGCTTCTGAGAAGAGATAGTCCGCTGTTTCCGTACAGGCGGCCTATGCCGCCGAATCTGGCTTCATAGTTCATGACCACGTGTTTGTTCCGGAGTATGGGCTTAAGGAGAATAAGGGCGCTAATTTTCCGTTATTCCAGGAAAGGAGTGCAGGCCGCCGGCAGTCTTTTCCTTCCGCGAGTGTGATGAAGGGCGCCCGCTGAAACAGGTTTTTCTTATGATCCGCATTCTGGCCGCGCTTCACGAGGCTCCCACTAGGTCCGGAACATCCGCAGGGCGCCGTCACCGGGCACGGGAAGAGGAATGCTGCTGAAGCATGCATGTCAGGAGGCCGGTTTTTCCACGATTTTGCTGATGCGGGCGATGTTGAGCGCCCTGCCCGTGGCTTCATCTATTTGCACGACGGCTCCGCAGAGGCGCACGGGCCAGTTCGCTACGGGGAATTTGGCCGGCATGGAGGTGCGGAAACGCTGGAGAATAGGTTCCCGTTCCCGTCCCAGCACCCCGACGGCCGGACCGCACATGCCTGCGTCCGTCAGGTAGGCCGTGCCGCGCTCCAGAATGGTTTCATCCGCTGTCTGCACATGGGTATGTGTCCCGACGACGGCGGAAACCAGTCCGTCCAGATTGTAGCCGGTGGAGATTTTTTCACTGGTCGTTTCCGCGTGCATGTCCACAAAGATAACCTGCACGCCTTTTTCTTCCCTGAGTCTTTTAGCTTCCGCTTCCGAGATGAGAAAGGGGTTTTCCAGCGGCGGCTGAATGAATGAGCGTCCCTGCACCTGCATGACGGCTATGTTCCCTTTGGGAGTTTCCACGACTACGCTTCCGTGTCCAGGTGTTCCCTGCGGATAGTTGACGGGGCGCAGCACCCGCGGTTCGGATTCCATCCACGGAGCCAGCTCCGCCTGGTCCCAGACATGGTCTCCTGTTGTGATGACATCCACTCCGGCGTGCAGCAGTTCCTGTGCCAGACGGGGCGTGATGCCTCTCCCGGCAGCCGCGTTTTCCCCGTTGACGATGACGAAGTCCGCCCCGTGTTCCCGTTTGAGTTCCGGCAACATGTGTTTCACGGCGGTGCGGCCGGGTTCGCCGACCACATCGCCTATAAAGAGTATGGTAATCATGAATTGGAACGGGGCTGGCGCAGACGGCGGGTTTTACTGTTCTTCCCTGGTGACGGGCACTACCAGAACGGGCACGGGGGATTTCCGCATCACGGAGCTTGCTACGCTGCCCAGAAAGACGGTGGAGAGGAAGCCGTGGTTATGCTTGCCCACCACGATCATGTCAATGTGGTGTTTTTCAGCATAATTGATGACTGCTTCGCTGATTTCAAATTCATCTTCCACCGCCTGGATGATCGTGGCGTCCGTCAGCCGGGAGAGTTTTTCCGCCGTTTGCTTCAAATGGTTTTTGGCGATGGAAATGACTTCGTTTTCTTCCGTCTGGTCCATCACGGGAACGGGCACTTCATCCGGCAGAACGCCGGAGACTTCATAGCAAATGCTGGGTTCCACAATGTGGAGCAAATGGATGATGCTGTCGTTGGGGCAGGCCAGTTTGCCGATTTGATGGATGACGGCGTCCGTGGCGTTGGAGAAATCAATAGCTACCAGAATATTCTTCATATCTTTCTGTATAACATTCCGTACTTTTCCATGCCACCAAAAAACGTGTGCTGCCCCGGCTTTCCTGGGTGTCCCGTTTTATTCCGTTTCAGGCCAGCCCCACGGCGCGGCGCACTCTGTCCAGCACGACAGAGGCCGTCTCGCGCGCCTTGCGGGCGCCTTCTTCCAGCGTCCGGCGCACATAGTCCTGATTGGCTTCCAGTTCCGCCCTGCGTTCGCGCGCGGGCCGGAAGTATTCCCAGTAAGCGTCAAAGAGGCGCTTTTTGAAATCTCCATAGCCGCATCCCCCGTTCTGGAAACCGCGCACCATGTCTTCATAACCCTGCGCGGAGGCAAAAAGTTTGTAAAGCTGCAGGATGACGGACCCTTCCGTCGGTTTGGGATCTTCCACGGGAGTGGAATCCGTGGGGATTCTCATAATGAGTTTGCGGACGGCTTTTTCCTCTCCGAAAATAGGGAGCGTGTTGTTATAGCTTTTACTCATTTTCTGCCCGTCCAGCCCCGGTACAATGGCTGTGCTTTCCGCAATGAGCGCATCCGGCAGTTTGCAGGTGCCTTCTCCGAATTGTTCGTTCATTTTGCCCGCCAGGTCGCGTGTGACTTCCAGATGCTGCTTTTGGTCCTTGCCTACGGGCACCAGGTCGGAGTCATACATCAGGATGTCAGCCGCCATCAGCACGGGGTAGGTGAACAGGGCGTTGCTGGGGGAGAACCCCTTGGCGATTTTATCTTTATAGGAATGGCAGCGTTCCAGCAGGCCCATCGGACAGACGGTGCTGAGTATCCAGGCCAGTTCATTGACTTCCGGCACGGCGGACTGGCGGAAAAAGACGCATTTTTCGGGATCCAGGCCCACGGCCAGAAAGTCCGTAGCGAGGCTGTTGCAGTTTTCCCTCAGTGTGTTCGCGTCGTGAACGGTGCTCATGGCGTGATAGTCCGCCAGGAAGTAGAAAGATTCCCCGCTTTCCTGCATGCGGACAGCCGGTTCCATGGCTCCGAAGTAGTTGCCGACATGCAGCTTGCCGCTGGGTTGAAGACCTGTGATGATACGCATTGCGCGCAGGATTTTGCCTGTTCGCGCCCGGCAAGTCAAGAAAGGGGAGAGTCACAGGCAGGCGGGGGCGCTGGCTGGATTTTTTCCGGCATGTTCCTGCCTCACGAGACGCGTTCGGAAGGTTTGCCTCCTCCTGTTCAGGGAACGTCGGGAAAGAGCCGGACAGCGTGGAAAAGGATGGGTGTGAGATTTACTCTTCCAGCGCCTCCAGTACGTTATGCACACCGTCCGCAAAGCTTGGGTAGAGCGGTTCCCAGCCCAGGGCCAGAAGGCGGGAGCAGGAAATCCTCTGGTTGGAGAAGCCCCGGCGCGCTTCCGCCGGGAGCGGTTCAGGCTGCGGAGCGGGTTTCCCCAGCAAATTGGAAAGGTAGGAGTAGATTTCTCCCATTTGCATGGGGGTGCGGTCCGTCAGGTTGTAAATGCCGGCGGGAGGTTCCCGCAGGGTGCAGAGCAGGTGCAGGGCGGCTGCGGCATCGTCCCGGTGGATGTAATTGAGCCATCTGTCCATGGCTCCGGGGAGGGCCGTGCCCTTCGTGAAGTATTGGGAGACGAGAACGCAGCGGTCCGGCCCGTACAGGGCTCCCAGCCGGACGACCGTGCCCCCCGCCGCCAGAACCGCCTGTTCCGCCCGAATCAACAGACCGTTTTTCACGGAGGAGGGATAGACGTTGTGTTCCTCCGTAATCCAGCGTCCGTCCGTGATTCCATAGACGGCGGTGCTGGAACAGAAGATGAGCGGCGTTCCGGGAAAGGCTTCCAGCGTGTTCCGCGTTCCATTGGCGTAAAGGTTGCGGTAGGCTTCCTCTCCGCCTCCTCTCGTGCTGGCGCACATGACGATGATCTGGGGGGAGGGGATGCGGGCGGCCAGCCCCTGCATGGAGGCCCGGTCTGCGACATCGGCTTCGTAAATAGCTTTTTGCGGGTCAATATCCGCCGTCAGGGCCGTATGTCCCGCTTTCCGCAGACTTTCCGCCAGGGCTTTTCCCAGATACCCTGTGCCCAGAATGAGAATGACGCGGGGGTTTTTACACAGAAAGCTGGTCATGAGTCATTGCGGAGGTGCTTGAGGTCCATTAGCATTTCAGCGCGGGAAATGTCTTCCGGCCATGTGATTTTGGGATTGGGCTCATGATTATGCACCAGGCGCGTAGGATGGCCGATGAGCTGCAGGGCGGTGACTTCATCCGTTACCTGGATATTCCGTTCTGTGACTTCCACATAGGCATCCAGCAGAAGAGGATATTGGAAGACCTGCGGGGTTTCCATGCACCACAGGCCGTCCCGTTCCACCTGTTCCGGAATCGTAAAGCGTTCTTTGTCCGCACGCTTCAGGGTATCCGTTACGGGATGTGCGGAAGCTGCCGCCCCATATTCCCTGGTGGTTTGAATGCAGCGGGAGATTTGCTCCGCCGTAATGAGCGGGCGGGCTCCATCGTGCACGGCCACGAATTCCGGGGTATAAAGCAGGGCTGCCAGTCCGTTCTGCACGGATTCATGCCGTTCCGCCCCTCCGTCCACACGGGTAACGGGTATTTCCGTTTCCAGGTCCGCGCCGTTAATGGCATGAAAACGTTCTTCCGGGCAGACGACTACGATTTCCGTGATTTCCCGGCAGCTGGCAAAGGCGCGGATGCTGCGTTCCAGCACCTTGACTCCGTGCAGGGGGGCCAGCAGCTTGTCAAATCCGGCGCGCCGGGAGGACCCGGCCGCAACGATGATGGCGGCGCAGCATTTCATGACAGTCTGGCTGACACCATGCGGGCCAGCTCCTTGCCGTTGACTCTGCCGGCCGTGCGTTCCTGCATGAGTTTCATGACCTGCCCCATGTCTTTTTTGGTAGAGGCTCCCGTTTCCTTCATCACGGTTTCCAGAATGGCTGCCGTTTCTTCTGCTGTGAGTTCCGCGGGCATGAACTGTTTGAGCACGGCGATTTCAGCTTCTTCCTTTTCCGCCAGTTCCGGGCGTCCGGCGGAGCGGAATTGCTCCGCAGAGTCCTCACGCTGCTTGATTTGCTTGCGGACTACGGCCAGTTCTTCCGCTTCTTCCAGCGGGGTTCCCAGGCCTCCCTTGGCGATGGCCGTGTTCGTGAGGGCCGTCTTGAGGGCGCGCAGGGTATTGAGGGTAACGGTGTCTTTTGCTTTCATGGCGGTTTTCATCCCCTCCATGATTTGGTCGGAAATCTTGTTCATATTTCCATTAACTAAGCGCATCCCCAGGTGTACTTCAAGCCGTAAATTGAAAAAGGCCGCCAGCGCAGGAAATGCCGCGGCGGCCCGGATAAGGGGAATAAAAGCGGAACAGCCGTGTTTATTTTTTCCCGCCAATGGGCATGATGTGGATTTTCTTTTCCGTCATGCCCGGAACCACCATCATGGAGTCATACAGGATAAAGTCCGCCGCTCCTTCAACAGGGCCGGTGGCTACCGGGGCGGAACGTCCCGTTTTCAGATCCAGCCTGCGGACAGCTTCCGGTTTTTTATCCTTGGACCAGTCGCTGTAGTAAAGGGCGTTGTCACGGTACACCAGCCCATCGTACTGTCCCCGTTCCTTGGAAAGTTCCGTGACCTCCCGGGAAACGGGGTTGATGGAGAGCAGGCGTCCGCTGGGTTTGCCCTTTTCATCCGTTGCGTATTCGCAGAGGTAAATGACCTTTCTTTCCGGGTCCCAGGCCAGGCCGTTCGGCTTGTAGATGGGCTGTTTGGTGACCAGTTCCCCATAGGAGCTGGTATTCGTGTCCACATAGAAAATCTGGTTGGTATCCGTGGAGGAAACCATGAGCCTGCCATTGATGAATGCCAGGTCATTGAGGAATTTCATGCGGGACGGGGACAAGTCCACGTATCCTTCAATAGCGCCGGTCTTGGCGTTTATCTTGAAGACCATGTCCACATCCGTGCAGTAAAGAAAGCCGTCCTGATACAGTAACCCCTTCGGCGCGTCCAGGGTATCTACGTCCGTGATTTTTTTCGGCTCTGTGGAACCGTGCGGAATGACGCCCAGATAGCCGTCCTTGTCTTTTTCCGTAGGCGTGAGCCTGGAGCCGATGCAGGTGAAATAGATATTGCCCTCGGCATCCGCCGCCACGCTTTCCGGATGGCCGTCAATGGCAATGGTGTTTTTTTCCAGGGCGGGCAGCGGTTCGGCGGGGTCCGGCTGTTTTTTTGTTGGCGGTGCGGCCAGCGCGCTGCACGCCAGGCAGAGAAGGAGTGGTGTCGCTTTCATGGGGTGGTGCGGTATAGGAGTCTTGATCCTTATGACATGGGAGCAATGGAAATGCAAGCCCTGTAGAGGATGATAGGCTGCCGGGCAGAGTCGCGCCCCGTTCGGGCGAACGGGGCGCTTTCCGTGTTAGATGGTTCCTGAATCCAGGTTGTTGGGCCGGGGCATGTTTTCCATGCGGATGGAGCGGTTGACCGCGTTCAGGTAGGCGCGGGCGGAGGCCTCAATGACGTCTGTGGAGGCTCCCTTGCCCACAATGGGCTTGGGCTGGCCGAAGTCCACATGAACCGTGACTTCTCCCAGCGCGTCCTTTCCTTCGGAAGCGGCGTTGACGCTGTAGCCTTTCAGCGTGCCTTTGCGCTTAGTGATGCGTTCAATAGCCTTGATGACGGCATCCACGGCGCCGTTGCCTGTAGAGCTGTCTTCAAATTTCTTGCCTTCCTTGAGCAGTCCCACCGTAGCCGTAGGCCGCGCGTGGCTGCCCGCCACGAATTGCAGGAAGTCCAGTTCCCATAGGCCGGTGGAGGCATGCAGGGAGTCGTCCACAATGGCGGAAAGATCATCATCATAAACGAATTTTTTGGAGTCGCCCACTTTCTTGAAGCGTTCAAAGACGGTGTTGACTTCCTCTTCCGTGAGGACATGGCCCAGCTGTTCCAGCCTGGATTTGACGGCGGCGCGTCCGGAATGCTTGGTGAGCGGGAGTTCCGTGGCGCCCCAGCCGACCGCCTGCGGGTCCATGACTTCATAGGTTTCCCGGCAGTTAAGGATGCCGTGCTGGTGGATGCCTGAAGAGTGGGCGAAAGCGTTTTCCCCCACGATGGCTTTGGACCGCTGCACCTGCATGCCGCTCATGCGGGCCACAATGCGGGAAGTGCGGACGATTTCCTTCGTGTTGATGTTGTCCGTGACGTCTCCGAATTGCCCGGCGCGGGTGCGCAGGGCCATGATGACTTCTTCCAGAGCCACATTTCCGGCGCGTTCGCCGATGCCGTTAATGGTTCCTTCCACCTGGCGGGCTCCGGCGCGGACGGCTGCCAGGGAGTTGGCTACGGCCAGGCCAAGGTCATTGTGGCAATGCACGGAGATGACGGCTTTGCCGATGTTCGGCACATGTTCCTTCAGGTGGCGGATAATGCGGTAGAACTCGTCCGGAGTAGTGTAGCCTACGGTATCCGGAATGTTGACGGTCGTGGCGCCTGCGTCGATGACCGTTTCCACGACTTTGGTCAGAAAATCCAGGTCTGTGCGGGAAGCGTCCTCCGGGGAAAATTCCACGTCCTGTACGAATTGCCTGGCATAGGATACGCCTTCCGCCGCCATGCGCAGGATTTCGGATTCCGCTTTTTTCAATTTGAACTGCATGTGCAGCTTGCTGGTTGCCAGGAAGATGTGGATGCGGGCGCGTTCCCCGGCGGGTTCCAGGGCCCTGGCCGCCGCTTCAATATCCGCCTTCACGCAGCGGGCCAGGCCTGCGATGCGGCATTTTTTGATTTCGCGGGCGATGGTGTGCACGGCTTCAAAGTCGCCGTCGGAGATGCAGGGAAAGCCGGCTTCAATCACGTCCATGCCCAGCCGTTCCATTTGCCGCGCCACTTCCAGCTTTTCGCGTAGGTTCATGGATGCTCCGGGGCATTGTTCTCCATCGCGCAGGGTAGTGTCAAAAAAGTAGATTTGATCGGACATAGGTTAATGATGTTAAGCGGTGGCATGATAATGTTTTGCTCCGGTAACGCAAGCCCTACGCGCTGCATGCTTTCACAGAGCGTCCGGGCGGCGGAAGAGAACCGCCGGAGCGAAGAATGACGGAACCGCCCTTTGCCTAAAAGGAAGAGCTTTGTAGGATGGAAGGGTGAAGATCAGATTTTACCTGAATGACCGGGCGGAGCGCGTCATGGCTCTGTGGAGCGAAAGCCGCGGAGAATACCTGGCGGCGGATTCCGTGCTTGCCGAGGTGGATGCCTGCATTTGCGGGGAAACGGGGTCCTGCGGAGAGGAAATGAAGCGTATTGCCGCGTTTTTGGATAGTGCCGCCGCCAAAGCTGTCAACCCTGAATGGATGATTGATACCGCGCTGCCCTGTTCTCCTTCCAAGCTGGTGTGCCTGGGAAAGAGTTATGCGGACCATGCGAAGGAGTTTGATGGGGATTCCGTGCAGGAGCCGGCTGTTTTCCTGAAATCGCCTTCCGCCATTACTTCCTGCAGCGATGTCGTTTTGTATCCGCCCGGCTGCGACAAGCTGGATTATGAGATTGAATTGGCCGTAGTGATTAAGGAGATGTTGAAAAACGCTTCCCCGGAGGAGGCCGCGCGGGCTATCAGCGGCTATACGCTGATGTGCGACTATTCGGAAAGGGCCAACCAGCTGGAACATGGCGGACAGTGGACCAAGGGAAAGAGTTATGACAGCTTTGCCCCAATGGGCCCCACGTTCATTTCCGCTGATGAACTTGGGGACGGTGCCGGCATTCCCCTGGAATTGAAGGTGAACGGGGAAGTGCGCCAGAACGGCAATACGGACGGCTTGATCTGGCCTGTTCCGCGCCTGATTGCCTATGTTTCCCGGTTCATGACCTTATGGCCCGGAGATGTGGTTTCCACCGGCACTCCGGGAGGCGTGGGGATGGGGATGAAGCCTCCGGTATATTTGAAACCCGGGGATGTCGTGGAATGGGGAAGCCCCGCTTTTGGTTTCGCCTCCCAGGCTGTGGTGATTGATGATGAGGGGTAGGGAGACAATTCTCCGGCCTTTCCGAATATGGAGGGGAAGGGAAAGTTCTTTCCCTTCCCGCTTCTGCGGACGGAGCGTTATTTTCCCGTGGAACGGGGCCGCCGGAGCGGACCGGACGGCAGATGACGCCTGCGTGCGGGGGCTGGGCGTTATTTTCTCTTGATTACTTCGCCGCGGTTTAGTGAAGTGGCCGCGTGAAAAATGTGGTTTTGTACGTGGTCATGGTGACCGGGCTGACTGCCCTCTTCGTCTGGCTGAAAAGCAGGAATACGGAACGCGCCCCTGCTCCCGCCGCCATGGTGGTGTCTCCGGAAAGCGGCATGGCGCGCCCTATTGTGCTGGTGGATGTCCGAACTCCGGAGGAGTACCGCACGGGACATAAGGAGGGGGCCTTGAATATTCCGGCAGATGAGGTGGAACAACGGGCCGCGCAGCTTCTTCCGGATAAGAATGCCGTGATTTTGCTGTATTGCCGTACGGGCAAGAGGGCGGACAAGGCGCTGGAAGTGCTCAGGAAGATGGGATATTCCCATGTGGAAAACCTGTACCGGTCTGAAATGTAGCTTTCATCCCGATTGTTCCGTGCGGGGATTCCGCGGGGCGCCGGGCATGCCGTTTCCTGACTCAGTCAGGAAACGGCACAGGAACGGATTCATATGGCTCTTTCCGGAAAGCAACTGGAATTTAAGCCGTTCATTCTTTAATCAGTTCCAGTTTCCCATTGGAGGATTTTCCGCCCACGGAGCGGACCCTGGCTCTGAGGGAGCATCCGTTGTTGGCATGGATTCCCTTGGGAAGGGAAAGTTTGTAGAAATTCCCGCGGGAAGGCTTGCCTGCCAATCCGGCGTGCCGGTCGCGGGCGATTACTTTGCCGTTTTCCAGGAGTTCGACGCCGTCTATTTCCAGGGCATGGCTGCCGGAAGTGAAGACGAAGCGCACCCCCCGGAGTTTTTCAAGATCAGCGGAAGAAACGGGCCAGTCCAAATAACTCCATTCCGTGGATACCGTCGCGGAGGTCCAGTTCCCTATAATTGACCCGGCTGCTTTTCTTTTCAGGGAAGAAGGCAGGGGCGGCGCCTCCCGGATAGCCTGGCGGCAGGCGTTGACCAGATCTCCGGGAGCGTGCGCCGCGCTTACGCCAGTGGAACGGACCCATTTTTCCTCCCATGCTCCCATATCCGGATTTTTTTCGGAAAGACGGCTCTGAATAAAGTGTTCCCAGCGCGGCAGATAGTAATCCCTGATAAGGCCGCTCCATATTTTGGCGGCGTAGTCGTCTACGGGAGGCCCCCATCTGGTCACCAGCCTTCTGGCGTTTTGTTCATACTTGTTTTTTTCCTCCGGAGAAGTTCCGTGAGACCGGGCAAATGATAACCAGCGCGACAGTCTCCAGGTGGGATGCCCTTCCAGAAGGGAATCCGCCCGAAGGGCGTATTTGCGGAAATATTCCATGCATTTTTTCGTATTCTCCATGTCTTGTTCATCCAGGGCTTCCAGAGCGGCCAGGATGGCTTCATTCATGCGTATGCCAAGGTAATGGGCGGTCATCTCAACGGCATCCTGGCGGAACAGGGGGGACTGTTCCAGGCCGCGAGTGTTGACGAACAGGGAGAGGCCTTTCAGAAAATCTTCGCTTGTGTTTACGGAACAGCCGCGGGTGCCGGGTTTCATTTGCCAGTTGAAACGGGGATGGTCCTTTAAGTTGGAATAGGCTGTGCGGCGGAACAGATTCCAGGCTTCCTTCATGCTGTCCGGATAATTTCCGTATCGGGCACGGCAATAATTTTCCAGATATTGTTCCACGTCCTCCTGGCGGTCCCTCCATGCGGCGTCCGTAACCAGTTCGTAGATAACGTCATTGTTTTCTATCCCTTCCGGGGCCATGCCCATTCCGGAGAGGCGCCCCCTGGATGAAGAGTTCAAGGCTTCCAGATGGCCGTTGGCGTAAAAATCCATTACCCCGGTCATGGCGCATTTGCCGCCCATGTTGGGAACCACGCTGTAAACCCACGGTTTATTGAAAAAACCCTTGAAGACGTCCCAGTTCATGCCGTTGCGCCAGAAAGTCTTGTTGTAATCCGCCGCCAGGTCCAGAAGGAGCATCTTATCGTCCGGAACCTTGCTGAGCAAAGCCTTCAGAGTATCTGCGTTCCAGATATTGCGCTGGTATCCGAACATCCATCCCTGCATGACCCATACCGCATCCGGGTTGGTGGAGGAAATGGAGCGGTAGATTTGTTCCCCGAGGGAGCTGAGCATATTGTTGCGGGCTTCGGCGCCTCCTTTGTTTTCGGGAAGTTCCATTTCATTGAAGGAGTCCGCAAGAAAATAGGTGTTTTTCCCGAATTCCTTCTGCCATTCCTGCATGTACAGGCGTCCTATTTTAAGGAAAAGGGGCTCTTCCGGAGAAAGAAAATGGGCGTGGTTTTTTTGAGGCCAGCCTCCCCACCCCAGCCGGTGAAGCTTCGCTTCCGGATAAAGGCGGAGGATTCCCCGGGGAACGAAACCGGAAAAAGCGGGACAAATGGGGGTCATGCCCAGGGATTTCATCCTGTGCAGGATGCGGTGCTGCAGGGCGATTTGTTCCTTGTGCCAGCTGGCGGGCAGGGGGCCGTCATGATTGACGATGTTCCCCATCCGCTGCCAGGGAAGGTGTGCCGGTCCCGTATAAAATTCTTCTATTTCTTTCTCCGTCAGTCCCAGCTGTTTCCATACCCGGACGGCGATTCCCTCCGTGGCAACCAGGGCCAGAGGCATATCTATGCCGTGCAGAGCCATCCAATCTATTTCTTTTTCCCAGCGTTCCCAGGTCCAGTAAGGCATCGTATAGCCATAGGTGACCACATTGAAGTAATAGTGGTTGCGGAAAGGGGAAACGATGCGGCGCGGCGCGGCATCCGGCAGTTGCGCCGGCCAGCGGATATCTTTATTATCCCAGGAAACCATTCCCAGACGGTTTGTCTTCAGAAAATCATAGAATCCCCGGCAGAGGGCTGTGCCGCTGCTTCCCCGGATATTCAGTATTCCGCCGGAGGCTTTCGTTTCAAAAACATCGTGCCCGTCTTCTTTTTCAATAATTTCCAGTTGCAGTTTTTCCGGGGCTTTGGCCAGGGACGGAACGGTCCGCATGATTACTGAACGCGCTGCTTCCCGCTCTCTGTTTTTCTGTATATCTTCTGCGAAGACAAACAGATTTGTTAGCATGAAAAGGAATAGAATTTTTGAGAAGTAAAAGGTCATATTTATAATATATCACAGGCTGGTAAATGGTTCTTTCAGCGAAAAACGGATATTTGCGTAATCCGTCAAAGAAAAAGCCCCTGCATGCCAGCATGCAGGGGCCTCGGTTGAAAAGCCTGAAAGCTTTTATTCCACCTTGGGCTTCCGCGGCGTTCTCTTGCGCGGCGCTTTGGGCTTTGCCGGGGGGGTGTCCTGGATGTGCAGGAAGGTGAGTGTCTCCGTCCCGTCCGTTTCCACGGCTTCAATTTTATCGCCGGGTTTCACGTCTCCCCTCAGCAGGGATTCCGCCAGCGGGTCTTCCAGCAGGCGTTCGATGGCGCGGCGCATCGGGCGTGCGCCGTACTGCGGGTCGTAGCCGTTCTTGATGATCAGGTTCAGGGCTTCCGGACTCAGGGCCAGCGTGATGTTCTTGGCCTTGAGACGGGAGATGAGCTTGTCCGCTTCCAGATGCACGATGCGTTCCAGGTCATCCCGTTCCAGCATGCGGAAGACGGAAATGTCATCAAAGCGGTTCAGGAATTCCGGGCGGAATTGCCTGCGCGCTTCTTCCAGAATCTTTCCCTTCATGGCGGCGTAGTCCGCGTTGTCGGCGGCCATGGCGCCAAAGCCCATGGCGCTCTGCCGCTTGGCGGAGGCGGCCCCCACGTTGGAGGTCAGGATGATGATGGTGTTGCGGAAGTTGATCTTGCGTCCCAGGGAGTCCGTCACGCTTCCTTCTTCCAGAATCTGTAGAAGCAGGTTCATGACGTCCGGATGGGCCTTTTCCACTTCATCAAAGAGGATGACGGAGTAGGGCCTGCGCCGGACGGCTTCCGTGAGCTGGCCGCCTTCGTCATGGCCTACGTAGCCGGGAGGAGAACCGATGAGACGGGACGTGGTGTGTTTTTCCATGTATTCGCTCATGTCCACCTGAATCAGGGCGTCCGCGGTGCCGAACATGATTTCCGCCAGGTTGCGGGCCAGATAGGTTTTGCCCACGCCGGTGGGGCCCAGGAAGAGGAATGAGCCGATCGGGCGGCGCGGATCCTTGATGTCCGCGCGGCTGCGCCGCAGGGCGCGGGCGATGGCGGAGGCCGCTTCATCCTGGCCGATGACTTTGCTTTTCAACTCTTCTTCCATCCGCAAAAGCTTGGCGGTTTCCTTTTCCTCCATCCGGGCCAGAGGGATGCCCGTCCATTTGGCGAGCACGCTCATCACGTCTTCATCCGTTACGGGAACGTAATTGTTCTCATAGGAATTGCGCCAGGTTTCCAGCATGTTCTGAAGTTCCGCCCTGGCTTGTTTTTCCTCGTCGCGGAGGCGGGCTGCTTCCTCAAAAATCTGGGTTTCCACAGCCTTGTCCTTGCGTTCCTTGATTTCCGCAATGCGGGTTTCCATGTCGCTGATGTGGTCCGGGCGGGTCATTTGGGAGACGCGCTTGCGCGCGCCCGCTTCATCCAGGATGTCGATGGCCTTGTCCGGCAGGAAACGGCCCGTCAGATAGCGGTGGGAGAGCCTGGCTGCGGCTTCAATGGCTTCCGTCGTATAGTGCACCTTGTGATGTTCTTCATACTTGGGCTGAATGCCGGCAAGAATCCGGATGGTGTCCTCCACGGAGGGTTCCCCTACCTGCACCTGCTGGAAGCGGCGTTCCAGGGCGGCGTCCTTCTCAATGTGTTTCCTGTATTCGTTGAGCGTGGTGGCGCCTATGGCCTGGAGCTCACCCCGGGAGAGGGCGGGCTTGATGATGTTGGAGGCGTCCATGGAGCCTTCCGCGGAGCCAGCGCCCACGATGGTGTGCAGTTCGTCAATGAAAAGGATGACGTTGCCTTCCCGGCGTATTTCATCCATCACGGCCTTGAGCCGTTCTTCAAACTGGCCGCGGTATTTGGTGCCGGCCACCATCAGCGCCAGATCCAGGGAGATGACCCTCTTGTTGCGCAGGAGCTCCGGAACGTGGCCCTGGGCTATTTCCTGGGCCAGCCCTTCCACGATGGCGGTCTTGCCTACCCCGGCTTCACCGAGCAGGACGGGGTTGTTTTTATTCCTGCGGCACAGGATCTGGATGACGCGCTCAATTTCGGAGGCGCGGCCAATGACGGGGTCCAGCTTGCCGTCCCGGGCCAGCTGGGTCATGTCCCGGCCGAAAGCCTGAAGCGCGGGAGTCTTGGATTTCTGCTGCCTGGAATAGGAGGGGGAGGAAGGCTCGTCCGTCGGGATGGCGGGGGATTCATTTTCCTCTTCGTCGTCATCGTCGTCCGGGATGATGTTGTCTTCATCCGCGTCCATCTGGTATTTGGGGGTCAGCACGTCCAGCAGTTCGCGCCGCGCCTGTTCCAAATCCACGCCGAAGTGGCGCAGAATCTGTCCGGCCACGCCGTCTCCGTCACGGATGAGGCCCAGGAGCAGGTGTTCCGTGCCCACATACGTGTGGTTGAGTTCCTGGGCTTCCCTGTTTGCCATTGCCAGGACTTTGCGCACCCTGGGGGTGTACGGAATGTTGCCTTCCGCCTGGGGTTCCGTGCCCCGGCCTATTTGTTCCTCCACCTGTTTGCGCACGGCGGAAAGTTCCACGCCCAGATTTTCCAGGATGGTGACGGCCACGCCCTTGCCCAGTTTGAGCAGGCCGAGCAGAAGGTGTTCGGTTCCTATGTAATGATGATTGAAGCGGTCCGCTTCCCGGCGCGCATGCGCCAGCACTTGTTGCGCCCTAGGCGTAAAATTATTCATGGATGATTAAAAAATTGGTATGGTTGCATTAATTGCCGGAAAGTTCCTTCCGGATCATATCAGCGCGGATCTGGTCCCTGTGTTCCGAGGTGGTCTGGTCCGTGGTGGACAGGCGCGCCAGATGGGCCGGCTGGATGTTCATGATGGTTTTGTTGACGTTTTTTAATGCCTGGCGGGAAAAGATGTCCAGAGACGCTCCCATCCGGAGGAAGGAGAGCAGCGCCAGCGCCTCCTGCGTGGAAAGCAGAGTGGCGTTGGTCAGGAGTCCGTAAGCGCGGGAAACGCGGTCTTTCACCTGCAGGGAGGATGACTGGAGCAGCCGCCTGCGCGCGTTCCATTCCTGGTGGGCCAGGTCTGAAGTGAAGCGGGTCATGCGTTCCACAATCCGGTCTTCACTGTCTCCCAGCGTGGACTGGTTGGATATCTGGAAAAGGTTGCCGGTGGCTTCCGTCCCTTCCCCGTAAAGGCCGCGGACGGTGATGTTGAGCTGCACGGCCGCCTGAACGACCTGCTGCATCTGTTCGGAGATGACGAGGCCCGGCAGATGCATCATCACGGAGGCCCTCATGCCCGTGCCCAGATTGGTGGGGCAGGCGGTGAGATAGCCCAGCCGCGTATTGTAGGCGTACGGGAGCCTGGCTTCCAGTTCGGAGTCTATTTTGGAAATGGCCCCCCATGCTTTTTTAAGCTGGATGCCGGGCAGGATATACTGCAGGCGCAGATGGTCCTCCTCATTAAAGAGGATGCTGGCATTCTGGCTGCGGGAGATGAGGACGGCGCAGCCTTCCGAACGGGCCGCCAGTTCCCGGGAAATGAGGTGGCGTTCCACCAGCAACTGTTTCTGCTGCTGGGTAAGCCCGGAAAGCTCCGCATAATAGCCTCCTTTCATGACGGGGATTTGGCGCGCTTCTCCGGAAGTGAGCTTCAGCGTTTCCTCCCTCTGCTGGCGAGTGGCCCAGCCGGGAAAGGGCGTGGCGGTCAGATTGCGCGCCAGGCGGATGCGGGAGGTGAGGACGATGTCGTGCTCATCCCGTGATTCCACCATCCATTTGGCGGGGTTGTTGAGTAAGTCGTCAAAGAGCATGTATGTTAATTGGTCGGCGTGCGCAATTGGTTGATTTGATCGCGGAGTTCGGCGGCGCGTTCATAGTCCTCTCTTGCCACTGCCAGGGAAAGCTGTTGTTCCAGATCACTGATGGTTTGGGTTTCCGTTTCGCGTTTTTCGGCCCGTTCCGGCGTTTTCCCGTGATGGTGGGAATCAGGCTGGATCTGGGTAAGAAGCGGGAGGATTTCTTCTTCAAAGACGTTGTAGCATTCACTGCAGCCCAGACGTCCTACGTTTTTGTAATCCTGAAGGGTGAAGGAGCAGATTGGACAGCTTGTGAGGGGCAGGGATTGCAGGGCCGGAATGAGGGCGGAGGGGCTCGCCGCGCCTTCCTTGCCGAATTGGCCCTGAAGGTTCGGGAACAGTTTCTCCGCCAGATCGAAGGCATCTGGATCCAGCAGACCCCGCTCCTGGGCGCATTTGGCGCAAAGGCAGAATTTGGTGGACTTCCCGTTGATGATCTGTGTCAGGAACACCGTTGCCGGTGCAGAGCATATCTCACATTTTTTCACAACCCGCATTATAATGGCGCTCCCTGTGGCGGACTAGTAGTCTGCGTGTCATGGATTGTCATGAAAATGGGCTTTGTTATTGTACTTGGGAAGAATTCTTTCCGCGTTGTTTCAAACGTCCGCACCGTGATGAATACAAATAGGCTGTGCAAAAAATGACGCCCAGAACCAGAATGATGGTGGCGCCCAGATGCCAGCCCAGGGGGAAGGACAGGTAAAAAGCCAGCAGGGAACCCAGCCCTCCGATGATTCCTCCCCCCCAGAAGAGATGGGCCGGCTTGTTGGTAAGCAGGTACACCGTGGCGGCGGGGCCGACAAGCAGCCCCAGTGTCAGGAACGCTCCCACGGCCTGCAGGGAGGAAACGAGCACCAGAATGATCAGGGTGAAGATGCCGTAGCTGATGAGGCGGGAGGGGATTCCCAGCGTGGTGGCGATGTCCGGGTCAAAGAGACAGATCAGGATGGGGCGGCGGAAGAGCAGCAGGAGCAGGACGCTGACGGAGCTGATGGCGAAGGCGATCCACAGGTCGGAGTCGGACAGGCTCATGATGGAGCCAAACAGCCAGTCGTCAATTTTCTGTTGCAGGCCCAGCCTGACCAGCACGATGAAGCCCGTAGCGAAAGCCGTGGTATGCAGGATGGAGAGGGCGGTGTCCTGGTTCAGCCGGGATGTTCGGGAAACGAAGAGGGAACCCAGACCCACCAGCAGGGCGGCCACCACAGCCCCCGTCAGCAGGCTCCAGCGGGTAAGGCCGAAGAGGAGCACCGCCACCGCAATGCCCGGCAGCAGGGCGCAGGAAAGCGTACCGATTTGGAGGGCGGATTTTTTCAGGATTACCAGCCCGCTGACGAAGCCGTTGGCGAAGCCGATCATGACGCAGGCCAGCAGGGACCGCTGCGCGATGGGTTCGCGGAGGAATTGGAGAAAATCGTCCATCATGAAGCTTGGGTTTCCGGTTGGGGGTCCATTCCGTATATCTCCCGGATGCGTGCGGGGGAAAGCACTTCCTTCGGGGGGCCGAAAGCGGCCAGCTCCCGGTTCATCAGCAGGATGGCATCGAAGATATCCGCCGCCGTATTCAAGTCGTGATGGGAGGCGATGACCAGACGCCCTTCCGCCGCCAGGGAATCCAGCAGCCTTCCCAGGGACTGGCTGGCGGGAGCGTCCAGGCCCGTGAAGGGTTCGTCCAGCAGGAGGACATGGGCCTCCTGCGCCAGAGCCCGCGCCAGAAAGGCCCGCTGCTGCTGGCCGCCGGAAAGTTCTGAAATCTGGCGGTCCGCCAGGGATTCCATACCGAGAGCGTGAAGGGACTTTTCCACAATATCCCGGTCATGCCTCCCGAATTTTTTCCACAGGCCCAGGGAAGGATAACGCCCCATTTCCACCAGCGCGCGGACGGTGATGGGGAAGGACCAGTCAACGTCGGAACGTTGGGGCAGGTAGGCTATTTCTCCCGGCGTGTCGTGCAGGGGGCGTCCGTTCCACAGGATTTTTCCGGAATCGGGGCGGATCAGCCCGGCCAGAGCCTTGATCAGCGTGGATTTTCCTGCGCCGTTGGGACCCATCAGAGCCAGCGTGTGTCCGCAGGTGATGGAAAAGCTGATGCCGTTGAGCGCAAGAAGACTACCATAATAAACGCTGAGGCTGTCCACTTCCAGGCGATGGCGGTCCGGGTGGATGGCGTGCGCGCCCCAGCAGATGTGATCCCGGGTGCAGGGTGGGGCTGGGCTGTTCATTTCCATGAGAAGGAGTAGCTGTCGTTCAGGGTAGGGCCGAAGGACCAGCGGGTGGCGGAGACGGTAGGTTTCCCCTCCGGTTCCAGTTCCAGCGTGACGGGGGTGTCCAGCGTGTTTTCCGGCCAGCGGGCGGAAACGGTGAGGATCACGGAGCCGTCTTTCAACGGCAGGCCGCATTCCGTTTCTTCATGCAGCCCGGGCGTTTCTGGCTGCCAGAGAAGGCGGCCGCCGCAGGATATGGAAAGGGCTTCCGGACGGTGGGCGCATCTGACCGTGATGACCGTGGGAACATCCCCGGTTGGCGCCGCAGGGGCGGAATGCGCCGTTCCCTGTGTTCCCGGGGAAGGCGCCGTCATGTTGTAAAGGAAGAATCCCAGCAGGATGACGACTCCCAGAGTGGGAAAAAACTGCCGCAGGGGAGTGCTGGTCATGGTCTGGGAGACGGGGCAAGGGCTTCCTTGATGATGCCTGTGTTTTGTCTGAACATGGATTCGAACGTGTGGCCTTCAGGGGCCAGCCCGTCGGTATTGATTGGCCTGGCAACGGGGATGTTCAGGGATTTGGCGATTTCCGTAAGGCTCTTGGGGTTGGATGAGTATTCCGGGAACAGGGCCTTGACCTCGGCGGACCTCAGCTTGTTCAGCGTGGAGGCCAGCTGGGCGGAGTTGCCTTCGTCTTCACGGCTTATTCCCTGGATGCTGATGCTGCGGAAGCCGAATTCCCGGCAGAAATGGTTCATGGCCGCATGCCCCGTAACCAGGACGCGGTCCTTTTCCGGAATGTCCGCAAGCTCCTTTCTGGCCCAGGAGGAAAGCTGGTCCATCTTTCTGTTCCACCGGGCCAGGCCGGCTTTGTAGTCCTGTTCATGGGCCGGGTCCAGCCGCGTGAGCGTTGCGGCCAGGGTGCGGGCGGCGCGTTTCATATTGGCCGGGGTGTGCCACCAGTGGGGGTCGTTGGGGCCGTGGGCGCAGCAGTCTCCGTCGTGTTCGTGGTCATGGTCTGCGGTGTCTTCTTCCACGGGAACGTCCGGAACGGAGGCTCCAAGATCCAGAATTTGCACATTGCCTCCCAGGGCGTCCTTTAATTTGGGAAGGTACGGCTCCAGGTTTTTGCCGGAGGCCAGCACCAGGCGCGCCTGTCCCGCGGCGGCAATATCCTGCGGCGCGGGTTCAAAACTGTGCAGGTTGCCGTTGGGGCGCAGCAGGTCCGCCACCTGCACGCGGCTGCCGCCAATGGAGCGGGCCATGTCTCCCAGAACGGGGTGCAGAGCCGCGATTTTCAATATTGGGGCATCCTGGGCCTGAAGAGAACAGAACAGGCCCAGAAGACACAGAAAAGGAATCAACATGCGCCGGAGCATGTTCCGCATGATGAACCTTCCCTTCAAGTGATGCAATGGTCAAATTTGTCTTCTAAAGCAGGATGACGCTGACTTTTCAGGGAGTCCGCACGGCTCTTTTTTTGTTTTTCAGCGTTGTGGTGAACTCCTGGCAGGGGAAGGGGGATGCGGCGCCCTTGGCGTCCAGCCCGGCCGGGGTTCCCGTGCGGGCTCCGGGGGCTTTCTTCCACCGGTGACGACGGTCTGATGGCGGAGAGAGGTTTTTTCTTGAGGTGGAAAGTGTTTTCTGGTTCCATTATCGCGCATCATCATGAATGGTTTTCAACTTCTCCAATGTGGCTTGAGCGTGGCGGCCTTTCTGGCCGGTTCCTCCCTGGCGGCGACTCCTGCCGTATATCCGTCTCCCCAACAGTCCAAATTCACCTCCCAGACGGTTGCTTTCTCCGGGAAGCCTTCCGTGACCATACGTTCCGCCAAGACGGGCGGCAGCAAGCTGCTGGATGGGGTTCCGGAAAAATCCGGAGCCTACAAACTGGTGATTTCTCCGCAGGGAAAGGTAGGCATAGGAGCCCATGACGAACGGGGGGCGTTTTACGCCATGCAGACGCTGCGGCAGCTGGGAACGAAGGCCGGCGGAGAAGGCGTGATTTTGCCCGTTGGGGAAATCATAGACTGGCCGGACATTGAATTCCGCGGAACGGTGGAAGGTTTTTACGGCACCCCCTGGAGCCATGAAGCCCGTTTGAGCCAGTTGCGCTTTTACGGCCAGAACAAGATGAACACATACATCTACGGGCCTAAGGATGATCCCTACCATTCCTCCCCCCACTGGCGGGATCCTTATCCTGCGGACCAGGCTACCCAGATCAGGGAACTGGTGAAGGTGGCGAAGGAAAACCACGTGGATTTTGTGTGGGCCATCCATCCCGGCAAAGATATCAAGTGGACGGAAGAAGACATGAACAACGTCATCAAAAAGTTTGAGATGATGTACAAGCTGGGCGTCCGTTCCTTTGCCGTGTTTTTTGACGATATCTTCGGCGAAGGCAAGCGCGGGGACATGCAGGCCCTTCTGCTGAACAAGATCAATGACGAATTTGTCAAGGTGAAGAAAGACGTCACCCCCCTGGTCATGTGCCCCACAGAGTACAACCGCGGCTGGGCCGATCCCAAGCCGGGAACCTATCTGGACATTCTGGGAGACCGTCTGGACCCCTCCATCCACGTCATGTGGACGGGGAACTCCGTTTGCCACGACATTACGCTGGAAGGCCAGCAATGGGTGAACAGGAGAATCAAGCGCCCTTCCTACGTCTGGTGGAACTTCCCCGTCACGGACTACTGCCGTTCCAACCTCTGCATGGGCCGCGTATATGGCCTTGCCACGGAACCGGGGGCGAAGGAATCCATGGGTGGTTTCGTCTCCAACCCCATGGATAAGCCGGAGGCCTCCAAGGTCTCCCTCTTCGGCCTTGCGGATTACTCTTGGAATATCAACGGGTTCAAGTCTGATGAATCCTGGAAGGAGGGAGTCCGGCGCCTGTTCCCGAAAGCGGCGGAAGCCATGCAGGTTTTTGTGAACCACAACTCCGACCAGGGTCCTAACGGTCACGGTTACCGGCGTGAGGAATCCGTGGAAATAGAACCCGTAGTCAAGCGCGTGCTGGAAGCCGCCCGGGAAGGCAAGATTGAGAAGAAGGATACAGCCCTGCTCAAAAAGGAATTTGCCCGTATGGCCGCCGCTGCGCCCGTCATCCGTGCCAGGGCGAACAATCCGCGGCTGATGAAGGAAATAGGCGCGTGGGTGGATGCCTTTGAGCAGCTGGGGCATGCCGGTCAGCACGCTGTAGCGGCGCTGGAGGAAAACAACGCCAGAGAAGCCGTGACCCGGCTGGTGCAGGCTACGCAGGCTCTGGCGGCCATGGATGGAATTTCCCGCCGCCATAACCAGGAAGGGCAGTTGTACCGTTCTGCGGTAAAGACCGGTTCCCGTGTGATGGCCCCCGCCGTCAATGAACTGGCGGATATTGTCTCCAAAAAAGTTTTTCCGGCCATTGCCGGCGCTCCGGCCCTTTCTCCCAAGCCCCTGGTCAAGGGGGGCAGCATGGATAAGGCGGAACTCTTCTGTGACGGGGATCGCGGCTCTTTCTGGCACTCCGGCGCCTACGGCCAGCCGGGCGACTGGTATGGCGTGGACTACGGAATGCCCATCCCCGTGCGGAGCGTGGAAGTGCTGATGGGCCGCAATGACAAGGACGGCGACTATGTAGAAAAAGGGCAGCTGGAAGGCTCCCGCGACCTCGAAACCTGGAAACCGCTGGGGCCGGAAACTTCCGGCATGCAGGTGGTCTGGAAGGCTCCCAAGCCGGTTTTGCTCCGTGCCGTGCGCTACCGCGTCATTGAACCGAAAAAAACAGGCAACGGCCGGTCTGTCTGGACTGCCGTGCGGGAAATAGCCGTCAATACGCCTCCTTCCGCTATGGCTTCCTCCAATGTGGCGGGGCTGGAGGGCGTTTCCGTGCAAAAATCCGATAAAATCGTGCGGATCAACCGCGTGATGGAAACGCATAAGATGAAACCCGGGGAATTTATTTCTCTGCAGCTGGATGGACCCACGGACGCTACCTGGCTGGAAGTCAACCTGGAACGGGATGACGTCAACTCCTGGGCGGAAGTGGTGCTGGACGTGGAAGGCTCTTCCAAGCCCGTAGTCCAGAAGCTGGACAAACAGGGCAAAAACTTCATTGCCAGGGGCAACCAGCTTCCCAAGGGAATCAAGGGGATGAAGCTGGTTAATAAGAGCGGCAGTGAGCAGGATATTGTTCTGAACATGTTCAAATTTGACGTTCCTCCCGCTGACCCCGGCACCAGCCTGGTTTCCCTGAGCGACAGAAACCTGAAAACGGTTTACCGTGCCGACAAGCCGCTGGACGTAGTCGTTCCCAACCTGGACAATCCCAAGGCAACCAAAGTAATCGTGGTGGGATCCGCCGCCTTCGCCATTCAGGCCCGCCGCGGAGAAGGCGCCTGGACGCCGGTCGGCAAGCGGAATGCCGGCCCCGGTGTTTCTGAATTTGCCATCCCTGCCGGAACTTCTGCCGTGCGCCTGACCTATAAGGCTCCCCAGCCGGAGGCGATCATTAATGAAGTCATTTTTTCCTCCCGGAAATAACCGTCTCAGACGCCGCTGGCATCTTACTCCGTCCGGTACGTTCCGGACGGAGTTTTATTTTGAAAGGGACGGGTGCGCTGCGTGCAGACCGTTTCCCGGAAACGGAAGCGGAAACCTCTTTTCTCCGCTTTGGCCGTCTGCTGTGGAAACAACCTTGACCCTGTTGGATGCGGGGCTAAAATACTGCCATGACACCGGGTTTTCATTGGACTCTACGCCCTTCCGTGAAGGAGGATGATCCGGTCTTGAAAGCGTTTCCTGCGGAACTGCCTCTGCTGGTCAAGCAGCTTCTGCTGCAGCGCGGGTTCACCGGGGGAACGGAAACGGAACTCTTTCTGGAACCCAGGCTTTCCCACCTGAGCGACCCTTTCCTGATGGGGGAAATGAGGGTAGCCGTGGACCGCATTTTCCGGGCCGTGGATGAAGGGGAAACCGTGTGCATTTATGGGGACTATGATGTGGACGGAGTTACCTCCGTGGCGCTTCTTCGGGCCATTTTGATGGCTTATGACCTGGATCCCCAGTATTTTATTCCCGTTCGTTCCCGGGAAGGCTACGGCCTCAGCGAGGCCGGCATCAAGCGCTGCCTTTGCGAATGTGCGGACCCTCCCAGCCTGCTCATTACGGTGGACTGCGGCACTTCCTCCGTGAAAGAGGTGGACATGCTCAACGGCCTGGGGATAGACGTCATCATTCTGGACCACCATGAGGCGGGCCCTTTGGGGCGGCCGGACGCGGCGGCGGTGGTCAATGCCAAAATTGAGGAAAACAGCCCGTATACTTATCTGTGCAGCGCAGGCGTCGTCTTCAAGCTGGCGCATGCCCTCCTGAAGGAGCGGAAGCTGAAAACCTTTGACCTGAAACTTTATCTGGACCTGGTGGCCGTGGCTACCGTGGCGGACATCGTTCCCCTGGTGGCGGAAAACAGGATTCTGGTTCGCCACGGCCTGGGAAGGCTGGCTCACAGCCGCCATACGGGGCTCAAAACCCTGACGGAAATAGCGGGCATCCGCCCTTCCGACTCCGTCAACCACGCGGGCTTCCTGAACGCCGCCCACGTGGGGTTCAGGATAGGCCCGCGCATTAATGCCGCCGGGCGCATGGATTCCCCTATGGATGCGTTGGAACTCCTGCTGACCATGGATGCCAGGAGGGCCGTGCAGCTTGCCCAAATGCTGGATTCCCACAACCGCAAGCGGCAGGAGGAAGAGGAGGCCATCCGGACGGATGCGGTGGAAATGCTTCACAACTCCTTTGATCCGGAGCGGGACAACGTTATTGTGCTGGGTTCCCGCGCGTGGCATCCCGGCGTGGTGGGCATTGTGGCCTCCCAGCTGATGAGGCGGTACCACAAGCCGACTTTCGTCATCGCCTTTGATGAAAGCGGCGTGGGGAAGGGCTCCGGCCGTTCCATTCCCGGCGTGTCCCTGGTGCAGGCCATCCACCACTGCGCGGATACGCTGGTTTCCGGCGGCGGCCATGATATGGCGGCGGGGCTGGTGATTGAAGAATCCCGCATGGACGACTTCCGCCGGGCATTCAACCGTTATGTGTCCGAGACCACGACGGAGGAACAGCGCTGCCCCGTACTCAACATTGACATGGAAGTATCCTTCCAGGCGCTGACTCTGGATTTGCTGGACAGCTATGAAAAGCTGGAACCCTTCGGCAACTCCAATCCCCAGCCTCTTTTCATGAGTTCCGACGTTTTTCCCACGGAACCGCCCAAGCGCGTGGGAACCAATCATCTGAAGCTTTTCATGCGTCAGGGCATCGTGGAGCGCGACGCTATTTTCTTCAACGGAGCGCAACGGGAACTTCCCAATCCCCCCTGGGATATCGCTTTTACGATTGACCGCAACGTGTACCGCGGCCGCGCCTCCCTGTCCATTTCCATTCAGGAAATACGTTCCCACCGGGAAATGTAGCCGGTTTTGCAGGAACGTGACCGGGGGCATCAGCATTCCTTTTTCGGGGTAAGCCTATGCATTCCGCCGCTCTTGACAAAACCGTGTCAGCAGGGCATCGTTTATTCCATCTTCTCCGGTTGCGGTGAAGTTATGTTGAAACAAGCAAGATGAACACCCTGTTCCTTCAAGGTCGTCTATTGCTGCTTCTCGGACGGTAGTCCGAGAAGATTCTTGATATGCGCCGGCGGGCCGTTCCGGCGCGAGGGAAGTAAACGGCTGGTCTTGATAGTTGTGCGCAGAAGGAATGGCTCCTTCATCGGAATATTTTTCCGCGCGCAGTTTCCTGAGGAACGAACCCTTAACATGATTATTGTAATGAAAGAACATATACACATTTTTGATACGACGCTGAGAGACGGGGAACAGTGCCCCGGCGCGGCAATGAACGTGGAGCAGAAAATACATGTGGCCATGCAGCTGGAAACGCTGGGAGTGGATATTATTGAAGCGGGCTTCCCCGTTATTTCGGACGGCGATTTCCGAGCCGTCCGGGCCGTGGCGGAATGCACGGAAAAAAGCCGCGTTTGCGGACTGGCCCGCTGCGTGGAAAAGGATATCATTGCCGCCCATGAAGCGTTGAAGGCCGCCGGGGAACGGGAGCGCATCCATCTGGTGGTGGCTACCTCCCCCATCCACCGGAAATACAAGCTGGGAAAAAGCCGGGAACAAATCAGGAACATGGCCGTAAAATCCGTTGCCATGGCTTCCGATTTGTGCGGGGAAGTGCAGTTTTCCGCAGAGGACGCTTCCCGCACGGAGCCGGAATTCCTGGCGGAGATTGTAGAGTCTGTCATTGACGCGGGCGCCGCCGTCATCAATATTCCGGATACGGTGGGGTACACGATGCCGGAGGAATATTTTCGCCTGATTTCCTATCTGAAGTCACATGTTCCCAATGTGGACCGCGTCCGGCTGTCCGTCCATTGCCATGATGACATGGGGATGGCCGTGGCCAACTCGCTGGCGGCCATCCGGGCCGGGGCGCGGCAGGTAGAGGGAACCATCAACGGAATCGGGGAACGGGCCGGAAATACCGCCCTGGAGGAAGTCATTATGGCGTTGCATGCCCGGCGGGATTTCTTTTCCGAAGTGTGGACCGGAATACGAACGAATGAACTGGTGCGCACCAGCCGCATGGTGGCCGCCATGAGCGGCCTGGCCGTTCCTCGTTCCAAGGCCGTAGTGGGGGCGAACGCCTTTGCCCACGGTTCCGGCATTCACCAGGACGGCGTTTTGAAGAACCGGAGCACTTACGAAGTCCTGGATCCGGAGGAAATAGGCTGGGGAACCACGGAACTTCCCCTGACCAAACATTCCGGCAGGCATGCCGTGAACATGCGCCTGCGTGCGTTGGGCCTCTCCGTTCCGGATACGGATATGCCGCGCCTGTTTGAACTGTTCAAGAAACAGGGGGACCAATGCAAGTTCGTGTATGATGATGATTTAGCCGCCCTCGTGGACTCCCTTTAAGAATGAATTTCCGCTGTCCGGAAGTTCCCCACGGAATTTCCGGATGATTGTTGTATTTGTATGGGGAAGCAGAGGCATCTTCAACAGAAGCCTTTTTCTTCTGCACTGAAAAAGGAAATCCCCTGCAAGTTAGAAACTTGCAGGGGATTATCTGGTAGGCCCGGTAGGGTTCGAACCTACGACCAAGGGATTATGAGTCCCCTGCTCTAACCGCTGAGCTACGAGCCCGTTGCAGAACAACGTGGAAAAATGCTAGCAGAATTGGAGGAGGAAAGCAAAGTTTTTATCCTGCAGTAAACGTTTTGGATTGGCGAACGGGTGCGGGAAGCAGGAAAAAACGGGAAGATTCAGACTTGCAGTTTCGTCCAGCTCCGCCCCTTGACGATTTTATAGAGGATGGCGGATTGGACGGCCATTTCAAAGGCGAAGAGTAGCCAGATGCCCCACAGGGTCATGGTTTCCGGTGCCAGCCTGAACCATACCCAGGTGCAGACGACACGGAAAAAGCCCATAATGCCGTAGGAAATGAGCATGACTCTCCGGGTATCTCCCGCGCCGCGCAGGGACATTTTCATCACGATGCAGGCGGCGAAGAAGGGCTCCACCACCAGCATGGTGCGCAGCACGGGGATTCCGGTATCAATGAGAGTCATGCTGCCGTTGGAAAATATCTCCATGAACAGGGCGGGAAAGGCGCAGAAGAGCACTCCCAGGCCCGTCATGAATATGATGGCGTACCGCATGCATTTCCAGATGGTGATGCGGGCCATAAGCGCGTTCCGGGCGCCCAGGTATTGCCCCACGAGCGTGGAAGCGGCCATGCCGATGGCGAAGCCTGGCAGGAAACTGAGCGATTCAATGCGGACGGCGATGTTGTGGACGCCCAGCACGCCTTGAACAGGCAGTTCGCTGATGATGGAAAGGCAGAACATCTGAATGCCCCACATTCCGAAGACTTCCACGGCCTGCGGCAGCCCGATTTTCAGGATGCGCTTCTGCATGCCCATGTCCGGCCGCAGATGGGAAAAGCTGAGGTACAGGGGCGGAGCATAGTGCTCTCCCCGTTCCCGGACGAGTTCTTCCAGGGATTCATTGTTCCTGCCCGTGAAGATTTTTTTTCTGCGCCGCAGCATGATGAACAGGAGGATGCTCATGCTGATGCCGTAGCCGCAGACTGTTCCCGCCGCAATTCCTCCAATGCGCCAGCCGCCCAAAGGAGCGTCCGCAAAGACGAAGATGACGCTGAAGATGACATTGAGGATGCCTACGCTCATCATAATCCAGAAGGGCAGCCGCGTGTCTCCGGAGCCTCGCAGTGCGGCATTGATAGCAAAGACCACGCCGCTGAACGGGGCGGCAAAGGCGGCCATATAAACATATTGCAGGGCGTAGGCCCGGGCGGCTTCATTCATGGTCAATACGTGTGTGACCAGGAAATCGCTGCAGGTGAAGAGAAGGCCGCAGGAAACGACGCCGGCCAGGAGCCCCAGCATGGTGGCCTGGTGCAGGCCATGCTGCGCCTGGGGATAGTCTCTGGCGCCCGTCATGCGGGAAACGATGGCTGTGGCTCCCATCATGATGGCCCCCTGGATAACGAAGCCGAACCACATGATGAAGACGACGGCGCCCATGCCGTCAGAGATGTTGATGGTGTCCTGGGCGTCCACCCCTATCTTAGTGGCGATGAAAAGGTCGGAAGAAGTGACGAAAAAGCTCAACAGCTGCTCCAGGAAAGGCCAGAAAGCAATGACGGCGATTTGCCGGGGCAGGGACAGTCCGGCAAGTTTGCCGCCCAGGCGGGCGCGTGCCGCCTTGCCGCGTATGATTCCTTCTCTTGCGTCCCCCGCACTCATCGCTGAGCCGTGTAAATGCTGGCAATTCCCCCGTTCAGAGGTTCCGCCGTGATGTTGCTGTAGCCGCATTCCCGCAGCAGGGCCTTCATGGCCTGCCCGCAGGGAAAGGCTTCAATGCTGTCCGCCAGGTAGTCGTATGCTTCCCGGTGGCCGGTCATCCAGCCCGCAATGACGGGAAGGATGCGGTGCAGATAAAACCGGTAAGGTCTTTTCAACAGGCTTTCAGGAAGGGAAAAATCCAGAATGAGCAGATGGCCCCCCGGGCGCAGCATTCGGCCCATTTCCCGCAGGGCGTCCGGATAACTGGCCATGTTCCTCAGGCCAAAGGCGACAGTGACCGCATCATAGGAGGCGGAGGGGAAGGGCAGGTTCATGGCGTCTGCGCAAACCAGATGATCCAGCCCACGTCTGGCCGCTATGTCCAGCATGGGCTGGCAGAAGTCGGACCCGGTGAGGCGGATTTCCGGCATCGCGTTCAGGATGGCCAGGGCCAGGTCTCCCGTTCCGGTCGCGAGATCCAGAAGGTTCTCCGGCTTCCATTCGGAGACAAGCTGAACGACGCGCCGGCGCCATAGCAGGTCCACGCCCATGCTCAGCACATGGTTGGTAGCCACATAGCGCGGTGCAATAGCGGAAAAAGCGGCTTTGACGAATTCTGGATTACGCATGCGGAAAGGGCTGGGGATAGTAAAAAAGAGCACCGTAAGTGCTCTTTTTATAAAGGAAAGGGATGGGGTGTCGGACGGGGCTCGAACCCGCAACAACCAGAATCACAATCTGGGGCTCTACCATTGAACTACCGACACCATTTAGTGTTGTGGTGCGGCAGACATTACCCGCTCTCTTCCATTTTGGCAAGAAGAAAATAAGTTTAATGAGTTTTTTTGAATGGAATATTTTCTCAATAATACAATAAGAGCATGCCGGGGCGGTTATTTGTTTCCTCTTTGGAAAATTGCGGAGAAACTGTGTGATCTTCTATTGCACCCTCCTGGATTTGATGTAAACTTTTTTATTATGGGGATTGATGTAGTATACGCCGCCTTTCGGGCCGACCCGGTAGGTCCTGTTTTCCCGCGCCCGGAGGGCTCGGTGAGAAGCGTGCTCTCCCGGTATCATTCCCGAACACAGCGGCGTATATTCCGGAAGGAGCGGTTTGCGGCCGCATTGGGGGAAGAAGAAAAGAACCGGAAGGAGGACGGTCTGGATGAAAAGGGAGGGCTTCACAAGGATATTATTATCCTTTCCGGAGAGTTGTTTTGTCAAGTTGGAGAGTCCGGATAAGCGGATTTTTGTGAAAAGGACATGATTTTTTATGAGTTGTTTGAAAACGAATGTTTGAATTTATTTTATTTCCAATTACTGTTTCCGCAGTCGTTGCTGCATTTTAGTTGTTAACCGGCCTCTCATCTGTATCCGATCTATGAATTTCTTTCCTCATATTCCCATGCTGTCTACTGTATTCAACAGTATAGGTTGCTATTTATTGCCGTTAGGGGCTGTTTTGCTGTGGCTTTTGTACGAGTCAAGAAAATCAAAGGCTTTTCTTCTTGTCGGGCTGGTGTTGATGATCATGGTATGCATGTTTTTTCAGGAGGCCAGCTCTCCCAGCCGGGAATATCCGTGGGACCGCATGATGGAGCATGTTTTTACGGGAACGCTTCTGCCTTTCCTCTGTCTGCTGGGCTATATTCTGTACGTGTTCCTTTGCGCCTGCATTCCGGTTTACCGGAAGGTGTGGAAGGGAATCGGGTTTTTTGTTCTTGGAGGAATGAGCCTGGCTTTCGAATACGTCAATGTCTTCTTTCCGGTGGCGTTGCTGGCGGGGTATTTGTTCCGTTTTACCGTTTTTCGGAAATTCAGGAATCACCTCCCCTTGATCAGAAAATGCCACAGGGGGCTTGCCGTAGGGGTCATCCCGGGAATCTGCCTGATCAGTATTGTCTGCGCCGTTCTGTTTCCCCCTCCGGAGAGTTTTATATGTGAGAGGATTCATGAGGAAATGGCGCGTGACATGGCCCTGTGGAATTACCAGAATAATCTGGTTCTTCTGTCCAGCCATTTTCTGAATATGGAGCGTGAAAACGGCTGTATTACCGTGAAATATTATTGCGAAACGAATATGGGCCCTGCCGTGTACAAGGCGTTCTGCAATAATTACGGCGGTTACGTTAGGGCGGAATGTTCCCTGCTGAACAGGCAGTCCCGCTGATGGGTGAGAGGCTGTTTTTTCTGGCCGGGGAGGCTCAGATCTAGATCTGAATGTCTCCGGTGAACACAAGGTCTGCCGGTCCGGTCAGCGTCACGTCAGTGAAACGGTCCCCTGTGCGTTGGAATCCGACTTTAAGCGTGTTTCCACCCGCCACGTCCACCTGAATGGGGGAGGGAGCGTCCGTCAATACGGCATGCAGCAGCGCACAGGCGGTCATCCCCGTTCCGCAGGCAAGCGTTTCATCTTCTACGCCGCGTTCGTAAGTGCGTATGGCAATGTGCCCCGGAGACAGGACTCTTGCAAAGTTGGCGTTGGTGCCTTTGGGTGAAAAGGCATCATGGTAACGCAGATAGGCCCCCAGTTTGGCAATGTCCAGGCCGTCCAGCTTGTCCAGAAATGCTACGGCGTGGGGAACGCCCGTGTTCAGGAAATGGACATCCGCTCCCACAGCCGGGTCGGCATTCAGCACGAAGAGCTGCATGGAGTGGGGATTGGTCAGGTTGACGGTGACGTTGCCGTCTTTTTCAAAGGTGGCGGTGACGACGCCGGCCATTGTTTCAAAAGGAAGAGGCGTTGTCTTGTCGTGATGAAGCAGGGCGGCGGCAAAGTTGCCGAAGCAGCGGGCCCCATTGCCGCACATTTCCGCCTCTCCCCCGTCCGCATTGTAATAACGCATCCGGACAATTCCCCCCTTGCCCTGGGAAGGTTCCGCGGCGATCAACCCGTCCGCCCCAATGCCGAAGCGGCGGTCGCACAGGGCTTCTATGGTTTCTTTGTCCAGCACGGAGGAAAGGCTCAGGTCACGATTGTCCACCATGACAAAGTCGTTGCCGGCTCCCGTCATTTTGTAGAAATGAAGCAGCATAATAGTAAGTTGTGTTGTGCTGGAATTCTAATGTTCCCGGCCGGTTTTGGCAAGGCGGCTTACATGAATGACATGGCATCCACGTCGATTACGGCCGTCAGGTCTTCCCCCAGTCCGGCTTCCTGCACCAGTTTCCGTAGGGTGCGGGAGAGGATGCGGGCGGAAGGTCCCTTGACCGTAATCTGGAATCTGAACTGTCCGTGCGCGCGGGGAATGGGGGCGGGCATGGGGTCGGTCATCGTGGCGGGAGGGGGAAGCATGCCGCGCAGGCGGGACGCGAGGGTTTGCGTGGCGAATTCCGCCATGCTTTCATGCTGGGACCGTATGGTCAATACGGCGATATGGGTGAAGGGGGGGAGGTCGAACGCGCGCCGCATTTCCAGTTCCTGAGCTGCGAAGCCGTCCGTATCATGGTGCCGGGCGTATTGCAGGGAGGGGGACTGGGGCGTAAAAGTCTGGATAATGACTTCTCCGGAAAGGTCACCGCGGCCGGCGCGGCCCGCTACCTGCGTCAGGAGCTGGAATGTGCGCTCCCCTGCACGAGGATCCGGGATGTGGAGCCCCAGGTCCGCATTCAGCACGCCTACCAGCGTCACGTTGGGAAAGTCCAGCCCTTTGGCGATCATCTGGGTGCCCAGGAGAATATCTATCTTATGGGCGCGGAACTGGTTCAGAATGGTCCGGACAGCGTTTTTCCGCCGGGCCACGTCCGCATCCACGCGCGTGATGCGCGCCGCAGGAAAAGTGCGGCGCAGGATTTCTTCCACCTTCTGGGTTCCGTACCCCTGGAGCAGAATGTTGGCGGACCGGCATTCCGGGCAGGAACGGGGCGGAAGGGCTTTGAATCCGCACAGGTGGCACATGAGGCGGTCTTCCGTACGGTGGTAGGTCAGGGGCAGGGAACAGTGCATGCACGTGACTACGTGGCCGCAGTCCGGGCATTGGATGGAGCGTGCGAATCCGCGCCTGTTGAGCAGCAGGATAACCTGTTCCCCTTTGTCCAGACGCCGGTCAATGGACATCCTGAGGCGTTCGGAGATAACGTTGGGACCGGATTTATTTTTCCCTTCCGTTTTCATGTCCAGGATGCGAATGAGCGGCAGCTGCTGGCCGTCCGCCCTTTCCGTCAGTTTTACCAGGGAATACTTTCCAATCAGGGCGTTATGGATGCTTTCCAGGGAGGGAGTGGCGGAGCCAAGAAGCACGGTGCAGTTTTCCAGATGGGCGCGCAGCACGGCCAGATCCCTCCCGTGGTAGCGGGGGGAACTTTCCTGTTTGTAAGAGGCGTCGTGTTCTTCATCCACAATCACCAGGCCCAGATTTTGGAGGGGGGCGAAGACGGCGGAACGGGGGCCGATGACGATGCGGGCCTTTCCGGAACGGATGGCATGCCATTCGTCAAAGCGCTCTCCGTCCGAAAGGAGGCTGTGCAGCACTGCCACGGAGGAAGGCAGTTCCGCGAAACGGGATTTGAAACGCTGAACCGTCTGGGGCGTCAGGGAAATTTCCGGCACCATGATCAGGGCGGATTTTCCGGATGTTACTATTTGGGAAACGGCCTGTAAATAAACCTCCGTCTTGCCGGAACCGGTAACCCCTTGCAGCAGGATCGGTTTTTTGTGCTCTGCCGCGCACATGGCCGTGATTTCTTCCAGCGCTTTCTGCTGCTGGCTGTTCAGCTTCATGGGCTGGGTGGGGACGAATTGCTCCCCGGTGCTGGGGTCCCGGTGCACGGCCTCTTCCTTCAGGGAGATGAAGCCTTTGGCTTCCAGGCTGCGGGCAACGTTCAGGGCTCCGGCGCCGAATGCTGCCAGGGGGACGGCCTGTTGTCCCGCGGATGAGAAATAATCCAGCATTTGGGCCTGCCGGGGCGCTTTGCGGTACAGGGCGTCCAGTTCCTCCCGTGCCGGAGTTTTTTCCAGATACACCATTTTGCGCAGTTTTTCCGCCGTATTTTCCTGACGGACGGTTTCCGGGAGCAGACACCGGATCATCTGATCCAGAGCCACAGAGTAATAGTCCGCCGCCCATGAGGCCAGATTCATCATCACCGGGGAAATCAGAGGCTCCGGATCAATCAGTTTCAGAATGGGTTTGAGCCTGTCCTTCCAGGCCGGAGACGGTTCCGACAGCGTAAGCACGGTTCCGGTAGCCGTTCTGTTGCGCAGGGGCACCTGTACGCGGCAGCCCGGCCTGACGTCTCCCGCTTCCGGAGGAATGCCGTAATCCAGTACCAGATCGCTTTGTCCGTCAACCAGAATGCGCGCCGCCTGCATGGAGTGAAAAGGAGGGATAACATTAACGATAGCCGAAGGGGAAACGGGCGACGCCGCTCATGTCTTTCAGAACTTCAATATAATTGTAGCCGTATCCATCCATGATTTGTGTTACGACGGAGGCCTGGTCGTACCCGATTTCCAGGGCTACAAAGCCGTCTTCATTCAGGTAATCCCGGGCGCGGGACAGAAAGCGTTCAATGATTTCCCAGCCTTTAGGTCCTCCGAACAGGGCTGTATGGGGGTCTTTCATAACTTCCGGGGCAAGTTTTTCCCCCTCCGCAATATATGGCAGATTGGCCACGATAACGTCAAAGAGCATGTTCCGCCCGTCTTCCCCTTTTTCTCCTTCCGGAGCGGAATCGGCATCTTTTGTGGGCAGCCCCGTTTTTTCCGGGGAAATGTTGGCGAACAGGTTGGTCTGGAGGGTGGAAACCCTGGCTCCCAGCCGCATGGCATTTTCCAGAGCCAGATCAAGAGCCTGCGGGGAGATGTCCGCCAGCACGACTTCCCTGGCGCGCTCCTTGAGTTCCAACGCCAGCGTGACGCCGATAACGCCGGAGCCCGTTCCCATGTCCAGGATGCGTACCGGATGATCCGGGATTTTCCTTAGCACCATTTCCACCAATTCCTCAGTTTCCGGGCGGGGAATCAGGGCGCGGGCATCCGTCAGGAAATCCCTCCTGAAAAATTCCGTGACGCCCAGCAGGTGCTGCAACGGTTCTCCCGCTGCCCTGCGTTTCAGCAATTCGCGCAGAGGGGCCAGTTCCGCTTCTTCCACGGGCCTGTCAAACTGGGAGTAAAGAGCCGTGCGGTTGCAGTGCAGGACATGGGCCAGCAAATGCTGCATGGTGGCGCGCGCTTCGTCGCACCCCTGGCGGACCAGATAATCCGTGCCGGACTGAAGGACTTCCAGTAAAGTTTTCATGCAAGGGAAAAGGGGTTAGGACATTCCGGCCTCCGCCAGGCGTTCCTGCATTTCCGCGTGCTGGAGGGCCATAATCAGGTCTTCCAGCTGCCCCATCAGGATACCGTCCAGATTGTGGGAGGTGTAGCCGATGCGGTGGTCTGTCAGACGGTTCTGCGGGAAATTGTATGTGCGTATTTTTTCCTCACGGCCGCCGGAGCCAATGAGGCTGCGGCGCGCGGCGGAATATTTTTCCGCCTCTTCCCGTTTTTTGGCTTCAAAGAGCTTGGCGCGCAGGATTTTCATGCCCTTTTCCCGGTTTTTCATCTGGCTGCGTTCTTCCTCGCACCGGACATAAACTCCCGTGGGGAGGTGCCATATCTGAACGGCGGATTCCGTCTTGTTCACATGCTGGCCCCCGGCTCCGCCGGAACGGCATACTTCGATGCGGAGATCTTCCGGGCGGATTTCTATGTCCACTTCCTCCGCTTCCGGCATGACGGCCACGGTGGCGGTGGAGGTATGGATGCGTCCTTGGGTTTCCGTAGCGGGAACGCGCTGCACACGGTGTACGCCACCTTCATATTTCAGGAAGCGGAACACTTCTTCCCCGGCAATGCGGCAGACGACTTCCTTGAAGCCCCCCACGTCTGACGGGCTGCTTTCCAGATGCTCAAAGCGCCAGCCGCGTTCTTCCGCAAAACGCTGGTACATCCGCAGCAGGTCTCCGGCAAACAGGGATGCTTCATCCCCGCCCGTTCCGGCGCGGATTTCAATAATGGCGTCCCGGTCTTCCGTCGTGTCGCGGGGAAGCAGGCTGTACTGCACGTCGCTGCGCAGTTTTTCCAGGGCGGCTTCCAGTTCCGGAATCTCCAGGGCGGCCAGTTCCGCCAGTTCCGGATCGTCCGCCTTGGCCAGTTCCTGATTGTCCGCCAGCTGTTGTTCCGTGGCGTTCAGGGAATCCCATGTTTCCATAAGTTCCTTCAGGCGGCGGTGTTCTCTCATGATTTCCGAGGCCTTTTTCTGGTCATTGAAAAAGGCCGGTTCGGCAATGACTGTTTCCAATTCTTCCAGGCGCTGGCGGCGTTTTTCAATGAGAGGTGTGTAATCCATGGCGTTTGCGTGTAAAGAATTCTAAAAGATGGCAGGGCTTTCTGAAAGCCAAATCCGGGAAATGTAAGACAATTCCGGCATTTAAAAGAAGGAGGGCCGCTTCCGGCGCCTTTGCCGCGCTTTCCTGAATCCGGGAAACCGGGCCAAAAGAAAACCGCAGCCATTACGTTTTTCCGATATGCTTTCCTGAAAAATGGAAAAGCGGAATCATCGTAACTGCCGCGGCGGTAAAGCTGGCATCGCGTACGGGACTCGAACCCGTGTTGCCCGCGTGAAAGGCGGGAGTCCTGGACCGCTAGACGAACGCGACTTTTAGGTTTGCAGGGACTGCGCGGCGAAGTAAATACTACCGGAGGCCGAAAGGCAAGAATTATTTGAATCCGAGTTAAAAAAATCGTTATTTTCCTTCCGGTATGTGGGATTCGTCGTAGTCGTCCAGCCTGTGCTGCCAGAGATAGTGCCGCGTTTGCTGGACAAGCACGCCGGAAAGTGCCAGCAGGGAAATGAGGTTGGGCAGGGCCATCAGGCCGTTGGCGCAGTCGGCAAAAATCCATACCAGTTCTATTTTAGAGACGCAGCCGATGAAAACCGCCGCCACCCAGATGACGCGGTAAGGCGTGATCAGCCGGATGCCGCCCAGGTATTCCAGCGCTTTTTCTCCAAAGTAGGACCAGCCCAGAATGGTGGAAACTACAAAAGTAACCAGGCTGAGCGTGAGCAGAGGGGAGCCTAGGTAAGGAATTTTGCTGAATGCCAGCGTAGTAAGCCTGGGGCCGTCCGTGCAGGAAATATCCGGATGCGCGATGATGCTGGTGGTCAGGACAATTCCTGTCAGGGCGCAGATGATGACGGTATCCCAGAAGGGGCCGCTGGAAGAGATGAGCGCCTGCCTGACGGGGTTGCGGTTTTGTGCGGCGGCGGAGGCGATGGCTGCGGACCCCAGGCCGGCCTCATTGGAAAAGAGGCCCCGGGCCACACCGGTTCTCATGGCAGCCATGACGGCCGCCCCTGCCGCGCCCCCGACGGCGGCTTCTCCCGTAAAGGCGCAATCCAGAATATACCGGACGGCAGGAAGAATGTACTCCGCCTGTACGGTCAGAATATACAGGCATCCCAGGATGTAGATGACGGCCATGAACGGCACGAAGAAAGCGCATACCCTGGCAATGCCCCGGATGCCTCCCAGCATCACCAGCGCCGTCAACGCCGTCAGTACAATGGCTGTGCCCCAGGAAGGAATGGAAAAGGCATGGTGGAGCTGTTCCGCAGCTGCGTTCCCCTGCGTCAGGTTTCCGATGCCGAAGGCGGCAATGGCCGTGAAGACGGCGAAGGCCGTACCCAGCCATTTGCTGTTCAGTCCGCGTTCCAGCACGAACATGGGACCTCCGCTCATATTGCCGTCCTTGTTCTCCACCCGGTATTTGATGGCGAGCAATCCTTCCGAATAACGGGTTGCCATTCCCAGAACTCCCGTCAGCCAGCACCAAAAGACGGCTCCGGGACCTCCGGCGGCAATCGCCACGCCCACGCCGATGATATTACCGGCTCCGATGTTGGCGGCCAGGGCCACCATCAAGGAACTGAATGGAGAGATATCCCCCTTGTCCGTATGATCTTTCACAAAATACAATTTCAGGGCCTTAAGCAGATAACGCTGCGGAAACCGCAGGATGGCGGTGAGGTACAGGTGCGTGCCCAGCAACATGATGAGCAGGGGCCAGCCCCACAGGAAGCTGCTGAAAGCGGATAGCCAGGACGTGAGAGCGTCACCGGCCTGGAAAAAGGCATTTTGGAGGGCATCAGGCATACCGGAGGGATTCTAGGGAAAAGTAACGTGGTGACAAGCCCTTAAACAGATGACGGAGAAAGGTTTTTCGCGATGTTATGAATCCTGGGCCGGAGTTTTTCCGCTTTGGGGGAATCGATTCCAGGAAAAATGCCGTTTCCCTGATAGAAGATGTGTGTTCTGAGTGCGGCTCTTCTTCCCTCCGGAAGAGGATGGAGGCAGGAGCGAACGAGTTGCTGACTGGGAAAAGGGAGGGTCTTGTTCCCGGCGCGCGCGTTCTTATCATAAGCTCCGCCATGTTTTGGAATGGGCAAAGTCCTCGGACAGACGGTGTTGACTGCGCCGGCAGGAGCAGATAAAACCTTGAAACAAGGTGTTCATCCGGCCGGGGGAAAGGCGTTTTCCACTCAGGCGGTGAGGTGGCCGCGACAGTACAGGCGGATCATCAATAATCAATTAAAGAAGAAAATGATTGTTTTTACGGAAGAAAAGAAATTTTCCAGGAAAGATGTTCAAGAATTGTTTCTGTCCGTTGGCTGGATTTCCGGACAATATCCGGGGCGTCTGTATAAAGCGCTCATGAATTCGTCCACTGTTGTGACGGCCTGGGATGGCGACCGCCTGGCAGGGCTGGTGCGGGTGCTGGACGACAGCGAGATGGTTGCCTACATGCATTATGTTCTGGTGCATCCCGCCTATCAGGGCAGGGGGATTGCCGGAAAAATGGTGGAAATGGTCAAGGAGAAATACAGGGACTACCTGTATCTTGAAATCATGCCGGAGGAGAGCAGAAACGCCTCTTTTTATGAGAAGCACGGCTTCCGGGTTATGGCAGACGGCGTAGCCATGCAGCTGTGCAATTTTTCAAACAGGAGCTGATGCGGGCTGCCTCGGAGCGTTTTTCCTGGCCAGGGTACAGTAAACCCGCGGGAATCCTTTCGGATTTTGGCTCCGCGGGTTTACCTTCTCATCCCGGATCAGCTCCGGAAAAGGTTGAGATTCAATTCCCTGATCATGGATTGAAGCGCTGCCTGCCCCTTGACGGTATTCCCTGCGGGATCCAGGGGAGGCGAAAAGGCCGCCATAGCCAGCTTGCCGGGAGCTACGGCCACCAGGCCTCCTCCCACGCCGGACTTGGCCGGAAGGCCTGCCTTGTACATCCAGTCCCCTGTGGAATCATAGAGGCCGGACATGCACATTTCCGCCAGAATGGGGGGAACATTTTCCTCCTTTACCACACGCTTCTTGCTGACGGGATTGATCCCGCCGTTGGCGTAGCAGGCGCCCATCAGGGCCAGCTGGGACGCGGTGATGTTCAGGGAACACATGCGGGTGTACAAATCCACAATCATGGGCGGCGTATTGTAAAAATAGCCGTAGCTGTCCAGCAGCCAGGCGATGCCGCGGTTGTGCTGGTTGGTAGCGCTTTCCGACTTGTAAATCTCCTGGTTCACGGTCAGGGCCGTGTTGGCGAAGTTATTGAAATTATGGATCATGTTTCCCCATATTTCATCGGAATCCGAACCGTTGACCAGGCTGACCGTCGCCATAGCCCCTGCGTTGACCAGGGGGTTGAGGGGCTTGCCGCCGTGCAGCTCAACCGCCATCACGGAGTTGAAGGGTTCCCCGGTGGGGTCCGCTCCGATCTTCGCGCGCAGCTGCTTCATGCCGATCAAATCCATGACATAAGCCAGGTTGAATGCCTTGGAGATGGATTCAATGGCAAAGGGTGTGTCCGCGGAACCTGCGGTCAGCAGGTCTCCGTTGACGGTGACCACGGCAATCGCCAGCAGGTCGGAAGGCACCTGGGCCAGGGCGGGAATGTACGAGGCGTTTTTGCCTCCCTGGACGGTTTTGGCGTAGGCGTACGCGTTATCCAGGGCCGTCCGGATTTGCTCATTGGAAGGAATGTTACTCATGGGATATGGTGTGGCTAGGGGTTGCGGTGGAATGGGAATCATTGTTTTTTTCCCATCCGAAGGGTTCAAAGGTGTCTTCGGGATCCACCGGTCGTTTCCAGGAGGGTTTGGCCATGGCATGGATGATGAAGGGAATACCCGCGAAAATGAAGGTGCCCGCCACCAGAAGGAGAATGTACATGGTACTGCTGCCTACGGTAATTTGATTCGGCGGGATGAAGCTCACCAGGAAAGCCGCCAGGCTGGCCAGAAGGCCGAGGCCCCCGACAACCCACATGCCGAAGGTTCTGCCCCCGGGAATGCGGAAGGTGCGGGGCGTATTCGGTTCCCGGTAGCGCAGGTAAATGCCGGACGCGAACATCAGCATGTACATGATGAGGTACAGAATGATGGTCAGCTGGGAAATAATCTGGTAGGCGGATTGCACGGAAGGCATGATCACAAACATGATGGAGAGCAGGGTGACGATTCCCCCCTGAATAAGCAGGATGCCCATCTGAACGTTATTCTTGTTCCGCTTCTGCATGACGGGCGGAAGGTTGCCGGCCAGGCCCACCTGGTACAGGCCTTTTGAAGGGCCTCCCACCCATGCGGTCACCTGGGCCAGAACGCCTACGGCCAGCGCAAGCGCCAGAATCCAGTTCATCCAGCCGAGGCCGAAGAAGCTGAAGTAGCTGTCATAAGTAATCAGCAGGCTCTGCACCAGATTAATCTGGGAATTGGGAATGATGAAGCCGATGGCCAGCGTGCCCAGAACGAAAATAAGCACCGTAATGATGGCGGAAATCAGAATGGCCAGCGGATAATTGCGTCCGGGATTATCCACATCCTTCACATGAACGGCGGACATTTCCATCCCCGCGTAAAACAGGAAGATGCTGGCAGCTAGAACGAGGTTGTTGAAATTGCTCATGTCCGGCACCAGCTTGTCCCAGCTCATATCCAGCAGGATCGGATTGCCTCCGGCCCAATAGCCCAGGCCCAGGAGGATCAGGATGGCCCCGGGAACAATGGTTCCGATGATGGTTCCCCATTTGGTGACGCCTGCGGAAGTCTTCATGCCGCGCAGGTTAAGCAGAGTTGCCGCCCAGTACACGCACAGCACCACGATGAGAACGTACCATTTATTGGCGGCAAGAGCTTCATCCCATCTTTGCCCGGGCCCCATGAAAGCCAGGGAAACGGCGGCGAATGTCAGAACGGTAGGGAACCAGATGGTGCTTTCAATCCATTGCAGCCAGATGGCCAGGAACCCCCATTTCTTTCCGAAAGCCTCGCCTACCCAGCGGTAAACGCCGCCTTTTTGAGGCCATCCGGTAGTAAGTTCCGCGGCCACCAGGGAAACCGGCACCAGAAAGAAAACCGCAGCGAAAATGTAATAAAAAACGGAACTTAGTCCGTAAGTGCTTTCCGCAGGCATGCCGCGCAGGCTGACAATGGCGGAAACGTTGATCATGGCGAGCGTAAATACTCCCATGCGGAGGACGGATTTTACCGCCGGAGCGTTACTTGTTGCTGCGGGGCCTGTTGGAGCGGCCCCTGATTGAGTCGTATTATTCATTGGTTTATTTCCGGGTTGAGAATTGGGACGGCGTAAAGAAAGTGCCCACACCGGCCTTATCTGGACGACCAGACGGGAGACCCTTTCGTTGAAGGGATGATGCAGATAGAGCTGCCGGAGTTTGTCTTAACGGAGGCCGGGGAAGTTGTTCAGCCCGTCCCCATGGCCATTTGGCCGGCAGTGGATGCGGGGGATGTCAGGCAGCGCGGAAAAACATGGTTATTCCCTCCGGTTGTTGGAAATAAATATATATTTTAAAAGAATATTGATTGGTAATAATTTATTGTAATTAGTAACAATTATTCAAAAATGAATCATTGACCTGTTCCGTTTTCCGAGATACATAAGAACAGTGAATATAGAGAAGCGTTGTCTTCTTTGATGTTCGTTCCTCAATCGTCAATTATCTGGATTTTATGAAAGATCAACAGGTTCAGCGTCATGCGAATTCTCTGCCTGATAATTCCCTCACAGTGTCCGGAGGTGTGCCGGTCCCGTTTAACAAAGAGGCCGGGGCGTTCAGCGGCAGCTGGGACTGGGGGATTGTCGTTGATCCGCTCGGCCCGGGGGAAACGGCGGAGTGCCGTCTGATGCTGGGGGTGGATGATAACGGCTCTCTTACTGTTGACGGCGAGGGAATTTTCATTCCTGGGGAGGGCAAATACCATGGAGGGTCTTACAGGGAAAAAAGCTTGAGCTTCCCCATTGAACCGGGACCGCACCGCGTGCACATGACTTATGAGAACGTGGCTGTTCCTCCTGAATGGACTAATCTCGCCATCCTTAATTATTCCATTGAAGTCATGGTTTCGGATGGAACCTCTTCATCCTCCTATCAGCCGGATGAAGGTTATCCGGAACCCGTAAGTACGGAAGATGAGGGGGAAGACGTGCCGTGTGAATGCGGGGAGGAGGCTGCTGGCGGCAATGGCTCCCAGAGCAGTTCCAGTTCTCCCTGTCCGGAGGAAGACAACGGAGAAGGGGATAACGGTGAAGATGAGGATCCCTGCACCTGTGAAAACAATGAGGGCGGCAGCAGCAGCTCTTCGGCGCGCGGCGCGCGCTCTTCCTCCACCCTTTACGGTTCGTCGGCCGCCGGCAGGCGCGTGGTCGCCCGGACGCTCAAGACGGAAATGATCTGGCGTACCAATTTCGGCTCTTTCCGGGGCATGACGGGTCTGCCTCAGGGATTGCTGGAAATAGTAGGATACACATTCTCGGCTGAACTCTGGTCCCCACGTGCGCTTCATTACTGGCATCCGATGACTCGTGAAATCATCTCCGCGCCATCATCGGGCATCGGGGCGAATACCGCTTTCCAAATCAGGAGCGGCGGAACTGCCATTAACTACTACTGTTACGCGGATGGAGACGGCAGCAGGGTTGACAGCGTGGCCCCCATTGCAGGATCCGCCAAGCGCGGGGGCTCGGCGTGGTTCGGGAGGAGATCCGCTTCTTCGGCAAGGGCGGGAGAATTCTGCCTCAGTATCCGTTCAAACGCGGGCAATACCGTTAACTATACCGCAGGTTCGGCCTCTTCCTTGAAATACGCCACCGGCTACACCGCTAAAAACGGCGCGGCTTACACAAGAGAAGAATTTGACGGAAAGCTGGATATCGTGCGGGCTTCGGATGGAAGCATCCGGCAAATATGGAACCTGTGGGACGGGCTCGCCAACATCGAAAATGTCACGGAGTCCGGTTACCGCATCGCCCTCTATCTCCCCGAACAGGTGGGAGGAAAAAACAGTTCCACCGGCCTTTATTCCGTCACGGGCGACCCCTTTAAAACCTTCACAATTACCGGGGACGCGGCTGCGGGCAGACTCTCCGTTACCGAACAGACCGCTGGGCGCGCGCCCTACACCACCCGCTACTGGCAGGGAGCCGACGGAGCATGGAACATGGCGCAGGGGGAAGGAGAAGACGCCATATTCACTCTGAAAGAAAAGCAGATCGTTTCGTCCGGCACGTGGAAACTCATCACCACCATCCAGCGGGGGGAAAACGGCGCTCCCATTTCCCGCGTCTGTGAGACTTATGCCGTCACCCGCAATGGCAATTTGTGCACCAGCCGTATTGAAGGCTACGGAACGGACTACGCCCGGGAAACGACTTACGAGTACACCGGCATGGGAAAAATCGCGAAGGAAACTGCTCCTGACGGAAGTGTCAAAACGTGGGCATACGACCGTTTCGGCCGTGAAATCGTGTCCAGCGTCCCCTGGGCGGAAGCCGGCGATAAGGTCACTTACACCACGTATCGGGACCAGACGCAGGCGGATCCGGATATCCTCACCCAATGGGTGACGTTGACGGCCACTGCGGCGGAACTTTGGCGCGCGGATTACACCTACGTTGAGGAAAATCATGTGCGGCGCGTGGAAAAACGCACCACCGCATTGGGGGAAGAAAACGTGCGTCTGGAAGTGAAGGAATCCTGGCTCGGCACGGCTCCCAATGTTTATGCCCGCGGACGCCTGAAGATGAAACAGGGCATGGACGGCATTCAGACGCATTATTTTTATGAAGAGACGGACCAGTACGGAGCTCTTTACAAAGTGACCGCGGAAACGCGGATAGCGGGAGAGAGCGTCCCCGGCCTGAGCTCGCGGAAGGTTACTTACGTCTCCGGCCAGGGCAATAACATGCGTTATGAGCAATACGCCCGGCTGGCCGATGGCGCCTGGTCCATGACGGACGCGTCTTCTTATGAATATGACGTTGAGAACCGTTGGGTAAAGCGCACCCGCGCCAATGGGCGCGTTTACGAGCGCATGATGACCTGCTGCGGCCCGCTGTGGGAGAGGGATGAAAATGGAGTGACCACTTCCTATTCCTACAATACGGCCCGCCAGCTGGTGGAAACTATCCGTTCAGCCGTTACGGACGGGGAAACCATGATCACTCCGGAAACCATCACGAGCTATACCCGTGATGCCCTCGGTAAAATTACCTCCCTGCGCAGGGATGCAGGCCCAATGACGACGGTGGAAAGCCGGGAATACGATTTGCTGGGGCGCCTGATAAGAGAAACCGATATTCTGGGGCGCACCACCGTCCGCTCTTATAGCGGGGATGGCCTGGTAGAAACTGTTACCACGCCCGCCGGCGCTACGCTCATCACCCGGAAAAGCCCTTCCGGAACAGTAGTGCGGCGTTACGGCACCGGGCAGCAGGATATCCTTTATACCGTTGAGGCCACGGCGGAAGGGATCTGTACGACGGAGGCTGTGCCGGGCGGGGAGGGGGGAGAGCCCCGCGTCGTGACGGGAAGCTCTACCGTCAACGGCTTTGGCGAGCTTGTACGGATTGCTGCCGCCAATACCCTGAATGGGGAAAATGTGCGCACTCTTGCATACGATGACAAGGGGCGCCTTATCAGGGAACAGCTGGCGGACATGGCGCCGACACTTTATGCCTATGATGCCTTTGGGAACAGGACAAGGGCAATCGTCGCCCTGGAGGATGAACCGACCATCCTGAACTCCCGCATTACTGATTACGCTTATGTGGCCGAGAGCCGTGAAGACGGCATCTACAGACTTGTTTCCATAACAAGTTATACTTCTTCAGGTACTCCCGTTCTTCAAAAGCAGGCGGTCCTGCTCTCTGCTCTGAGTTCTGTTCTTGCCGGCAAAACCGTCATGACGGATCCCCGCGGCCAGGATACCGTGGAGTGGACGGAGTATGGCGGCGGTTCTGTCCGCCTGCAGAAGAAAACCGTGCCCGGCGTCGGGAGCGTTGCCCTCACACGCGTCGTGGACGGATTCACGACGGCGGTTACGGGCTTTGACGGCGCGACCGCCCGCCGGCAGCGCACTTATACGGAAACGGGCATCACCTATGCGGACACAGATGTGCGCGGTAACGTTTTTACCGCCGTCTGCGACATCGCCGGCCGCATCATTTCCGGCACGGATGCCGTGGGCAACACGACCACCTACGCTTATGCCCAGCCCTTTGATCTGCCTACCTGCGTTACCAATGCCCTTGGTAAAACAGCCTGTTCCGTTTATGATATCCGGGGTCGCAAGGAAGCCGAATGGGGGACGGCCATACAGCCCGCCGTATACGCTTATGACGCCGCCGGCCATATAGTGAGCCTTGCCACCTTCCGTGATCCCGGGGATGTCATCACTACTGATCCCCGCCTCCGGACGGATGGGGACATCACCACCTGGACGTACGATGTCGCTACGGGGCTGGTTGTCCGCAAGACCTATGCCAATGCCACCCATGTGGATACCGCTTACGATGCGCTCAACCGCGTTTCCGCTACGACGGACGCGCGGGGAACCGTTGCCTCCCGCTCCTACGCCCCCCTTACCGGAGAGCTTACCTCCATTACCTTTAATGACGACGGTTTTACCCCCTCCATCAGCAGCCGCTACAATCATCTGGGGCAGCTGACGCAAATTGAAGACGCTTCCGGAACGCGCACGTTCACGTACAATCAGTATAACGAACAGGAAACGGAAACGACGGCTGGCCTTGCGGCAAGCGTCTTGACCCTCCGCCGTGACGGAGTGGGGCGGCCCGCGGGCTACTGTCTGGACTATGCGGGCGCCGCCGCCTTGCAGACGGCATGGGGGCATGACGCCTCCGGAAGGCTTTCCACCGTCTCGTTGAACGCCGTCGCGAAGCCCTTCACCTACGGCTACAATGCGGAAAGCGGCCTGCTGGACACTCTTGATTACCCCAACACGTTGAAATGGCGGCGCACCCTGGAAGAAAAGCGCGACCTCCCGGTGAATATTGACTACCTGCGCCCCGGCAGCGCCAACTACCCGGCCAAAACCGGCTATTCTTACGATGTGCTGGGGCGTCCCGTCACGAAGAAAGACTATTTCAACACGTCCGCGCCCGACCTCACCCACGCCTACGCCTACAATGACAGGAATGAACTTGTGAGCGACGCGATGAGCCGGGGCGGCATATACAGTTACGCCTACGATAACATCGGTAACCGCACAACCTCCCGGGAGGGAACGGATTCCCTTCCCACCACATACGTTGCCAACCGGCTTAATCAATACACGGATATCACCGAGGGTACGGAGCCGCCCTTTGTTCCCACCTATGACGCCGACGGCAACCAGACGAAAATTCAGACGTCCACGGGAGAATGGGAAGCCGCCTACAACGCGTTGAATCAGGCGGTCAGCTTCACGCAGGGGGGCAGGCGTATTGAGTGCGTTTACGATTATCTGAACAGGAGGGTAGAAAAATCCGTCTATGAAGGGGAAGCGCTCATGTCAAGGAAACGGTTCATCTATCACGGCTATCTGCAAATCGCGGAACTGGATGCTGCGGACGCTTCGGAATCCGCTGACCCCGTCCTGCGTAAAACGTACCTGTGGGATCCCCTGGAACCGGTAGCTACGCGCATCTTGGCGATGAGCGTCTTTGATGAAACGGGAACTTATGTGGAAGATCTTTACTACACGCATGACGCGTTGAAGAACACAACGGCGCTTTTCGGCATCAAGGCGGGCCGGCGAGCCCTGTACGAATACGGCCCGTATGGGAATGTTCTCAAGATGGAAGGCAATGCGGCAGAGCTGAATCCGTTCCGGTTCTCCAGCGAGTATGCTGATGACGAGTTGGGGTTGGTTTACTACAATTACCGCTACTATAATTCCCAAAATGGAAGGTGGATTAGTAGAGATCCTATGACAGAAAAAGAGAGTTATCTTTTGTATGGATATGTTAATAATATACCTACCTTATATTCTGATGAATTAGGATTAGCGCATACAATAACTACAAATAAAGATGATTGTTCGATCAATGTGAGCCTGAATATTGTGATATATCCGAAAGGTGGAGATTCAATTAATAACATAGAAATGCAGACTACAGCACTGCAAATAAAACAATCAATTGAAAGCAATTGGAATGGATATGAGAAGGGATGCTGTGTAGTTAATGTAACAGCGGATGTGTCTGTTCAGAGCAGGAAAAGCAGATGGCTTTATAGATTTCTCAATAGTGATGAAAATAATATAGAAATAACATCAGATTCATCTCATCGTTCTTATGTTAATGGAGTTGGAGGCAGATATGGAGTATGGGGTTCTCAAGCAGTCCCATGGGTTTATGCGCATGAAGCCGGCCATCTTATGGGACTTCCCGACGATTATCAGGATGACACCAATTCAGATGGCACCGTAACTTCCGTTCCTAACGCAGGACATAAAGGACATATGATGGGGGAATATGGAGGAAGCGTCAATCAACATGAAATAGATGCTATTTTAAAAAATATCGAATGCCCATGCGATGAAAATCAATAAATATATTTCAATAGTCTTTATCATTTTATTTTCAATATTATTAGCTGATTGTGCAATATCAGAAGAAAATAAAAATCAACATATGGAGCCAGATCGAATTATCTTGAGAGATTTGACTAAAAATTTACAAGTTATTGTAACATTTGGTCATCCCTTCCGGAGAAAACAAGAAATTATACTTAAAGAAAATCAGCCTGTAAATTTCTTTGGCATCGATTTTGTTTTGCGTAAAGGTATTTTATACGCAAAACGAGATGAAGAGGAGAAGGTCTTCCTTTCACCCGGGTCATATTATATAAATATATCTCCTATGATAAAGGGGACATGGGAGTCAGGTAAGACATTTATTCCTTTTGAGGGGAAACATCATCCTAAACAATAATTGGCATGAATATAAAATTCATACTAATTATTTAATTGCGTAAACAGGATTAATATTTTTTCTGATTCCGTTATTTAATTTTCCTTCATCTGTTGCATGATATCATTTTAAATATGGTGATTCTCTAGATATAAATGGAATATTAGAAATTTTACCGGCGGGTAAACGGATGGCATCTTGATATTTTCGCCAAGAACAATACATGCCTGTACTCTGATACGCTTGGCCTTTCTGAAGATTCTGAAACGGAATGTTGCAAGGATGGTGTAAAATACTCTAAAATTGCGGATGACGCAGGAAGGGAATGCTGCGAATATGAAGTACAGGAAATTTTTATTCTGGTTAAACCATGCAGCTACTGGTCAGGAAATGTAGGACATGCTTGGGTCAAAACGCCCAATATGCAGAGAGGCCTCTACCCCGGAAGTTGGCACAAAGGCGCTTTAGGCGTTGGAGCCGGAGAAATTCAGGATGATGCCCGTAATGAAGGAGATGCCGATTCTGGAAATTCCTACACTTATAAAGCCTGTCCTGAGTCAGTAAATAAAGTTGAAGAGCAGATCCGGGAAGATGAAAAGAAGGTCCCTCAATATTCACTATACAACTCGGGAGCAAGAAATTGCTGCGGATGGTCGTGTGCAATCGTGGAAGGAGCTGGTTTTGTAGCCCCGTTTGCCCCTGATACTCCTCTTCTGGCTCCAGCTCCTCAAGGGCATAGAGGCTATGGCGAAGGAAGAGAGCCTTGCGAATAAACAAAGAGAGAATTAATAAATTATTTAAGATGAAAAAGAAAATGTGGAAGATCGTCATAGGAATAGTCGTTTTTTACTTCTTCATTTATTTACCGTTCTCCCTCTTCTGGTCGGCCATAGATACGGGAGACGGTTATAAGAGGAGTGTAACTCTGTTGGAAACAGTGGAAAAGGATTTGGAACTCCATAAGATATTTGCCCGGCATGGAATGAAATTAACAGGCGATGGAGCTTCCTGGAGAAGTAAAACTTGTGGTCTTCGTTTCGTTGTCGAAGACGGAACGAATGCCCGGATTCCTCCGGAAGTCGAGGAGTATCTGTTAAACAACCCTGACCTCGTGAAAGGCTGCCGTATCGAAGTGCAAATCAAAATTCCCCCTGAATCAAAAGAAGAGCCTTACAGGGTTTGTTGCGAAAAAATATATTTTCCATGGAGACTTTTCTATTAGATAAATGCGGAATTATGTTTCCTATTTCTACGGGAATCGCTCTTTTTGGTTCATCTTTTTCTAATTCTTGATGGATGGAGCCATATGTTCTCGTTGCCGGCCAACTTCCTGCGGCAACTGATGAAAGAAGCGGTATAAGATGATTTCAGGCATGCGCCAGCATTAATCATGAAATCTTACACTCCTTCACTCATCGGATGGATAGCGCTGTTTCCTACAGCTTGTGTAACACTATTCGACAAAAACATTAGCTTTCCTGTCTCTCTATCTATAACATTAGGATTGGCAATGTTCATCGGTCAATTTACAAGCCTGTTTTGGGGATTGTGTGGTATCATCGTGAATTCGAATAGAAAAGACGATCTTATTGCGCTTATATTGTCAGGTACATGGCTTGCCATCATGATCATAGGGTTCGCGACAGGTTCTTGATACGGTGGGTATAAGTCCGCCTAGGTTTCAGAGGATAAACACTAAGTCATTAAACAACAAGGCAGGACATGCCTGTGAAAACCGGTAACGTCTGCCATGAAGGATGAGCGTCCGGAGGGCTTCACCAGGGCAGATGAAAATGTTTCCTGTGACGGTTTTACAATAGGGGGGGGGACAGTTTTTTCTGTACGGGCCATCATATAAAACCCGCACATCATCAAGATTTGTGCGGGTCTTTTGCTATAAAAAAGTTGGAGCGGATGATGGGATTCGAACCCACGACATCAACCTTGGCAAGGTTGCGCTCTACCCCTGAGCTACATCCGCTTTAAAAGATTGGAGCCTTACGGCGTCCGTGTGCCGAGAAGTATATAAGGTTTTCCGGTCTTGGCAAGATTTTTTTAGAGAAAAAATCCTGTTTTCCCGGAATACGGATGTCGCCGCCGGCATGGGGACACAGGAGAAGAAAGAATTCTGGTCTGCGATGCGTGTCGCTCCGTTCCTTGTTGATGCCGTTTTTGGGAAAACGGTGGAGGGGCGTATAAAAACGGGATTGTTCCGTAAAAGCCCGTTTGGGCCTGCCTTGGAACAATCCCGTTGAAAGGGACAATCAGAGGGCTCAGTAGCTTCTGGCCCACAGAACGCGGCGTGTCGTCATGCGTCCGGTGAGGATGCAGGGAGCCGGTTCGCCCTGGCCCAGTTCGCCGAGCGGGATGCAGCGGATGGAGATGCGCAGCCGCTTAGCCAGTGCTTCTTCTTCTTCCGGCGACCCGTCCCACGGCACCTGGAGCCAGTCTGCGTCTCCCTCACCGGAGAAGTTTTCTTCCAATTCCCGCAGCGTGGAGGCGGGGCGGATATGGGAGTCCCGGAAGGAAATGGCCCGCTGAAGCAGGGCGTCCTGGATGCTTTGGAGGATATCCGCAGCGGTATCGATCAGTTCCGTTTCCGGGACGAAGGATTTTTCGTTGGCGGACCGGTCACGCCGCTGAAGGCAGACGGAGCCTTTTTCCAGGTCCCGGGGGCCTATTTCCAGGCGCACGGGCACGCCTTTTTTCACCCATTCCCATTTCTTGGCGCCGCCGCCCAGATCGCGCTTGTCCACCAGCACGCGCAGCGGCTGGCCATGGAAGGTTTTGGCCCGGAGGGTGCGCGCCAGCTCCTCGCAGTGGTCCAGAACGGCCTGGCGGCTTTCTTCCTTAGGCGTGACGGGAATGATGACGATTTGCTGGGGAGCGACGCGGGGCGGGCAGACGAGTCCGTCGTCGTCGGAGTGCATCATGATGAGCGCTCCGATCATGCGGGTGGAAACGCCCCAGGAGCTCGTCCATGCGAATTGCTGGGTGTTGTCCCGTCCGGCGAAGCAGATGTTTTGGGATTTGGAGAAGTTCTGCCCCAGGAAGTGGGAGGTCCCGGCCTGGATGGCCTTGCGGTCCTGCACCATGGCTTCCACCGTGTAGGTCTGCTCCGCGCCGGGGAAGCGTTCCGCCTCCGTCTTTTCCCCGGGAATGGTGGGGATGGCGAGCACGTCCCGCTGGAATTCCTCATAAACCTTGTGCATGGTGAGGGTTTCCTCAATGGCTTCCTCCCGGGTTTCATGGGCCGTATGTCCTTCCTGCCACAGGAATTCGGCTGTGCGCAGGAAGATTCGGGGTCTCATTTCCCAGCGCATCACATTGCACCACTGATTGACCTTGAGGGGCAGATCGCGGTAGCTGGAGGTCCAGCGGGCGAAAGCCGCGCCGATGACGGTTTCCGAAGTGGGCCGGATGACGAAGGGTTCCGTAAGCTCCCCGGTGGGAATCATGCGTGTCTTGCCGGTGGTTTCATCCTTCTGCGCTTCCAGCCTGTGGTGGGTGACTACGGCGCATTCCGTGGCGAAGCCTTCGGCATGCTCCGCTTCCTTTTCCAGATAGGAGATCGGAATCAGGAGGGGGAAATAGGCGTTCGTGTGGCCGGTGTCCTTGAAGCGCTGGTCCAGGTCTTTCTGAATGAGTTCCCAGATGGCGTAACCCCATGGCTTGATGACCATGCAGCCGCGCACCTCGGAATTTTCCGCCATGTCGGCGGCCTTGATGACTTGCTGGTACCACTCGGGGAAATCCTGGGCGCGGGTAGGGGAGATTGCGGTTTGTTGAGACATATTGGATGGTTTGTTGAATAAAACGGGCGGAGCCCGCAAAGGAAATTCGGAATGCTGTTAAAAGGGGGCGTTTTTGTATTCCCGGTAATTGCTGTAGGCGAAGAGGGCCATGAAGATGGGAATAAAGTAGCCGTGGAAGAGCTGAAAACTGAGCAGTCCGATGAGGATGGCCGTGATGAAGCCGGTCATGAATACTTTCCTGGGGGAGCGGATGTACTGGGCGATCAGCTGGCCGCCGTCCAGGGGATAGATGGGCAGCAGATTCAGGAGGGTCCACCATTCTCCAATCATGATGAGGCAGGAGAGGATGTACAGCTTGGGGGAGATGAGCGCCGCTGTGAAGGGGCTGATGGCCAGGTCCCAGAAGTCCAGGTTGTGAGAGGCCATGACGGGAGCGACGATGTTCCAGGTGAGCCACAGGCTGATGATGCCCAGCAGCAGGGTCATCATGGGGCCCGCCAGAATCATGAGGGCCCTGCCTCCGCGCGTCAATTGCATGCCGTGGCTGCTTGTCAGGCCGCCGAAGAGTTCCAGAACAATCGTCTGCTGGCCGCCGCCCAGCCTGCGTCCCACCAGCGCGTGCCCCATTTCATGGGACAGGATGGCGATGAAGCCGGCAATGACGAACAGGGCCGGATAAATGAGATCTTCCACGCTGCTGATGCTGAGGGCGCCGCCGAAAATGGCCAGCACCACCCAGAAGCTGGGGCGGATGTAAACAGGTATCCCGAACAGGGTGAAATGAACCATGCGCGAGAGGGTAAGGGCAGATTCCCGTTTTGCCAAGCCCGGAGAATGTGCATGCCCCGTTTTGGCGTTGGAGAGGCGCAGCGAATTGTGTTAAACGGTTTTCATGAGGCTGTTTTTCATCATTCCGTGCTGTGCCGTGCAGGCCGTCCTGGGGTATGACGGGCCGCCGCCCCTGGCGGAGGTGGACGGCCGTTCCCCCATCCGCATGGGCGGGGAGATGCTTGGCGGATACCGTTCCTATTATATTCACCGGGGGGAAAAGATGGGGGGGGATTCCTTGGAGGGCCAGATTTCCGGCGGAGCCTCCCTGTCGAATTCTTGGGCGGTGAGCGGGGAACTTTTCGCCATCCGCAACTGGCAGCGCCGCCATTTCAGTCAGACCACCTTGCACGGAGAAGTCCAGTATTATCTGGCGGACGAATGCACAGCCGGTTTTTTTGTCAACGGACAGCGGTATGATGCCTGCCCTCTGAAGAACGGGGCGGAGCCGGGCCTTTCCCTTAAATGGAACCCCACTCCTTCCTGGTCTTTCCGCGGCTCCCTCCTGTATGATTCCGGCCAGGAGGGGGTGTATTCCCAGTGGGGCGTTACCTGGCAGCCCCTGCTGTGCGAATCCGTCGCCATGGTGAATACGGTTTCCCTGGGCTTTGCCCATGATTATCTGGGAAGGAACGGCCTGAAAGAGCTGATGGTGCGGACGGGGGCGCTGTGGGCCGTTTCCGGCGGTCTGCGGGTGGAGCCTTTCCTGGGATGGTATTGCGGCTACGGGCGGGACGATTTCAAAAAAGTAGTGCTGGGGCTTTGGTGCTCTTACGTTTTTTAACGGGCGGATTTCTCCGGTTTTCCGGCATTTTCCTGTTGCCAAACGGGGAGGCTTGGTCATAATGGCCTGCGTATGATGAAGCCTACACTTCTTGTTTTAGCAGCTGGCATGGGCAGCCGTTACGGCGGTCTCAAGCAACTTGATCCGATGGGCCCCAACGGGGAAGTAGTTCTTGACTACTCTGTTTATGATGCCATCCGGGCCGGTTTCGGAAAAGTGGTATTCATTATCCGCCGTGACTTTGAAGATATTTTCAAGGAAAAGGTCGGCAGCCGTTTTGCCGGCAAGATTGAGGTGGATTACGCTTTCCAGTCTCTGGACGACCTGCCGGAAGGCTTCTCCGTGCCGGAAGGCCGGGAAAAGCCCTGGGGCACCGCCCACGCCCTGCGTGCCGCCCGCCACGTGGTGAAGGAACCCTTTGCCGTAGTGAATGCGGATGACTTTTACGGTGCGGACGCTTTTGTGCAGGCCGCCAAGTTCCTGACCTCCACTACGGATGAACCCGGCAAGGCCCATTACGGCATGATCGGCTATCCGCTGAAGAACACCCTCTCCGACAACGGGGACGTGAACCGCGGCATTTGCTCCATCAAGGACGGCCTGCTGGACGGCGTGGAGGAATTCGTGAAAATCCAGGCTGACGAAGACGGCGTCGTGCGCGGCAACAATCTGAAGGGCGAACGCCTGCCGGTGGATCCCGCAGAACTGGTTTCCATGAATTTCTGGCTGTTCTCCCCCTCCTTCATTGAACTGACGGAAGATCATTTCGTCGACTTCCTGAAAGAACACGGCCAGGAACCCAAGAGCGAATGCTTTATTCCCACCGTGGTGGACGCCCTGATTCATGCGGACCGGGCGGATTGCGCTGTTCTTCCCACTTCTTCCTCCTGGTTCGGCATGACCTATCCGGGGGACAAGCCCATGGTTGTGGAAGGCATCAACAAACTTATTCAGCAGGGCGTATACCCTGAAAAGCTCAACTAAGCCTTTTTTCCTATGCACGATCTCAAGGCTGTATCAACCCTGTTCGATCTCCGCGGCGATTTTGTCCACGGTTACTCCTACGGCAGCGGCCACATCAACGACACCTACTGCATCTGGGTGGATCAGGCGGGACAGCGTATCCGTTACATCCTCCAGCGCGTGAACCATAATGTGTTCAAGCAGCCCATCCCCCTGATGGAGAATGTAAAGCGCGTAACGGACCACGCTCTGAAGCGCCTGAAAGAGGAACAGTGCCCGGAAGCTTACCGCCGCACTCTCACGCTGGTTCCCTCCGTGGACGGCAAGCCGTACGCCCTGGATTCGGACGGCAACTGCTGGCGCGTGTACCCGTTCATTGAACGCGCACGCACGTATGACCAGATTGAAACTACCAAGCAGTGCCAGGAAGCGGCGCGCGCCTTCGGCGAGTTCCAGAAGCTCACGGCAGACCTGCCCGGAGAGCCCCTGTTCGAAACCATTCCCAATTTCCACAATACTACTTCCCGCCTGGCGGCTCTGAAAGAAGCCATCCAGTCCGACCCCCTGGGGCGCGTGAAGGAAGTGCAGAAGGAAATAGACTGGTATCTTTCCCGCGAGGCGGACTGCCACATGGTGGTGGATTACCTGAAATCCGGGGAATTGCCCCTGCGCTGTACGCACAATGATACCAAGCTGAACAATGTGATGCTGGACGATGTAACCGGAGAAGGTATTTGCGTGATTGACCTGGATACCACGATGCCCGGTTCCGCCATTTACGACTTCGGCGACATGATCCGGACGGCCACGTCTCCCGCCGCGGAAGATGAAAAGGACGTCTCCAAGGTCACGATGCGCATGTTCATGTTTGAAGCTCTGGTGCAGGGTTACCTGAGTTCCGCCAAGAGTTTCCTGACGCCTCTGGAAAAGAGCCTGCTGCCGTTCTCCGGCAAATTGCTCACGATGGAATGCGGCATCCGCTTCCTGACGGACTACCTGTCCGGTGACGTGTATTTTAAAATCCACCGTCCGGAACACAACCTGGACCGTTGCCGTACGCAGATGGCCCTGGTGGAATCCATTGAGGCGCAGATGGATGAAATGAAGGCCATTGTGGACCGCTATTAATCAATATTTACCAACATCGGAAAAACATGAAGATTCTCGTAACCGGCGGCGCCGGATTCATCGGTTCCCATATTGTGGAACACTATCAGGATAAGGCGGAAGAAATCCGTGTGCTGGACAACCTGCGCACGGGCTATCTCAAAAACCTGGAAGGGCTCAGGCACACATTCATCGAAGGTTCCATCTGCGACCGGGAGCTGGTGCGCCAGGCGGTGCAGGGGGTGGACTATATTTTCCATATGGCCGCGCTCGTCTCCGTGCCGGAATCCATGAGCAAGATCGGCGAATGCATCGACATCAACGTCAACGGTTTGCTGAACGTGCTGGAGGAAGCTTCCGCCGCCGGAGTCAAAAAAATCGTGCTGGCGTCTTCCGCCGCCATTTATGGAGATAATCCTACGGTGCCCAAACTGGAAACCATGTACCCGGAACCCAAGAGCCCCTATGCCATTACCAAGCTGGACGGGGAATACTACCTCAACATGTTCCGGGCGGAAGGAAAAATCAATACGGCGGCCGTGCGCTTCTTCAATGTCTTCGGCCCCCGGCAGGACCCCAAGGGCGCCTATGCCGCGGCCGTGCCCATTTTCATTGAAAAAGCTGTCAAGGGGGAAGATATCACCGTGTATGGGGACGGCTCCCAGACGCGCGATTTCATCTATGTGAAAGACATTGTAGGAGCCCTGACCTTTGTGGCGGAACACCCGGAAGTCACCGGCGTGTTCAATGCCGGTTACGGCGGCCAGATCACCATTGAAGAGCTGGCGCAGAACATCATCAAGGCTGCGGGATCTTCCTCCAAGGTGCTTCATGCGCCGGAACGTCCGGGAGACGTCAAGCATTCCCGCGCCTGTGCGGACAAGCTCCGCAATGCCGGATGGCAGCCCAGGCATACTTTGCCGGAAGGCCTGGCGACGACGCTGGAATACTTCAAGGGAATTCTGGGCAGGTAGCCTTCCGTAATTTCCGGTTTTATATTACTCCGGACTGTCTCCGCTCCTGTAGCGGAGGCAGTCTTTTTTATGGGAAATTGGGGATGTGTATGACAAATTGGACGGGTGTTGAAATTTGGATCATGCAAAAAGACTTTTCCCATCATGGGAAAAGAAGAAGAGCGGGGGGAGGAAGAATGAAAAAATGATTTATGGTCAAAAGTTTTTCATGAATTTTTACAGTCCTTTGGTTTGACAATAAGGTAATTGGCTGAAGCCGATGTCCCGTATTTGTTAGAGGAAAAAATTTTCTGCGGGAAAAAGCCGGACTGGCATTGAATATCATTGACGGAAGAAAGGCGCGATAATAGAGACTTCGAGCGATATGCGTTTCTTCAGAGATTCTTCCGCCAAGCAATGGCCTGCGTTTAAAGATCCCTGTTTCGAATTGGCCATGGCCCGCCGGAAGGAGGAAGCCCGCTGGGGATGGATACCTTTTGCCGTATTCGTCTTCTTTTTGTTTGTGTACCGCTTCTTTGGCCTTGTCATGCCGAGCAATAATGCGGACGGCTCGCAGTCATGGCTCTTTTTGCTGGTGCTGGCAGGCTGGGGGCTTCTGGCTCTCGTCCACATGGTTGTGATTCCCATCTGGATGCTGATCGCCTCCCTTCATTACTGGGAGGTGAACCGCAGGGGATTGGCTGTGGCGGGGCTGCTGTTCAGTATTTTGGCCCCTGTCAGCATGGTTTTCATGCTGTCCTTCTGGTCCAGGTTGGGATAAAGGCGCATTTCTTTCCTGAGGGGGGAAACGGTGCCTCTTCCGCCAAACTTTCAGGATTCCGGGGATTGGCCTTTTCTCCGGCCTTTCAACCGGGTAAAGTGTTTCCGATGGATTTGTTCAGTTTACAGGAAGCGGAAGCGCGGGAAGGTTTTGAGCCCGGAGCGGATACTTCCGCCATGCCGCTGGCCGCGCGCATGCGTCCGCGCGCCCTGGATGAAGTGGCCGGGCAGAAGCATCTGCTGGCTTCGGGCAAGCTGTTGAGACGGGCCATTGAGACGGACCGGTTCACGTCCCTGATTTTCTACGGGCCTCCCGGTTGCGGGAAGACTACTCTGGCCGCCGTCATCGCCCGGACGACGAATGCCCATTTCATGATGCTCAACGGCGTGGAATCCAATGTAGCGGACATCCGGGAAAAAATAGCCCAGGCCCAGATGAGGATGAGCATGCACGGGCGGAAAACCGTCCTCTTCGTGGATGAACTGCACCGGTTCAACAAGGCCCAGCAGGATGTTTTGCTTCCTCATCTGGAAAAGGGAACGGTCAGGTTCATTGGAGCGACCACGGAAAACCCCTATTTTGCGATTAACTCCCCCCTGCTGTCCCGTTCCCAGGTCTTTCCGCTGGAACCGGTGCCGGAGGAGGAATTGGCCGCCCTGCTGAAGCGCGCCCTGGCGGATGAGGTGCGCGGGCTGGGCGCATTCCGCGTGGATATGGAGGAGGATGCCCTGAACCATCTGGCCGCCAAGGCGGACGGAGACGCCAGGAAGGCGCTCACGGCTCTGGAAGTGGCTGTCCTGTCCACTCCCGCGGGGGAAGACGGCGTCATTCATGTGGACATCTCCGTCGCGGAGGAATCCATCCAGCGCAAGGCCATCAGGTACGACCGCCTGGGGGATTCCCATTACGATACGATTTCCGCTTTCATCAAATCCATGCGCGGCTCTGACCCGGACGCCGCCCTGTATTGGCTGGGGATGATGCTGGAAGCAGGGGAGGATATCCGCTTTATCGGAAGAAGGCTGGTCATCGCCGCGTCGGAGGATGTAGGGCTGGCGGACTCCAACGCCCTGCGCGTGGCTCTGGATGCGGCGCGCGCCGCGGAAATGGTCGGCATGCCGGAAGCCCGCATCCCGCTGGCGCATGCTGCGGTTTACCTGGCGACGGCTCCCAAGAGCAATTCCGCCTACATGGGCATCAACGCCGCCATGGATGACGTGCGCAATGGGAAAACGCTGGCCGTGCCGGAGCACCTCCGGACGCCCACGCGCAAGAAGCTGGCCGCCGCCGGAGGCGCGGATGCCGCCAGGCTGGAATACCTGTATTCCCACGACTATCCGGAACATTACGTTCCCCAGGCCTACCTCCCGGAAGGCCGCGTGTATTACACTCCCACCGGAAACGGACTGGAACTGCGGATCAGGGAGCGCATGGAGTACCGCCGCCAACTGGCGGAGAACGCGAGGGAAGACGGGAAGAAGGGGTAATCCTCCCTTGAAGACGCGGGAATGAGAAGAATGTTTCCCTTATCGCTCCCTTGAAGCTGCCGGGAATGTTGTTCGGCCTGGGCCGGCAAAGGGCAGGGAGAGTGGGGCGGCTTCCGCTTGAGCGCCGGTTGGGAATGCTTCCCTCTCCGGAAAAAAGGCAGGAAATCCCCTGGTAATATCCTGCCTCTGTGAAGGTTGTGATATGGCGGCGTGTTTGTTTGTCGGCAAGAATCAGGATTCCTTGGTCACGATGATGTCGCAGTCCGCATCAAACCATCCGTGTCCCTGGCAGTCGAAAACCAGGTCCGGCTTTTCCGAACCGGAGAGGCGCAGGGTGAATTCGCGCCCGTTTTTGTCCTGACGGTCCTTGGGCAGTTCGCTGACTACGCGGTTGCCCTTCATGAAGCGGGGATTGCGGATATTGCAGCCGCCGTTGTTCATCTTGAAGGTGATCTTGTAGTTTCCGGGGCCGTCGAGCATGCTACTGACGTTAACGCGGGTAGGCGTCAGTTCCGGACGCAGGTCGTAGCCCGTGAAGTGAGGACTTTTCAGGGTGACGGGTTCCGTCAGGTAGCGGTAGTAGTTCTGGGCGCCTATTCCCATGAGGGTTTTAGGGGATATCCTGGCGATGTCCGTCAGGGTCTTCAGCGCCTGGTCCTTTTTCCCCTCATGGCGGTAGAGCCAGAACCTGGCCGCCATGACCTGTTGTTTTTGAAGGGGCGTCAGGCCGGGGATTTTGAGCTGTTTGTTTACATAGGCATGGGCGGTTTTGTAATCCTTTGGCCCGCCGTCTTTGGCGGAATCATTCACCATTCTCTGCACTTTTTCAATGTAGGGCAGATGATTGAAGGTGGATTTGAAGTGCACGCCCTTGGTATCTTCCGGGTCCGCCTTCTTGATTTTTTCCAGAATATCCTTTCTGGATGAGGCCGCATAAGGAGGAAGCTGCTGAAGTCCTTCTCCGTAAAGAAGGGCCGCGGCCGTTCCGGATGAAGCGGCGGCTTTTTCCCACAGGGCATTGGCTTTGTTTTGCTGTTTTACGGCTTCCATCGCCTGCTTCATGACGGCTGGCAATGTTTCCCTGGAGACGCCTTCCGACAGGAATACCATGTTTCCGGTGGGGGAGACCACCTGAATGGCGGGGATGTTCCAGATTTCCCCGGGGGGCTTGGGCAGTTTCTGCTCTTCTTCCGTCATTTCCTCACGTTCGTCCTGGATGCACCAGAGCACGGGTTCCGGGGAGTTCTTGGCCAGGTGTTCCACTGCGCGGGTGATTTCACGTGACTTGGGGGACCAGTCCGTGCCAGCCCACACGACGATCATGTATTTATTGACGGTTTTCGCCTCGTCTTTCACGGCGCTGTAGGCGGGGAGGGCCGCCTGGACGGGGGCGGACAGGAGGAGAGCTGCGGCCAGCAGGCCGGAAACGGTATGGATATGATGAAGCATGGCGTTAATGGAGAATTTATTTTTCGTAAACGAGGATATGGCGCAGATGCATGAATTCCGGCTGTGCGTTTTTGGCTTCCACCTTGATCCACTTGGCTCTGGCGCCTTCCGGGGCGGTGATCACCCATTCCTTGGGCATGTTTTCCGTGGCGGACAGGGGGAACCAGGTGGCTCCGTCCGTGGAAGTGGAAACCTCCATCTTCTTCATCCGGTCTTCATTGCCGTTGCGCTTGGTGATTACCAGCCCGGCCAGGTTCACGCCGTTTTTCAGTTCTACAATGACGTTCGGACTGGCTTCCTTATCCGTATGCTGGGCACCCCCGCAGGGACGCAGCAGGTTGATATGATCCCAGGGAGTGTCCCACCGGCTTGTGGTGGAGCACCGGACCATGCCGTCTGCGGGCACCAGTTTCCAGCCCTGCGGAACGGCCGCCTTGACCGTATTGCTCGCCATATTGGCGCCGGAGAAAGTGGCCGCCGCTTTGCTCAAGGCCTGGAAGGCCGGAATGGAGCGGGCCGTTTCCGTGGCGTAGATGGCTGTGCCGTAGGCTTCCTTCAGCTTTTTGGGGTCGGGGGCTTTTCCGGAGGTTCCGGTTTTTTCCGTTTGCTGGGCTACCTTGGCGAATGCGTTGGAGAAGACGTCCGCCTGGCCGTTTTCCACGAAGTTTTTCACTCCCCATTCCAACGCCTGGCCAAAATTGGTGCCGTCCCCCGTTTTCAGGTGGGTGGAGAGGACTGTTTCCAGATAGGCCGCTTTTTCCTGCGGATTGGCCAGGAAGGCGGATTGGGCGTCCAGCACGGGCTGGAATTTCACTGCCCAGGATGTGGGGGTGGTGGCGATGGCTTCATGCAGGTCCCGGAACCAGGCAATCCGGTCTTCCGCCGGAATATCCATCAGGAATTTATTCTGCACGTCCTTGAGGATGTCGAATGCGGCAAAGCCGTTGCCCTGATAGTGGGAAAGGGCATCCTTGGCGTAAACGTACCAGTCGATAGGCTGCATGCCTTTCTTTTCCATCAGCAGGCGTTGGAGTTCCGTGCGGAAGAACGGGTGCAGAGGGGTTTGCCTGAGCGCTTCCTCCCATGCCTGGATGGCCTTGTCCTTATTGCCGGAAGCTTCGTCCAGCCGGGCCTGGGCGGCCCACAGGTAGGCCTGGTCCGCCTTGTCGTTGTCAGCAAAGACGTTTTCCATCAGCAGGTAGGAAGTTGGGGCCTGGGAGCCGAAGATATGGTTGTGCATGCCTCCGTCCGGTCCTCCGAAGCCGCCTTTCCATTCCCCCCGCTTCACGCGCACGGCGTACGCGCAGTGGCCGGGCTGCCCTACCGGATAGGCCGGGATGCCGTGGGCTTGGGCCGCCATGGTGCCGAAGTAGGAGAGGCCGCCGCAGACGCCGCCGATGATCTGAGTGTTTTCCGCAGTTGTGTGAAGATCCCTCCACGGCACGTAGAAAAGCGGTCCCTGAATGGTATCGCCAAAGAAATTATGGCCCGTATAAGGGGCGGCCCAGCAGGCGGCCGTGTACCGCCGCCAGGGGAGGTTGACGTGTTCATTGCTCCATTCGTAGGATTTATCGTCCCAGGGACTTCCCACGACGAAGCGCATTTCCCATGGGCGCAGCTTGATGAATCCCGGATGCAGCTTGTTTTCCTGATGCAGTTTCTTGAAAATCCGGTAGCGGCGCACCGGATTGCTGTTGGCGGAGTTGGTTTTGAGCCTTCCCGCCATGGGGCCGGTGGAAAAGACAGAGGCCAGCCCGGTGGCCAGGGACTGGTAATTCCGGAAATCCGGGCTCTTGCCGTCCGCTTTCCAGATGTCGGAAAGAATTTGAAGACCTTCCGGTGAATTTTCCGGAATCAGGCCCGCTCCAAGGTAAAGCTCTATCCATGCCGGATCCTGTAAAAAGGTTTTGATGAAAGCGGCATCCTGTGCGCTTTTGGAGAACACGGCTTTCACCTTGTCCGGTCCCGTGACGCGCAGGAGTTCGTGAATGTCCAGCAAATGGCGGTACTGCCTGTTCTGGAGCAGTTTTTGTTCGGATTTCGTTTGTTCTCCTGCCTTCAGGAGGGTGGAACGCAGTTCCGTCTGCAGACCGTCAAAGTCTCCGGAGGCAATTTTTTGTGCCAGGGGCGCCGGCAGACGGCTGGCGGAGGCCGGCGTTTCCGTTTCAGGTTCCGTCAGGCCCTGCGCCGCGCAGACGGGCGCCGCGAGCAGGGAGGTACAGAGAAGAAGGTGTGAAATATTCATGTGGAAAGGATTACTTGATAATAGCAGAAAGAGCGGGGAGAGAGCCAGTGCGTTTTTCTGCTTATTACGGTGCCGGAGGAGCGTTTTTATCATCCTTCGTGGTACATTTCAGCACAAATGGTCGCAGAGCATTTTGACGCCCAGGCCGATGAGGATGAGCCCGGCGCCCGCTTCCAGATGAAAGGTCGGGAAGCGGTGCAGCCGTCCGGTCAGAAAAAAGCCAGCCGCCGTACACAGGAACGTGGTGAGGCCGATTGCGGCGGCGGGGAGAAGCACCGCGTGAAGGGTGGGGCCGGTTCCGCACTGGGCGGATGAAAGGTAAATGCTGACGCCCGCCACCAGCGCGTCGATGCTGGTGGCGATTCCCACGGCCATAAGGGTAGGAAGCGTCAGGTTGGCGACGTGGGGCATATCCTCTTCTCCATTGCGGTGATTCCATCCTTCGCGGAGGACGTTAACTCCAAGGAACGTGAACACGGCGAAGCCCAGCCAGTGATCCCAGGCCGCAATATACCGGTGCACGGAGCCTGTAAGCAAAAAGCCCAGCACGGGCATCAGGAATTGGCCGGCCCCGGTGGACAGGGAGAGCCTGATTCCGTTGCTCAAACGCTTTTGCTTAATGAGCAAACCGTAGGAGAACGCCACGACGAAAGCGTCCACGGAGAGGGCAAAAGCCAGGAATATCAAGTCGGCAAGCGGCATGCTCATTGCGGAGAGGCACTCTAGGGCATCCCCGGCAAAAAGCAATTTTTATGTTCCTTGCGTTTCTTCCGGGTTCCGGATGCATCACAGGCGGTGGAGGCTTGATTCCATCTTTCAGCCGGGGAGGCATGTCTCCTGCATGCATGTTTCCGGACCGCACGCATGACTGATGGAAAGACGTCTTCCGGCAGCCATGCGTTGAGGATGGGAAAGAAAGCTATTTGCAGTATTTTTTGATATAGGGCAGCACGGCGTCCGCCCAGATGGCGTAGCCTTTTTCCGTAAAGTGCAGATTGTCTCTGCTGATGCCGGGGAGCAGTTTTCCGGCGGAATCCAGGAAACGCCTGTTGATGTTGGCGTACGTGGTGCGGGGCAGCTTGCACTGGGCCAGAACGGCGTTGATGCGGTCGTTATGCTGGCGCAGCTTGTCCTGCGGTCCTGTGCCGCGCGGGAAGATGCCCAGCAGAAGGACGTGGGTGTCCGGGAATCTGACCAGCAGGTGTTCAACGGCGCCCAGAATGCCCATGGCCGTTTGTTCCGGCGCTTCTCCTCCTTTGAAATGACCGGTATTATTGGTGCCGATCATGACGATGCAGAGTTTGGGATCCGTCTGGGCCGGGATGCCGGAGTCCGTGATGCGGTAAATCAGATTGGTGGTTTGGTCCCCGGAAATGCCGAAATTGCAGGGATGATAGGGGGCGAACGCCTTTTCCCATATTGTTTTCCCTTCCCTTTTCCAGTAGTCCGTAATGGAATCTCCCAGGAAAAGGACGCCGCAGGGGTTGTTCTTTATTTGTTCCACCTGCTGTTCATATTGCTTTCTCCACCATTGGGGCTGTTCCCGCGGCAGCGGAACCAGAGGGGACGGCGCAGCCGTGGAGAGAAGAGAGGCCAGCAGGGAGAAAGCAAGTATATGTAAAATCTTCATGGGCATTTATTGTACGGGAGCTTTCCAAAAACGCCACATGAAAGTGATGGCCTTTTTTTCGCTGTTGCGGTGTGCGGGCAGCTTTTGCGGCAGGGTGTTCCCCCTTGCCAGATTCCGGGGGGTGGTGTAGCTTGTGGGCCGTATGAGTGAGGTATCCCTGCAGCATGGAATGACGCGTCAGATGGCCGTCTCCCAGTCCATGCAGACGGGAATGCAGATTCTCCAGGCCTCCGCTTTGGAATTGAGGCAGATTGTCCGCCAGGCGCTGGAAACCAATCCCATGCTTGAGGAATTGCCGGACGCTTCCCCGGAAGCTCTGGAGGACGGAGATGACAGGAATGAACGGGAAGACGGGTGGAATGAGTTTACGGTGGAAGGCCGCCTTTCTGAGGACGCGGCCGCACGCCGTGATTTCATGTATGAATCCGTAGTGGCTCCGGAATCCCTGAAAACCCATTTGATGAACCAGGCGCAGCATTCCGCATTGACGGGGCGCGCCCGGGACGCCCTGTTCCTGCTGATTGACGCTCTGGACGAACGCGGATTTCTGACGGAGTCTCCGCAGGAGCTGGAAGAGCAGGGGTGTTTCAGCATGCGGGACATGGGGGAAGCTTTGGCTGCGCTGAGGGAAATGGACCCGCCCGGAGTGGGGGCTGCGGATTTAAGGGATTCCCTGTTGATTCAGCTTGAACAGCGCGGTTTGAAGCGTTCGCTCGCTTTCCGCCTGGTCAAGCGCTGCTGGCGGGAACTGGCGGCGCACAAATATGAGGAAGCCGCGAACCTGCTGGACGTGGAACCGGGCGCCGTAGCGGAAGCCCTGGAGGTGATTAGAAGCCTGACTCCTGATCCGGGGGGGGCTTACGCCCCCGGCGGCAACCCTCATCTGCTGCCTGACGTCATTGTGGAGGAAAACCCTTCCGGCGCGCTGGAGGTTGCCCTCACTTCCGAGTATCTTCCGCGCCTGTCCATGAATGAACGGTATATGGAGCTGATGTCGGAGGGTTCCGGAAGCCGGGAGCTGAGGCAGTATCTCCGCAGGGCGTTCCGGGAGGGCCAGGAGCTGTTGCGGGCTTTGGATATGAGGCAGGAGACCGTTTTGCGCCTGGCCCGCGTCATCGTGCGGAGGCAGGAGGATTTTTTCAGGTCCGGTCCCTCCCGCCTGAAGGCCATGGGCATGGAAGAGGTGGCAGAGGAGATGGGCGTTCACGTTTCCACGGTTTCCCGGGCGTGCCGGGACAAGTACCTGTTGTGCAGGTGGGGGATGAAAGAACTGAGATCCTTTTTCAGTGCGGGAGTTCCTTCTGAAGGCGGCGTTTCCCCGGATGGGGCGGCCTCCGGAACCATGGCTTCCGGCGCCGTCCAGGAGATGATGCGGCGGCTGATTGCGGAGGAAGATTCTTCCAAACCCCTCAGTGACGCCGGGCTGGCGGCTGCGCTGCGGGAAAAAGGGGTGAACATCGCCCGCAGGACGGTGGCCAAATACCGGGAGCAGATGAAGATACTGCCCGCTTCCCTGCGCCGGGGAATATGACAGTTTCCTATCTTTTTGAATTGTTTGTTAATAATTCACATTCAATAAAATGTGTCTTTTGTTCTTCAGGCGCTTTTCTTGTTTTTCTTTCCGGCGGAAGAGGCGGTTGACTGGTGCGGCTTTGGTGCTATAATCCCCGCTTTATCGTGATGCGTACATTTACCTGGCCTATTGCCCTGCTGCTGGCGGGGCTTCTTTTCCAGACAGTGGCGTTTGCCGTGTTGAATACGGTTGTTCCCCTGTGGATGGAGCAAGTTGATGCCGCCACTTGGGAGGCGGGGCTGGTGGGGGCTTTCTTTTTTCTCGGGAACCTGGCCGGCACGCTGCTGGCTGGCGGCGTGATCCGAAGGGCCGGATTCAAAGGAAGTTACCAATATGCATGCCTTTTGTGCGCGGTGTCCACCGTTCTGCTGCCTGTGTTTCCCGGCATGCCGGCCTGGAGCGGCCTCAGGCTGCTGGCGGGGATCAGCTGCGCCCTGGTCTGGGTGGTGGTGGAGAGCGCCCTGCTGAGGGCCGGAACGCTGCAAACCCGCGGCATTCTTCTGGCTTCCTACATGGTGGTTTATTATCTGGGTACGGTGCTGGGGCAGCTGCTTCTGGGCTGGTTCCCCAGCGATATGTCCCTGATTGCAACGGAAGTGTGCATTTTATCAGTAGCGGGCATGGTTCCGCTGATGTTTGCGCGTCTGGAATCGGGCAATGGGGAGATTTCATCTTCCTCCCATGTGGAGATCCGGACACTGCTGAGGCGCCGCAGCGTCTTTCTGGGCATTGTGGGATGTGTGATTTCCGGTGTGGTATTGGGTACTATTTATTGCCTGATGCCCCTGTTTTTGAAGCGCCAGGGCATGAGCCACTCTTCCGTGGGATACTGGATGGCCCTGCTGATTGCCGCTGCCATTCTGGGGCAGTGGCCCATGGGGAGGCTGGCGGACAGGTACGGCCGCGCTTTCGTCATGAAATGCCAGTCCCTGCTGGTGGCGGCGGCCTGTGCCGGGCTGATGCTGAAGGGAGGGCTGATGGCTCCCTCCCTGATTGCTCTGGGGCTGGCCGGATTTTCCCTGTACCCTGTTGCCATGGCCTGGGGATGCGAGGAAGCCTCCCGGGATGAACTGGTGACCATGAACCAGCTTCTGCTGTTGAGTTATTCCGTCGGCACACTGGCCGGCCCGTCCCTGACTTCGTTCCTGATGCAGAGGTATTCCGATAATTGGATGCCTATGGTTATTGCGCTGGTGGCTCTTTCCTTCATGCCCGTGCTGGTGCTGGGCGGGGGCCACGGAAGGAGAAAGCTGTCCCGGTAACGGGGAGGGAGGGAAACGTCAGGATGTTTTCCCGTCCTGATCGGCGTTTTTTGCCGGTTCGGGCGCGTCGTTGTCCGCTACCTGGTGGATCATGTCCGTCAGCGCCTGCACATACTCTTCCGTGCGGGCATCCGTGACGGGATACCTGCACCGGCAGGAGACCGTGGGAATGCCCAGGACCGCGTAATGGCGGTCATTGCCTGTGAGGGCGGAAGGTTCCCGGTAAAAGGTTGTGGGCGCCTGATCCCAGGATTTGGCGAAGGGGGCGGTGCACTGGCCTGCGAATTTCCTGCCGTGCGGGGTGGTCACGAACAGAACGGCTTCCCGGGAGGATTCCGGGGCCGGCTGTTTTCGTTCCCCTCCGGCATCCGGCTTATGGGGTTCCAAATTGATCATGCCCAGGATGTTGGCTGCCCCGATGCTGCCGCTCAGGGCGCCGGCATGCACGCAGGCGCCGGAAGGAATGGATTTCCCCGTGGGTTCCGCTCCATTCGCGTACGCGACAAAATAGATATTGTGATTGGTGGGGATGTCCTTCAGGCCTCGCGCCGTCTCCAGCAGCAGGGCTGTTCCGCTGCCGTTGTTGCGCCGTCCGCTGGAATCGTAATTGGCCCCCACGACGATGCTCTGGTTGCTGGAATACAGGCCGGGCTTGTAAACCAGGATGTTGTAAATGGCCTCTCCTTTTTCCGCGTTTCCTCCGGATACCGGCTGCATGGTGACGGCGTACCCCATGTCCGAGAAGTTCCCGGCGATGTATTTGGCGGCGGCTTCCATGGATTTGGGCTGGCCGGCGTTTCTGACCCCGATGTCTTTTTGCAGGACTTCCGTGTGTTTTTCCATGCGCGCGCCCAGGGTCCGCGGCGTTTCCGGTCCCCCGGAGGAAACCGTGGAAAGCAGCGTGCAGGAGAAAAGACCGGTGGACAACAGCAGGAATCCGGAGGACAGGACGGCGTAGGGATGCATGCGGGGCGTCATGGCGTTACAGGGTTTCAATGTAATGCAGTTCACGGGCAATCTGGGCTGCCAGGGGCATCTTCATGTGGTCCGGCAGGACGCTCCAGGTATAGGTCTCCACCTCCAGGTGCGGCTGCGGGCCTTGGCGGTCCCGGAGGAAATAGCGCGTTTTCAGGATGAATTCTTCCGTGCCTTTCAAGGGTGGTTCCGGAGAAGCGTACAGGGGAATGTGGTAATGGATGCGCCATTGGGAATCCCGCGTTTCCTCCGCATAGTCCCGTCCATAGGCCAGGGCATTGGGCAGGTCCGGGAAAAGCATGGTGCGGTCCTGGTTGCGGATGCTGGTCTGATGGAAATAAACGCCTTCGTCAAACTGGCGCAGGCGTTCCAGGTCTTCTTCACCGCGTACGCGGCATTCCAGGGCGTTGGAGTATTGAACCTTGCAGAGGGCGATGTTGTTCTCCTCCCAGGCGGAAAGAGTGGCTTCCGGCTCTTCCCGGAGAATGGCGAAATGGCAGGTATCGTATGTCAGCCCCAGGTGGCGTTCGATCAGTTCGGGACGGCGGGAATAGTTGCGAAGGCCGTTGAAGAAACGGATGGCTCCTTCCGTATCGTGAAAATGACCGAATGGCTCCGGCTCCAGCCCCAGCTGCATCAGGCGGCCGGTCTGCCTGCCCAGCATATCCAGGAATCCGCTCATGGCGTCCAGCCGGGAAAAGAGGCGTTCTTCATCCGCATGAAACCAGCTGTGTGAGGCGGGGAGCGTGCTGACGGTCAGCCTGTCAGCCTGTTCGTCTCCAATGAGCGCCAGAATGCGGAACAGGTTGCAGGTGTATTCAAAACGTTCCGGCGTAGTCCAGTCCGGCTGGAAAACGCGCTCTTTTACGCGCTGCCCGTGAAAATTACCGTAAGGGAAACCGTTGAGGGTTTCCACGCGCGCGCCCTGGTCATCCAGCCATGATTTCAGGGCTTCCACGGCGTGCGGCGTTTCCAGAAGTTCCGCCGCCGCTCTGGCGGACAGGCGCAGACCGATGCCCAGCGGGAGATTCTTCAAAGGGGAGTCCATTGCCGCGAGTTCCTGCCTGATGCGGGGAACGCAGGTGAAAAGGGCTTCCCTGGTTTCCGCCCAGGATTCGGCGGGATGAATATTGGTGCAGTAGGAAAGCATGGAGGCGTGTGCGATGTAAAGGAAACGGCATTCCCCTATGGGAGAGGGACAGGGCGGAAAACATGCCCCGTTAAACGTTTTTCAATCCTGTATACGTTCCGGGAGAGGAAAAAAATTTCATGGAATTCCGCTTTTTGGCGCCATACGGAGCCTTTCCGGACAAGTGGGGCGCTTGCAGCGTTTTTCAACTTCTGGAATTGGATGTCATTGACGCAATAAAAAACAGGCCGCTTGCAAGCTGGGCCTGTTTTTTTGCAAAGAGGGCATTTGCCCCGGCCTGGAAGCGTGCCGTGGAGGCGGAAAAGCTCCGGGCCGGGGAAGGTCACCGGCTGTTACTGGACGATGCCCAGCGGAGCGGTCGTTTTCCAGTCTCCGCGGGTGAAGTCCGGGAACACCTGGGGCATGCCGCCCTGGGCCACGGAGTATTCGGAAAGCTCGGAGACGGAGGACCAGAAGGCTCCTTCATAAACGTTCTGGTCCATCGGTTCGCCATTGCGGAGGCATTCGATGATGCGGAAGAGCATCACGAAGTCCATGCCGCCGTGGCCGCCCATCTTCAGGGCCAGCGGGCCGACGCGCTTCCAGAGCGGGTGTTCGTATTTTTCAAAAATGGGGGCCAGCTTTTCTTTGCCCTCAATCCATTCGTGATAATTTCCGTTGCCCAGCTTTTCGCCGGCTACGCGGGTCGGGAAGCCGGCCAGGGTGCCCAGGGTGCCCTGGATGAGATTCAGGCGGGAGTAGGGGCGCGGGCTGGTTTCATCCCATTCCACTAGGACGGTGCGGCCCATGGTGGTTTTGATGATGGAGGTATTCATATCGCCGCAGGCAAAGTCCAGCTTGTTCCACTTGTGGTCCGCCGGGAAATTCTTCCTGGCGTACGCGGGACGGCCCAGGGCCGGGCTGGAGAAGGACACGAGACGGCCGAAGCAGTCGTCCTTGCGGGCCAGATTCATGTACTGGGCGATGGGGCCGAGGCCGTGCGTGGGATACACGTTTCCGTTGCGCTTGGCGTAGTGGTAGGTTCTCCAGGAACCGGTGCCGCGTTCCTCCTGCTTCATCTGGTTGCGCAGTTCATGAATGTAGGCGGCTTCTCCGTACAGCAGATCGCCGATGACGCCCTGGCGCACCATGTTCAGGTACAGGAGTTCTTCACGTCCGTAATTGACGTTTTCCATCATCATGCAGTGCTTCCTGGTTTCTTCGGAAGTATCCACGATTTCCCAGAGTTCCTTGATGGAGACGGCCATAGGCACTTCCACAAAGGCGTGGGCGCCCATCTTCATCACGTCGCAGGTAACGCGGCAGTGCCATTCCCAGCTGGGGCAGACGATGACGGCGTCCGGCTTGACTTCCTTCATCATGCGCTTGTAGTCTTCCGGCCCTTTCGTGAAAATGGGGGGGCGCTTGCCCGTCTTCTTTTCCACGACGTCCGCGTTGCGCTTGGCCCAGTCTTCATACAGGTCGCAAATGCCGACGATTTCCGCGCCTTCTATAACGGCCATCTGGCCCACGTGCATGGAGCCGCGCTCACCCACGCCGACAAAGGCTACGCGCACCTTGTCCAGCTTGGGAGCCCTGAAGCCGCCCATGTAGATGGCGCCGGGCTTGCGCGGCGGCCAGGTGGTCATGGGGCCGATGTTATTCGGGTCCGGAATGGTGATTTTCTTGGGAGCCAGGGGGGCGACTTCCTGGGCGTTGGCAAAGGGACCGGCAGCCAGGGCGCCAGTAGCCAGGCCCAGAGTCTGAAGAAAACGACGGCGTGATGATGAATGATCCATGAATGGTAATTATATGAAAGATTTGAATTCTCAGTTTACCACAGGTACTGCGGCTTGAGAATCTTTCTTTCACGGATGGTGAAAAAAATGCATTCCGCTGTCAAAAAGGAGCGTTCCTGATTCCGGGAGGGAATCAGGAGGGAAGGCCGCCGCCTTCTGAAAATCCCGGACATGGAAAAAGCCCCGTCCCTGCCGCAGAGCAGGAAGGACGGGGCTTGTAAGGGCATTATCCGGTTGTGCCGATGTTGCATGCCGTTGCTTGGGAATAAAGCAGGGGAGCGGGCGTATCGCCGCTCCGCGTTCCGAAGGATCGGCCCTGCATCGGAGGACATCCGGAGGGTGTTGCTTGTTGCCGCCGACGCTGGCTGCCGTTTCCGTTCCCGGAGAAGGGGAAGATCATTCCGTTTCCTGCGGCTTCTATCCAGGGGGCCCTTGGCTGGGGCCCGCATGCCGTGGAATCGGATCATCTTCCCGATCATCCGTAGATGGTCCGGTTATGGCGCCATGCCGGTGGCGGGAAGTTGTGGAGCCGCAAGCCTGGCATAGGCCTCATTCAGAGCCTTGCCCAGCCTGGGGCGGAAAGCGGTGGTGGCGGGCAGCCGGGAGCCTTCCATGCCGCAGGAGCGGAGGATGTCCGGGATGGACGGGGCCAGCGCACGCTTCATGATGTTCATGCAGTCTTCCAGGTCCACTCCGTATTTTTCCTCCATCAGGTTTTCAATGCGGTCCGCCATTTTCCTCATCCTTTCGATCTGCTTTTTGGACAGAACCGGCTGGATGATCGCGTTCGGGTCGGGAACGTAGTCGGTCAGCATCTCAATGGCCCGTTTCAGGTCTTCCGGCAATTCCGTTACATTGCCGCTGTTGAGGACCTGGACCAGAACCTGATAACTGCCGGTGGCGTTTTCGTCATCATCATGAATGCCCGAGGCCAGCGCCACGCCTGCGATGCTCTGCACGTAGCTGGCTACTTCCGGGGAATAGTTTCCTTCCACGAAGGTGGAGGGAACGTCATCCGCGTAAGCCTGCATGGCGGCCTGGCAGGCGAGGGAACCGACGGTGCCCGCGCACAGTGTCTTGATGATGAACGAGATTATTTTCATGATTGAAACTCCGGTTGAAGCTTCCCGACTGGAACGGTCCGGCGAACCGTTTGCAGCAAGTGAGACCGGGCAGGCTCCGATTCCGTTCAAAAGTTTTTTTGAATGATTAAAATCATGCCTCCGAACGGCTGCCGTGCATTCCGGCGGAGTTGCGTCTTCCGTATCCTTTCCGCGGCCCCTTGCGGAATGAGGAACGTTTTTCCTGCATAGAGTTGCTCCTTTTCCTGCACGCGCCCGGAACCGTACGCAATTCATCAGGAACGGAAGCGCTGGAAGCGTGTACGGGAATGAGGCGTCCCAGCAGCTTGTGCACATCCCTGGCTTTTCTGATTTCTTCCGGGGAACAGAGGGCGATGGCTTGCCCGGCGGCTCCGGCGCGCGCCGTGCGGCCGATGCGGTGCACATAGACCTCCGGTTCTTCCGGCAGGTCATAGTTAATGACGAGCCGCACGTCTTTTACGTCAATGCCGCGGGCGGCGATGTCCGTGGCGACGAGGACGGGCGTTTCCCCGGAGCGGAATTCTCGGAGCATGCGTTCGCGCGTGCTCTGGCTTTTATCCCCGTGAATGGCGGAAGCCGGATAATCCTTTCCGGACAGGAAGGAGGCCAGGCGGTCGGCTCCATGCCTGGTCCGGGTAAAGATAAGCGTGCGGCCAGGCAACTCCTGCTGTTTTAGCAGTTCCAGGGTAAGGGGCCTTTTTCCCGCCTGGGAGCCGACCATGCAAAGGAACTGTTCCACCCTGTCCGCTGTGGAGGAGGGAGGGGAGACCCTCACCGTTTCCGGTTCCTGAAGCAGGGTCTGGGCCAGTTGCCGGATATTTTCCGGCATTGTGGCGGAAAACATTTGCGTGTGGCGTTTTTCCGGGATTCTGGAGACGATTTTTTTCAGGGCCGGAGCGAATCCCATATCCAGCATATGGTCCGCCTCATCCAGAATCAGGGTTTCCACGCTATCCAGACTGACAGTCCGGCGTTCCAGATGGTCAATCAGTCTGCCGGGCGTAGCTACGAGAATATCCAGGCCGCCCGCCAGCTTTTTGAACTGGGGAACATACCCCACGCCTCCGAAAATGACGGCGGTGGACAGGTGCAGCCCTCTGGCGTAGGCGAGGATGTTTTCATGAATTTGCGCGGCCAGTTCCCGGGTGGGACTCAGAATAAGCGCCCTCACCCGGCGGCCCGGCGGTTTTCCGGGACGTTCTGAAAGATGTTGAATAAGGGGCAGGGCGAACGCGTCCGTTTTGCCAGTTCCGGTTTGCGCCAGCCCCAGCAGGTCCTTGTTCCGCAGCAGCAGCGGGATGCTGGCGGCCTGGATGGGAGTGGGGGTCTTGTACTCCAGGTTCTCCAGTTGGCGGAGAATGGGAGCCGACAAGCCAAGCTCCCTGAATGTAGTCGATACCATGTCTGTGGGTGTGTCTGTGAATGCGCCCCGGCTGCAATGAACTGACGGAATCACGGCAATAACGGAACAAAAAAGCCCGCAGAAGCGATACTGAAAAGGTCAAGACGGGGACGCCCGTATTCCGCCAACCGCAAATGACTATCAACAATCAACAACCAAACACCATTCGGCGAGAACGGCTTCATCAGAACACGAGGAAGATTATCTGTCAAGAAAAATAAAAACGCCTGCTCTGTCATGGCTCCATATTCCGGTACGCGTCTGGTTCCTGGAAGCGCCTTTTCCCCCCGCTTTGGAAACAGTTTTTGTCATGAATTTTTTATAGGAACTGAGTATAAAAGGATTATTGGATGAAGCGGATAAGGAATCCGCCGTCAACCCTAAATTCTGCGTATGAATGGCCTGATTCATTTTTTGGTGAACAATTTAGGGGAAACGTCCAAGAGGTCCTGTTCCTGTTCCAATTCAGGGTTCATCTGCATCAGGGATGCAGGCCGCCATGTTAGAGACAACATATTCCAATCAGCGGATTCCTTATCCGTATACTTATTCATTGGATAAACCATGTTAAATGAGTTATGCCCCTGAAAACAAAAATAAAGAATGGAATGGTCATTTTTTCCGTATTGGCCGTATGTTGCGGCAGCCCTCTCTTTGCAAATTTCCAATCGGAAGAAAGGGCGGATTTAAGCAAGCCCCGGATTTGGACAGCGGTGACGGGGCATCAGTTAAAAGCAACGTATGAGGGAAGGGTGGGTAATAAAATTCAGCTGGTCGTGAATGGAGGAAAGGTCAAAACCATTTTACTGGAAAAACTTTCAGAAGCTGATCAGCGGTTATTGAATAATCTGACGCGGGAGGAAAACCGGGGTGGGGAAGCCGGTTTTCCGGATTCCGGCAGGAATGGCAGGGAGCATCCATTTGTCAGATTTCTTGCTGAAGCGAAACAAAAACGCCTTACTCCTGAGGCAGGGATAAAATATTATCAAAATGTTATTGATGCTCTTTTTGAACAGGCAAACTCGTATCATTACAAATATCCGGTGGATTTTGTGAAAGAAGATAATTCTTTCAATATGAAATATTTAAAGAAAATGTTGCAAAAGAGGAAGTCTATTTCCATGCGTACAAACCTTTTTACCGGGGAGTATCTGCCAACCCCATTATATTCCAATGAACCTCAATGGAAGAGTGTCATGCAGGAATTATTTTATAAATTGGATGAAAGATATGTAACTTTTGAACAGGAAGACACATTGTACGCTGATAATGATGAGAAAAAGGTTGTTTTTGGTGTTCGTGTTGATAGGAGAGCAAGGAATGATTCAAAATATGTTGCGTGGTACAGGGAAAACAGCAGAGATTATTTATATATTGTACAGACTTTTGTTGAACGGAAGGAAGACGGGGAGCTTCTCTTTGGCGGGATAAGGGGTGAGGAGGGAAGGGATGACGCTTGGAGCCGATGGCACAGTTATGATGCTCGAAAGGGTATCTTTTATTCGTTGTTTCTTTGCGTTGATCAAGAAGGAAAGATTTCGATTCGTGATTCTGAAGCGGGATCATTACAGTTTTTTGCTTCCGCCCCGAACAAAAAGTCTTTTTCTTATCCAAGAAAGGATTGTTACAATTACTATTTTGACAGGGACAGTAAACAGTTTGCTCTTGGCCGGTATGATTTGAACGGAACTCCTGTTTCCCTGGAAAGATTATGGGAAAAGGCCGGTAAACAAAAATCAGGCAGTACCGGAGGCAAACCAACTGCCAAGCACGATGATCCCCTCAATATTTTTGAGGAACGTCATATCAGGGACAGGTAAAGAGGCTTGAGATCTGTACAGGCGCTCCTCTCCCGGAACAAAGGATGGATATGGCTTCAAGGGGGGCGGGATTTTTCTGCATACGCACGAAGAGCAATGGAAGAAGGTTCAGCGTGTGCGTTCTTTCATCCAGGAGCCTGGCGGAATGAAATCATGCGCCCGGGATACGGAATGTTCCGGAAAATGAAAAATGCTGTTTCATCCTCCTGACGGATGGGGGAAAGACAACGTTCAGCGTTGCAGGAATTTGCGGGCGCCCGCGCAGTAAACCGCTCCGGAATAAACGGTCAGGAGGACGGACCCCCACAGCGTAACCTGGTACAGCAAGTTGGATGCGCCGGAACCGTGCCACAGGAAGAGCGCGGCCAGCCGGTCCGCGATGGAGGGCAGGTATTCCGGCGTATGCGTCCATGTCAGGGCCAGCAGGCAGTCGATGCAGAAGGCCAGCTGGAAGGCGGTTTTCCATTTGCCGGATGTCCCCGCAGGGATGATGACGCCATGATCCTGCGCGATCTGGCGCAGTCCGGTGACCAGGAATTCCCGGCTGATGATGAGAATGGTAATCCAGGCGGGACAGAGCCCTTCCCCCGTCAGGTAAATGAAGGCGGCGGAGACGGCTATTTTATCCGCCAGGGGGTCAATCAGTTTGCCGAAGGTGGTGACCTGATTCAGGCGGCGGGCCAGGTAGCCGTCCAGCCAGTCCGTGCAGGCAGCCAGAATGAACGTGACCAGGGCGGCCAGGTATCCCCAGGAATACTGGTCCGCGACGCTGACTGCTGCCGTAAAGACGACTACCAGGGCAATACGCGTCAGGGTAATGGCATTGGGCAGGTTCAGCATACGCGGTTTATTAGGGGACAGATGTCTGCCCGTAGCAAGCTTTTTTGCTGGATTCGGGAATGAAATTTCCGGAAAACGGCGCACGGAAAAAAGAGAAGGGAATACGAAGATACAGGCAGCCGGACCATGATGCGCGCGTTTCAGTTCCTGCTTCCCGTTCCCGCTGTTTTGCGGCAATTAATTTCCGATCATTTTGTAGAAGTCTTCCTCGGAAATGACGGGCACGCCCAGCTTGAGGGCTTTGTCCCGCTTGGATCCCCCTCCGCTGCCTGCCAGGAGGAAGGAGGTGGATTTGGAGATGGCCCCGGTAGCTTTTCCTCCGTGGGAGGCGATAAGCTGTTCAAAGTAGTCCCGCGGATGGCTGAGCGTTCCCGTAATGACGAAGGTTTTTCCGGACAGGGATCCCGCCGGGATTTCCAGAAAGTTGGCCCGGTAGGACTGGGACTGGGGATTGATGCCCAATCCGTTCAGGACGTCCATGGTGTGATTCCCTGCTGCGGAGGAGAAAAAGTTCCGGAGGGATTTGGCCGCCGCCACGCCTATTTCGGAGCCATAGCTGAATTTGGCCGTGTTTTTACGCAGGTAGCCCGTTGCCAGATAGGGGGCAGTCAGGCGGTCGATTTCCTCCATCAGTTCCTGGTGGCGTTCCTGTACCGCTTCTGCGGAAAGCGCGCCTTCCTTCACCGCCTTTTTATTGTCGCGGGTGTTGGGGTTGGTTTTGGCGGCTTTTTCCATCAGTTCATCCAGGCGGACGATGTCCCGGAGGTAGGGAGAATCCGCCACATGCTTCAGGTCGGGATGCGTGTCCGCCAGCGCCTTGGCGACAACTTCCCCCACCAGAGGAATGCCGAAGGCGATGAGCCAGCGTTCCAGCGGAAGCCCTCGCGCGTTTTGCAGGGCGTCCAGCGCTTTCCGGGCATTTTTTTCCCCATAGCGGCGCGGTTCCTCCGGCGTGCCCAGGTTCAGGTTGGCGAGCTGGTCCGTAGTCAGGGAGAAAAGGTCCAGCGCAGAGGATGCCAGTCCGGAGCTTCTCAGCGCTTCCGCCACGGAAGAGCCGATGCTCTCCACATCCAGAGCAGAACGGGAACAGAAATGAGTGATGCCCGTCACGGCCTGCGCGGGGCAGGTGAAGTTGGTGCAGCGCCAGGCTACTTTCCCTTCTTCCTTCATGATGGGATTGCCGCAGGCGGGGCACAGACCCCGCGTGGCTTCCAGAATGCTGTAGGGCCTGGCGTCCTCCGGGCGTTTGGAGAGGTTCACTTTCAGAACGGCGGGGATGATTTCCCCCGCCTTTTCCACCAGCACCGTATCTCCGATGCGGATGTCCTTCCGGTCGATTTCATCCTGGTTATGAAGGGTGGCCCGCGCCACCGTGGAACCGGACAGCAGCACAGGCCGCAATTCCGCCACGGGCGTCAGCACCCCGGTGCGTCCTACCTGCACGATAATATTCAGCAGGGTGGTTTCCTTCTGTTCCGGGGGGAATTTATACGCCGCCGCCCAGCGGGGCGCGCGAGCCGTAGCTCCCAGCGCTTCCCGCGTAGCCGTGGAGCTGATTTTAATAACGGCTCCGTCCGTGCCGTAGGGGAGCGTATGGCGGAGCCTGTCAATATCCCGCACGGCTTGGCGCGTGGATTCCAGGCTGTCCGTGTAATACACCGGCGCATTGCAGGGGATGCCGCAGTGGCGGAGCATGTTCCAGAAATCTTTTGCGTCCCTGAGTTCCGGGCCTTCATACGCGCCCAATCCGTGGGCCAGGAAGGCCAGCGGTCGGGCGGCCACCTGCCGAGGGTCCAGCTGCTTGAGGGTTCCGGCGGTGGCGTTGCGCGGGTTGGCGAAGGCGGGGAGCCCGTCGGCGTCCCGTTCTTCGTTCAGTTTGGCGAAGGCTTCATTGGGCATGAAGACTTCCCCGCGCACTTCCAGCACGGGCGGCGCGCCGGGGGGGAGGGTGAGGGGAACGCTGCGGATGGTGCGGACATTGGCCGTTACGTCGTCCCCAACGTCTCCGTCTCCGCGCGTGGCCGCATAAGCCAGCTTCCCGTCGCGGTACATGATGGAAAGGGCCACTCCGTCAATCTTGGGTTCCACGGAGACGGGAACTTTCTCCGTTTGCAGCGCCCTGGCCAGCTTATGGTAGAAGTCCGCCAGTTCTTCATCCGGCACGGGGGCGTCCCGCTGCTCAAAAATGTCGTCAATGGACAACATGGGCACCGCATGCCTGATCTGGTTGAAGCCCTGGAGGGGGGCGCCGCCTACGCGGCGCGTGGGGGAGTCCGGATCCGCCAGTTCGGGGTGGGCTTCTTCCAGTTTTTCCAGCTCCAGGAACAGGGCGTCATATTCCGCGTCGGAAATCTCCGGTTCCGCCTGTTCGTAATACAGACGGTTGTGGCGGCGCAGTTCGGCACGCAGGTAGTCTATGCGGCGGGGAGCGGTTTCCTCCGCGTTTCCGGGGTGGCCGGCGCCGGCGTTTTCCCGCGCCTCCCCAGCCCGGGATGCCGTTTCATTTGTTGCCTGCTGTGAAGGCTGTTTGCCGGCTGCCAGGGAAAAAAGGTCTTCCTCCATAGGAAAAATGAGTGGGAACAATGGCTATTTGCTCAGTTTGATGACGGAACAGGGTGTTTTGGAATGTTCATGAGCCTTGAACAGAACCGTTCCGTTGACGACGGGAAGGACGGCGTTGTCCCCCAAAAGCAATGCTTTGGAATAGCCGGCGGGCAGGGTGACGGCCGTTCCCTCATCATCTTCATAACCGGTGGCGTCCAGCGGCTGCATGCGGGCGTGTTCCGCGCCCGCCGTCAGTTCTTTCATGGTTCCTTCGCTGGGCGGCTGGGCCGCTCCCTTGTCCGGCGGCGGAATCAGGAAGACGAAGATATCCCCCTGCCGATTGATGGAGGCCGGCTGGTCCAGTTGAATGAATGCCCGTGTGCCGTACACGGCTTCACCGTTGATGTTGAGCCACCGGCCTACGCCGCGCATGGTAGCGGCCACTTTTTCCGGAATGGTGCCGTCTGCCATGGGATTGACGTTCAGCAGAAGATTGCCTCCCTTGGTAACGCATTCCACCAGTTTTTCAATGATGGTTTCCGGGGACTTGATGTTGGTGTCGTAGCGGTTGTAGCCCCATTTGTCGCTCACCGTCATGCAGGATTCCCAGTCCACGCCGGGATATCCGCGCCGGGGGATGAAGCGTTCCGGGGTAATATAGTCCCCGCAACGCAGGTCCAGCGTTCCGGCCTGGTCCTTGTTCAGGCCGGAATAGGCGTACAGGCGGTTGTTCATGATGACGCCGGGATTGATGGAGCGCACCATGTCCATCAGTTCCGGCGCTTTCCAGCCTTTGGCCCCCTCCATGGCCCCCTGGGAGTAGTCCCACCACATGATGTCGATGGGCGCGTAACGGGTCATCAGCTCCCGGACCTGGGCGTGCAGGTATTTCTGGTAGGCGGTGTGGTCGCGGGGAATGTTTTTCCTGTTAAGCATGGCCGCCTGCCCCGCAGGGTAGCAGAGGTCCGGGCAGATGGTGTTGTCATAGGACGGGTGGTGCCAGTCAATGACGGAGTGGTAGAGGCCCACTTTCAGGCCGCGCCTGCGGCAGGAGTCCGCATATTCGCGGATGATGTCCCTGTTCACGGCGCTTTTGGCGTCGTAATCCGTCAAGGCGCTGTCAAACAGGCCGAAGCCTTCATGGTGCTTGCTGGTGAGCACTATATATTGACACCCCGCATCCCGGGCGAGCTGGGCCCATTCTTCCGTCAGGCCTTCCCTGGGCTTGAACAGGGGCACGGCTTCCGCGGCGTAGGTGTCCGTATCCACTTCCACGTTTTTTTGAATCCATTCGGAACCTCCGGGCCTGCCTTTCCATTCCCCGGCCAGTCCGGAATACAGGCCGTAGTGGATGAACATGCCGAATTTGGCGTCCCTCCACCATTCCATGCGCCGGTTGCGTTCCTCCGCCGTTTCCCTGACTGCGGCATGGTTGGCGTCCGCGGGGAGGGGGAGTCCGGGCGCGGTTGCCGAAAATTCCGCGGGAACGGTGGCCGGGGAGTTCTGCTTTGTTCCGCCGCCGCGCAGCCGGGCCGCGAACTGTTCGTCCAGGGCCAGAGAGGGCTGCCCGTTTTCCGTAATGATTTTAGTGACGGACTGCTGGGCCGGGGCGGGAAGCCCCAGAGTGACGGCCAGGGCGGCAATCGTGGCTATGTTCATGGTTGTTCAGGATGGTGTGAGGCTGGGGGAAGACTGAACCGGCTTAAATGACGTCCGTATCCGCGTAGCTGCCCAGAATTTTCAGCATGGAACAGTGCTGTTCCAGCTCCGGAAGGGTTTCCCGGAGGGGGGATTCCTGAATGTGGCCGGCGGCGTCTATGTAGAAGACGTATTCCCAGTTGATGACTTTGGACGGGCGGGATTCAATGCGTATCAGGTTATTGTTGTACCGCTGGAAGCAGTTGACCACTTCCGCCAGGGTGCCGGGTTTGTGCTGGATGCGGATGAGCAGGGAGGTGCGGTCCCTGCCGCTGGGCTGCGTTTCCTGGCGTCCGATGACGGCAAAACGGGTGGTGTTGCAGGACTGGTCCTGAACGTCTTCTTCCAATATGTTCAGGCCGAACAATTCCGCGGCCAGCGGGCAGCCTAGGGACGCCGCGCCCATGGCGGCGTTCTCCTTGGCAAGAATGCTGGCTTTCGTAGTGGAGGATGTTTCCACGAGTTCCGCGTTCGGGAAGTGCCGCTGGATCCAGTTCCTCGTCTGGCCGAGGACCTGGGGGTGGGAATACAGGATGCGGATGTGTTCCCGCGGAATATCCGCCATCAGGCTGTTGCGGATGTTCAGATTGATCTGGGCGCAGATTTTGAGGGGTGAGGTGACGAAAAGATCCATCACGGCGGTGACGGAGCCTTCCGAGGAATTTTCCACGGGAACTACGCCGTACTGGGCCTTTCCCCGGTCCACCATGTCAAACACGTCCTTGAAGCTCTGGCACGGAATGAGTTCGCAGCTTTTTCCGAACTGCTTGAGAGCCGCCTGGTGGCTCCAGGTCCCTTTGGGACCCAGGTAAGCAATGGTCAGGCCGCCTTCCAGGAAGAAGGAGCAGGAGATGATTTCACGGTAAATAGCCTGAAGGGAGGCTTCCGGCAGCACGCCCGCATTCAGGCGGTTCAGTTTGTTGAGCATGGCCGTTTCCCGTTCGGGAACGAAGATGGGGGAATTTTTTTCCTTTTTAATGCGGCCGACTTCATGCACCCATTCGGCGCGTTTTTTTAACAGCTCTACAATCCGGGCGTCCACCTCGTCAATAGCCAGGCGCGCCTTTGTCAGGGCGATGGTCTGTTCATCCGTGTTTCCGCCTTTTTGCTGCCTGGGGGGATTGTCCGGAGAGGTGTCCTCCCCGTGGTGCGTGGTCTCCATGTCTCTGTGAAAGCTGTGTGGTTAAAGCCGTGTCAAGGTAGCGGTTCCGGGGGGGCAAATCAAGATTAAAGCTCCTGCTGCTGCCCGGAAACGGTGCGGCCCGGAGCAATGGGGAAAACGGGAATTTTCCGCTCACGGGAAAAAGAAGATGAAGAGAATCTTCGTTCTGATGAAATTCAAGCGGGCAGGGAAGGATGAGACGAAAATAGAGTTGCCGAGCGAAGAGAACGTTTTTTTGTGTCCTTCCTATTAAAAACTTGTTTTTGGAATAAAAAAAAGTACGAAATAAAACATGAGATATCATTCCCTCTATGCTTTTTGTGTCGGCGTTTTGCTCTCTTCTTCTCCGGCTTTTTCCGGCTCTGTCTGGACCTACGGTGTAACGCAGGAATCCGGATGGAGCGATTTCAACAAATCGTGGAATGGAGATACCTACTTGTGCTGGGCCGCTTCCGCTTCCAACCTCATCAATTGGTGGCAAGAGAATAGCTCCTATGCCTCCTGCGCGAATAACGGGACTCCGACCGGGGCGAATATTTTCCGAACCTATGTCAATTCCTTTCAGGATTTGGGCGGCGCCGCCCAGTATGCTTGGGAATGGTGGTATGAGGGAAGCTATTTGCCTTATGATTTCGGGCTTGATGAGTATGGGTATTCCATGCCGCATACGCTGGATCCATCAACATGGGGAGGGGGGTATTATAACCCGAAGCTGTATCAACAAAATATCTATTATTGGAACGATATGACGACGGAAACGTCCAGCAGCCTCCCGTCCGGGTACGACACGTTTTCCGCTTATTGTTCCGATTTTATCGTTTCTTCCCTGAATTCCTGCTATGGGGTAAGTCTTGGCATTTCTGCGAATGATGCCATGGGGCACGCGATTACTCTTTGGGGAGTCGACAGGGATGACGGAACAGGGCTGCTTACCAAAATCTATTTTACTGACTCCGATGATGATACGACCGCGTTGCGTTCCTGCTCCCTGACTGAAAAAAATGGTTATCTTCATATGGACGGGTACCACTCAACGCTCGACTATTACATTGACTCCGCCTATGGACTGAATCTGATTGAAGCGGTTCCGGAGCCGGCTTCTTTTTCTCTCCTTCTTGCAGGCGGCAGTCTTTTGTTCCTGCGCAGGAAGCGCCGGTTGCGCCTCTGATATTCCTGAGGGGAGAACTGTGTGTGGACCACGGAAAAGGGCGCGACGTGTCAGCCTTGTCCGTCATGTCTCTTCCGGGGCTCCGGAATGGTCCCGTAAAGCCCGTTGGGGAAGAGTTGGAGCCACGGCGTATATTCCGGCGGGACGGGAGCTTCAAACTCCATGCGCTTTCCCGTGCGCGGGTGGTCGAAGCCCAGCCGCCACGCGTGGAGCATGAGCCGACCGGGTTTGGCCTTCTGCCGGGCGGGCTTGGCGTAAATGGGGTCCCCGATGAGCGGATGGCCCAGATGGAGCATGTGCACGCGTATCTGGTGGGTTCTTCCCGTGTGCAGCGTGCACAGAACCAGGGATGAGTCCGTGGCCGGGTCCGCGCAGAGCAAATCGTAGTCCGTAATGGCGGCCTTCCCGGAACCGGGATTGACTACCGCCATTTTCAGGCGGTTCACGGGATGGCGGCCAATATGGGTGAAGACCGTGCCGGAACTTTGGGAAGGAATGCCCTGGACGACGGCCAGATAACGCTTTTCCGTGCTGCGGGCCGCGAACTGCGCCGTCAGGGACTGGTGGGCGCCGTCATTTTTTGCGATGACCAGGCAGCCGGAAGTGTCCTTGTCCAGGCGGTGGACGATGCCGGGGCGTTCCACTCCGCCGATGCCGGAGAGATCCCCGCAGTGGTGGAGCAGGGCGTTTACGATGGTGCCGTCCGGGTTGCCGGCCGCGGGATGCACGACCATGCCGCTTTCCTTGTTGATGACGATCACGTCTTCATCTTCATACAGGATGTCCAGGGGGATATCCTGGGGAAGGGCTTCCGCCGGTTCCGGCTCCGGAATGCGGACGGTGATGGAGTCGCCGCGGGAAACGGGGTTTTTAGGCTTGGCGGGAGAACCGTTGACCAATACGTCCCCGCTTTTGATCAGGTTCTGGATTCTGGAGCGGGAAAGTTCCGGAAGGTGGGCGGCAAGGTATTGGTCCAGGCGGATTTTTCCGTCGGCGTCGTCCGTAGTCAGATTCATGTTCCGCGGCGTTTGGTCAATGGCTGTAGGAGGAAGGCGGCAGGTCAATAAAAGTGTAGTCCAGCCCGTAAATATCCTTGAGAAGAAGCCCCAAGGCCTTTACGCCGAACGTCTCCGTAAAGTAGTGGCCGCCGAAGACCAGATTGACGCCCAGTTCCTGGGCCAGGGGGATGTTCCAGTGAGAACCTTCCCCGGTTACGTAGGTGCGGCAGCCGAGGGCTGCGGCCTGGGCAAGATCGTCCCCCGCGCCTCCGGTGCAGATGAAGACATTTCCGGCCGGAGCCTCCGGGGAATCCTGCCAGAAGGCCTGCACGGGCGCGCCGAGGACGGTTTCCAGCTTTTGCGCCAATTCCGCGCATGTACCTGAAAATTCTCCGTGCGTACCGAGGGAAACGCCGTGATAGTCCAGCCCTTCATGAGAACATGAACGGAGGCCGCAGGCCTTCGCCAGCAGGGCATTGTTGCCGTATGCGGGGTGGACGTCCAGAGGGAGGTGGGCGGCGTAAATCGCCAGGTTCCCGTCTATGGCGGCTTTCAGCTTCCGGTAGGCGATGCCGGTAATGGGCTGCATGGGCTGCCAGAAAATGCCGTGGTGAAGGATGAGCAGGTCCGCCCCTGTTTCCAGGGCCGCATGAATGGCCTTTTCTGAGCCGTCCACGGCGGCGGCCACTTTGGAAACAGTGCCTCCGTTTTCCAATTGAAGGCCGTTCAGGGCGCGGGAGGCGTCCGGAATGGAATCCACGGAAAGGATTCCGTCCAGAAAGGAAATGGCGGTGTGCAGCTCAATCTTGCTCATGCGGGAGGAATGGTTAGTTGTCTTCCGAAAGGCTGGCGCCGAGCAGACGTACGGCGTCCATGTTCAGGATAAAATAATTCGGGGTTGTATTGACTCTGCCGTAATAAAACCTGCTGTATCCGGCTTCTCCCGCCGGGGCGATTTCCAGCGTGATGACTTTGTCTTCCGTTTCCGGTTCCGGGGCAAAGGTAATATCGCCGACGCCGGATTTGGTTGGCACGGGGCCCGCATCCTTGTAAGACTGGAGGACGAGTTTCAGGCGGAAAACGGGATTTTTCAGGGCTTCATGCGCCATGACGTCCGTATAGGGGAGCCAGGCGCTCACCTCCATTTTTTCCAGTTCGTCCAGATAGCGGTTGGCGCGGTTCGGGTTAATATTCAGGGTTTCATCCTTCCCGTTCCTGGAAGCCGTCCATGAATCGTCCAGACGGTCGAATTTTAGAATCAGGGGGCCTCCGGAACCGATGCGGTCCAGGTGCATTTCTCTGAGGTCAAACCTGCTGAAGGAAAGAAGCCTCTTTTTTTTCCAGGCCAGGGCATCTGCCAGCAAATCCCTCATGTAGGCGTTGTCCAGTATGGCGACGGTGGGTTTCCCGGCCTGTCGGGCATACCAGGAACCGTCCGCTCCCTTGGAGAAAAACACCGTCACGGGGGGGCGGGGTTCTTCACCGGGCTTGGGCAGAAGGGACATGGTGAGCGTCATTCTGGGGTTATCCAGCCCGTACACGGAAAGATCCGTAGCCTTGTCCGAGGCGAAGCCGGCCACTTTTCCCTGTTTAACGGTTTTCAGCAGGGAAATGAGATGATCCGGATTAGCTTCCTGGTAACGGGCGCCCTCTGCCGTGTACAGCCAGGTGGGTTTGATGCCTTTTTTCTCATCTCCCTGAATGAAGCGGGCAATGGTGGGATAATCCTGAAAGCTCTTGCGGATGGAAAGGCCGGTAATTTTGTAATCCCCGATGTCCGTCAATTGCTTGGAACGCAAAAGATCCAGATCCAGCGGAATATTGCGTATGCCGGGGATTTCCTTGTTGGTTTCCGTCGTTTGCGCCAGTTCAAAGACGGCCTTGCGGTCGGAAACGGTGGCCTTGACCAGTTCGGACAGGCTGCCGTTGTCGGAGGGAGGGTAAATCCTAAGCGTGACGGGCTGTTCCTCCATTTGCAGGGATTTGCCGTCCCCCGAAAGGCTGCCTGTGAAATTCCTGATGGAGACGGAGGTGATTTGATCATCCGTCATGTCCGGTACGCTTGTTTCCTCCGGGTTGTACACGCGCACGGCGGTCAGTTTCTGAAGCGTGCCCAGAAGCACCTCCATCATGGCCGGGTCCGTATCCAGGGAAAGGGGATACGTGATTTTCCAGGGGGAGCCGGGAGTCTTGCGCTCCAGGGCGATGCGCTGGCCCCGGTTATTGATCTCAATGGAGGCGGGCATGGCCGGATGCAGGAGCAGGGGGCGGTGGTCCCGAAGCTGGCGGATGCCGGACTTGAACAGAGGGAGGATGTTCCCGGTGCCCACCAGAATGCGGGTGTCCCGTCCGTAGAAATCCGTCTGCATATAGGTGGTGTCATCCGTGGTCTTGTTTTCCGGATCGTCCACCAGCCAGGGCGCCGGGGAACCCAGCGTATAGCGCGCCACGGTGGAGGAACGCTTTCCGTCGTCGCTCATTTCCTTGAGAGTGATGGTAACGGGAGTGGTCTTCACGCCGAATTCCTTCAGGGAGGCGGAATCAATCTTGTGCAGGGGCAATGCGTCCACGATGCTGGTGGAGTACGTGTACTGGAGAATGGCCGCCGCCGCGCGAGGGTCCATACGGTCGTTCCAGGGCTTTTCGCACCACCAGACGCCGTTGGGTTTGCGGCGGAATTCCGCGACATCCCCCACGCAATTGATGCGCATCCAGGAAACCTCGTTCATTTCTTCCCGGGTGTACGGGAAAAGCCGTTCTCCGGAACTGAAAGCGGTGCGCCCGATGATGCGGGACAGGTTGCCGTCAATGGTGAGGAGCACCGCCGCGCCGACAGAAGCGAGGGCGATGAGGATGAGAAGGATAAAGCGGAATGTGCGCATGTGCTTCCGGTAATGGGCGTGGATGGGGTTAATGACGGCGCGTGTTCCAGATAATCAGGGCGATCAGCAGCGCCAGCAGGGGGAGGCCGATATTCGTCAGGAGTTCCAAAACGCCCAGGGCATTGCGGTCCAGATTCAGCTTGACGGTCAGGTCATGGCGGGAGCCGAGGCCGCGCAATTCTTCACGGTCCGTCATCCAGCCGATCAGCGTACGCATGAAATCCCTTTGTTCCGGTTTGATTTGCCGGGGCTGAAGCAGGTCCGTATTGCCAAGCAGAACCAGGCGCCCGGTAGTCTTGTTCTGGTTCACGTCCCCGGCATTCCCCCGGATGAGGGCCGCGCCGATCATCAGAGGACCCGGATTGTCTTCCCTCGCGTCGAACTTGGCTGGGAACTGGTTGTATTTGGTTTCTCCATAATAATCCTCCGTGGTTACCAGAAGGGGATACGGCGTAATGCGCTTCTGTTCCATGGCCGCGTTGTCGGAATCCAGGATAAGGGAGATGCTCTCCCCTTCCAGCCCGGTGCTGGAATTCCAGAATTCACGGGTGCAATTCAGGGAGGGGGCGAAAATGGAGTTAATTTCAAAAACGGAACGGTTGCCCCTGTTGCGGAGCATCACGCGGTCATTCTGGGGCCGCAGCCCCTGTTCGCGGAGAAAGCGGTAGAGCTGTCTGGGGGTGTCATTCCGGGGTTCCAGCATGATCAGGATGGCGGCGTTCGGGCGCGCCCAGTACCGCTGGAGCACTTCCGCCTCCTGCGGGGACAGATCATATTTGGAACCGATGATCATAAATCCCGCGGCATCTTCCGGAATCTCTTCCAGACCGCTCATGCGGATGGGTACAAGCTGCAGGTTGACGGAACGGCAGATTTTGCCCAGCGTCGTGAAGATGCTTTCCTCCTGGTTGTTGCTCAGGGCCTCGTTGAAGTTGCTCTTGTCCGCCGCGATATAGATTTTACGCGGTTCGCCGTTGGCCGCCCCGTAAATGCCGGCAGTCATCATATCTTCAATTTGGAGGGCCACCGCCTTCATGCTTTTGCCGTCCGGCCCGGGGGCGTACACTACGAAGGCGTCTCCAGGCAGGATGCGCACGTGGGCGGCGTCTGCCTGGGTGCCTTCAAACGTCTTGAGCGCTTTTTCCGTATCTTCCCGGGCATCAATGATGACCAGGTTCTTCTTGAATTCAATTCCGTAGATATTGGAGATTTCACGTGCCTTGTTCGGCTGGCGGAGGGGATCCACGTACTCCACCTTCACTTTGCCGTTGGAATAACGTTCGTACTCCTCAAGCAGAGAACGCATGCGGGTATAGTTTTGCGTGGTGCGCAGGAAAGCGAACGTGATTTTGACGGGTGTTTTGCGCTTCTGGATTTCCGGAGACTGGAGCATGTTGATGCTCTGGCGGGATATTTCATAACGCTGGTCTTCCGTCAGGTCCCGGCGGTAATACTCGTGGCAGCCCACGTAATTCAGGCATACGACGATAAGGAACAGCAGGAAAAGCTTGATCCAGGTCATCCAGGGGCGTTTGACCTTGCGGGCGGCGGGCTGGGAGGCTTCCGCAGCCGCGGCGGGGGTGTCTGGTGTTTCGCTCATAGATAAAAATGAAAAGGGGTGAAGGCGGGATGAATCAGTGTTTCCAGCGGCGGTGGTCAATGATGCGGATGGTGACGGCCAGCGTCAGGACCGTCATGGTCAGGTAAAATACGACGGGACGTGTGTCAACCAGTCCGGCGGAAAAGCGGTCCAGATGTTCCGAGCAGGACATGTAGTGGAAAATCCCCGCCGCGGGGAATTCCCCCCACACCACGGGAATCAGCCCCATGAAGAAAATCAGAACCAGCAGGCCGATGGTGATGATGCCGGAAATAATCTGGCTGCCCGTCATGGAAGAGGCGAAAATGCCAATGGCCGTGAACCAGGCGCCGATCAGCAGCAGTATGGCGTATGCCCCGGCCCAGTCCGCAAGGCGGTAGGGAAGAACCATGCCCGCGTCATATCCGTAAATCCACTGCACAATCAGGTTGGACCAGTCCGCCAGGGTGGGGTAGAGAAGCATGGGCAGCCACAGGATGATGTAAAAGGCGTACGCGGAGAAGTATTTTCCCAGGACCACCTGCCATGTCTTGATGGGCGTGGTAAGCAGGGATTCCAGCGTTCCCGTCTTTTCTTCCTCCGCCAGGGAGCGCATGGTGAGCAGCGGGAAGATGAACAGGAAGTAAAACCAGAACATGGGGGAATGCAGGATGAAGAACAGGATGCCTTCCTTCTGCGGGGCCAGTTGAAAAGCCTTTAGCGTGCCGGACAGGGAGACGCTCTGAAGGGCCATGACGAAAGCCAGGATAACCCATCCGTACGGAGTCATTACGTAGCTTCTGAGTTCTTTTCTGAAAATGGTAAGTACTGGAGACATGGGGAGAAAAGGGAAATGGGAGGTGGTGGATGGGCGGGGCTGGAAAAATGGGGGTTAATCTTTGCGGGTCATTTCCACGAACACTTCTTCCAGCGTGGGGGTGTGGCGGTAAATATGGCGCAGGGGGCATCCCTGTTCCGCAAGGAGGCGCGCGGCCTTTTCACGGGTATCCGTCCCGGCCTCCGCGCGTACGGTCAGCGTATGCCAGCCGTCGGCGTCCGTTCCTTCATGGATGACCTTCTTCACATGTTCCAGGTTTTCCAGTTTCTGCGTAATCAGGGCCAAGTCTCCCCGGAATTCCAGCGTAATCTTGCCGGCTGCCCGGAGGTTGGCCGTCAGGTTGGAGGGGGTATCCGCCGCCTTGATAGTTCCCTGGTCAATGATGATGACCTTGTTGCAAATCATTTCCACCTCACTGAGAATGTGGGTGGAAAGAATAATGGTGTGGTTGGCCGCCAGGCCTTTGATCAGCTCGCGTATCTGGCGTATCTGGTTGGGGTCAAGACCGTTGGTGGGCTCGTCGAGGATCAGCAGATCCGGTTCCCCCAGCAGGGCGTCCGCCAGGCCTACGCGCTGGCGGTAGCCTTTGGAAAGGGTGCGGATCATCTTGCGGCGCACGGGATCCAGGCCGCATTGTTCTACAACCTTGGAGACGGCAGGCCAGATCTGCTTGGAAGAAATGCCTTTAAGCCTGGCGCGGAATTTCAGGTATTCCGTGACGCGCTGATCGTCGTAAAGAGGCACGTGTTCCGGCAGATAACCCAGATGTTTGCGAGCCTCCAGGGGATTTTTCACAATGTCGAACCCCGCAATCGTGGCTGTGCCGGAAGTGGGGGGCAGATAGCCGGTCAGCATGCGCAAAGTCGTGGTTTTGCCTGCGCCGTTCGGCCCCAGGAACCCTACGATTTCCCCCTTTTCAATCTGGAAGGATGCATTCTTTACCGCTTGAAAGCGGCCAAACTCTTTGGAAAGCTGGTCGGCGTGGATCATGGAATCAATGGGAACAGGGTGATTCTAATCCAAACCGCTTTCGCCTCAAGCTTATTCTCCCCCGCTCCGCGGAAGCGCTTCTTTCGTTTGAAAAGCCATGGGGGCTAAACGGGGGCGGAGCTTTTCCCGCCTGGCCGGCAGGGAACGAAGAGAAGGGAAATCAATCCCTCAGCTCTTCTTCCAGCCTCTGGACGATGTCCCTCACGCGCACATCCTCTTCCATACGGGAGGCTACCAGCTTGTTCGCATGAATGACGGTGCCGTGGTCCCGTCCGCCGAATGCCTGGCCGATATCCTTCAGGGAGCGTTCCGTCAGGCGGCGGCTCAAGTACATGGCGATCTGGCGCGGAAAGGCGATGCTGTTGGGGCGGCGCTTGCCGGTCAGATCGCTCACCTTAAGTTCGTAAAAATCCGCCACGCGCTTCTGGATGGAATCCACGGTCAGGATGCGGCTTGTTTCTTCCCGCAGGATGTCGCGTAGAAGCTGCTCGATTTTGGCGATATCAGGCATGTCTCCGGACAGGGAAGTAAAGGTGGCCACACGGAGCAGCGCGCCTTCCAGACGGCGCACGCTCTTCTGGATGCGGCTGGCCAGAAACTCCAGAATTTCGTCGGAGACGTTCATGCCGGCCCGGTCGCGCTTGCTGCGCAGGATTTCCAGCCGTGCGTTGTCGTCCGGAAGGTTCAATTCTACCGTAAGGCCGGATTCCAGGCGCGCCGCCAGCCGGGGGTCCAGATTGGAAATGTCGCATGCGGCGGCATCCGCGCAAATCACGATGGTTTTGTGGGCATGGAACAGTTCGTCAAACGTATGCAGGAATTCTTCCACCGTTTTTTCCTTGCCGGAGATAAATTGCACATCGTCCACCAGCAGGACGTCAGCCTTGCGGTATTTGCGGCGCAGTTTGGTGAAGCTTTGTCCGTTTTGGGTTCGGGAAGCGTCAATAAATTCATTGGCGAACTGTTCGCCCGTGACGTACACCACATTGGTGGATGAATCCTGATGGAGCACTTCATGGCCGATGGCCTGGAGCAAATGGGTTTTACCTACGCCGGATTTTCCGTACAGGAAAAGCGGATTGAACAGGGGCCGTTCCGACTGGGCGGCGGACAGCCCGGCCTGATACGCGAAGCGGCTGTCTTCATAAACCACGAACGAATCAAACGTATATAAGTCATTCAGGCATGCCCTGGCTGCCGGGGTGCGCTGTTTTTTGACCGGTGCGGCCGGGGAATCCGCCGCCTGCGGCGTTTTGGCCCGGGATGAGGCTTTTTGCGGCTGGCCTTCTGCAGCGGGCATGGAAGCCACTTCATCCGTGCAGACGAACTTGATCTGGCGTTCCGTGCCCAGAGCCAGCATGGCGGCCTGCTTCAGCTCCGGCGTATAGCTGTTTTCCACCCAGAGGGCGGCCATAGGATCGTCGCACACCAGCGTCAAAGCCTTCCCTGAATCCTCCAGCAGGGAAAACTTGGGAAACCACAATCCATACACCTCCGGGGACATGATTGTTTGCAGGGCTCCCGTGATTCTGGACCAGGTGGCAGACAGTTCTGATGGCGGCGTCAT